>NZ_JAPSHI010000010.1:0-140694 GCF_031180005.1 Paenarthrobacter sp. | reverse complement strand
GACGGAAGGAGCCTAAGCCGGGGTGGCCCCCGAGCACGCCACTACCGGCACCCAAGACCGCTACCGCGCGCTGTGCCCACCGGCCCCCAAACACACGACAGATGGACCCCAACAGCGCGAATATTCAATGCGGCCTCGCGCGAGACGACAACCCTCGAATAGGCCGGATCCAGTCTGCTCGGTCCTGACTGGGCGGCATCGTGCAGACCCTACTCTCTGAGCGGCTCTCGTTTTGGGTGTAGCCCATATTCCTCGGTGGCGGGAAGAAGATCTTCGCCGATGGGTGATTCCGACGAGCCTTGAACTCATCGAGCCGGTGGTCGCATCGCCGAAAGGTGCCGTGATGCAGCGCTACGCTTGGTTGAGGGGACGCCTTGGGGTGGGGGATATGAGTGCGCAATAGACCTTTCCCCGATTCAGGCGGTAGGGGTGGTCTCCTCCGCGCGGTTCCAGTGCCCCCTCGAAACAGCAGCAAGCCGTCCGGGTTCGAACCGGCGCGGGGGATCGAAGTGGTGAAGATCCTCAAACACTTCCACGCGATAATCCCGAAAGACCCTTGGACAGTCGATCTGAGATATCCCCGTACTAGTCGGGGTTGCTTAGCCCCCTGTCGTCGATGTTTTCCAGGTGGCCGGGCAGGTGCATGCCGAGCCGACCGAGCTCGCGGAGGTGGATGTTTTAGCCGCCGTCGGTACCGGAGAGTAGCGGATTGCAGGCAAGGCGGGCCGCGGGAGATGGGAAACCCTCGCGGGTAAGGCTGTTTGACGCCGTAGTCCGTGGCCCGCCTTGCCCACGTCCAGCAGCCACTAGCAATGGACGGGGCCTGGCTGCCGTTTCCGAGGACTACTTCGCTTCAACGTTGCTGGTCGCTCACCGCCCACGTTCGGTGGGCTGGTGCGCGAGATGTGTCGGCGCCGTTGGCCAAAGCGCGGTGTGCACCGTCACAAATTGACTGTGATCCGGCTCACCGCTTTAATAAACGAACGGCATTCATTTATAACCTATACCGGGCTCTCCCTCCCGGTTCGCAAAGGGCTAGCAATCCCAGCTCTGGTGCAGTTCCCGGCACCCGGCATTAGATTTAGGATCCCCAATGACCCCCACGTTTGATACTGATACACCGGCAGGCGAGAAGCCTGTGGGGCCAGCTTCCACTCAGACTCCAGCCCAGGGTTGGCGCCGAGTCCTCGGCGTTCCCTCGCTGGTGTTGCTGGGCTTGGTCTACATGGTGCCGCTGACTATCTTCAGTACTTACGGCATCGTGGTGGAGTTGACGGGCGGACGCCTTTCGGCTGCCTACGCTGTGACGCTGGTGGTCATGCTATTCACCGCGCGCTCGTATGGCCGGATGGCGCAAGCCTTCCCGTTCGGGGGATCGGCATACACCTACGCGACGCGATCCTTTGGCACCGGGCTTGGCTTTATGGCGGGGTGGTCCCTGCTGCTGGACTATCTGCTGCTGCCGATGATCAACTACTTGCTCATCGGCATCTATATGAACGCGGCCTTCCCAGCCATACCGGCATGGGTGTTCATGATCGTCTCAATCCTGGCCGTTACCATTCTGAACATCTTGGGCATCACCGCGATTGCCAAGGCCAACTTCATTGTGGTGGGACTTCAAGCGCTCTTCATTGTGCTGTTCGTTGCGCTGGGACTGTCATCAATTACCGGTACTGGCAATCTTGACTTGATGGCTCCGTTCACCGGTGTCGATGGGGCCGAGGGCGTATCACCCATTCTGGCGGGCTCCGCAATTCTGTGCCTGTCATACCTGGGATTCGACGCCGTTTCCACCTTCGCTGAGGAGACAAAGGACCCGAAGCGCAATCTGCCCAAGGCCATCATGCTAACCACCGTGCTGGCCGGTGTGATCTTCCTTGGACTCGCGTACATCAGCCACCTTGTACTCCCGGTCAGCACATTCAATGATGTGGACGCGGCGGCTATCGAAGTCATTGGCGCGGCGGGCGGAAACTTACTCGTCGCCTTCTTCACCGCCGCATACATTGCAGGAAGTCTTGGATCGGCGCTGACGTCTCAGGCGTCCGTTTCGCGAATCATTCATTCGATGGGTCGAAGTGGTGTGTTCCCTGCTGCGATGGGTCGGCTCCACGCTCGATTCCGCACACCCGTGATTCCAATTCTCCTGACGTCAGCCGTTTCGCTTCTGGCCTTTGTCCTGGATCTCCTGACAATTTCATCGCTGATCAGCTTCGGTGCGCTGGTTGCTTTCTCCGTGGTCAACTTGGCCGTGATCAAGCATTACTTCATTGACGAGAAGGTACGCGGCGCCAGGGGCGTAGTTCATAACCTTGTGCTGCCAGGCATAGGTTTTGCCTTGACGGCCTGGCTGTGGACGAGCCTGAGTGAGTTGTCGTTCACGTTCGGGATTGCATGGGCGGGCGTGGGCGTGGTCTATCTGGCCTTCCTGACTCGCGGATTCCGCAAGCCTGCGCCGCAGTTGGAGCTCGAGCAGGTTTAGAGACTGCTCCGACCGGGCGTTTTGTGGGGGCGCCGCGGCAGGTGAGCCGCCGTCGTCGATGTTCTTCGTTGGCCATGGCTTCGCAAGGCATCCTATGCTTCTTGGGCGCCGGACCTACCACATCTTTGCCGGGTACTGGCCGCAGCAGGACGGAGGCATAGCGCAGCTGTTCAGCCGAGTCGCGAAATACGTGGCTGGGCGCCAGACGCCAAGCCTCGAATGGACCGGATCCACGCTGCTCGGTCCTGATGTGGTGGCTGCCTTGCACGAACTGCGCGACATGCATGGGCACATCCACGTCATCGGCAGTCTCGACTTCGTGCAAACCCTGTTCGCCGAGCGGCTCGTCGACCGGCTCATGCTTTGGGTATATCCGGTCCTCCGCGGTGGCGGGAAGAAGGTCTTCGCCGACGGGCGGTTCCAACGAACATTGAACTCATCAAACCAGTGGTCGCCTCGCCGAAGGATGCCGTGATGCAGCGCTACGCTTTGGTTGAGGGGACGCCTGGCATGGGGGCTATTTCGGCGCAGTAAAACCTGTCCCAATGGTTTTTCGTCTGGCTGGAGCAAGACGCCAGCAACCTCGGTATCAAGGGACCAACCCGAAGGCGTCTGGTCGGCTCCGTAGGGGTCCAGGTCCTTCGCAAACGCGTCGACGTTTCTATGCGGTCGGGTACGCTGGCGCAGCAGGAAGGACACTGTCTGTAAGGAAGGACGCACGGACTCTGAAGGTAGGGAACCGTATGGTCCCTTCAGCTGTCCATGTCTCAGTGCGATACTGTCCACGTGGAATCACTGTTGGAGACCATGGCCGGATACAGGATGACGGCGTCATGGGCTGTATGGCTGCCAAGCGCGAGTTATGACAGCTCTAGTGACATTTCCTTCCCGGATGGGGAACTTGACGCGATTCTCCATGCTCGGAGCATCATCCTTGGGCTAAACCCCGGAGAGTCCTCCGTTGAACGTATGCCATGGCATAACTTTCACACCGCCGGTCGTCACAACGATCACTTCCTCGCTGAGGCTTTCCGAGGCACGCCTCAGTGGGGCGCTTACATGACAGATTTGCTCACCGAGATCAACTCCAAGTCGAACACTTTGGATTTGAGGCCCGACATAATTCACCGTGATGTTGACGTTTTGGTGGATCAATTAAAGGCTTTGGAGGCTATAGATCCAATGTTCATCGTAATCGGAAAGAGTGCCGGTAAAGCGTTCAAAGCGCATCAGTCTGCGCTGGCGTCCGCGTTGGGCCTACCGTCAGTTCGTTGGGCAGAAATTCCTCATTACTCTGCGGCGAATGGTCGCGTGCACGGTAATAAGCCCTCCCAGTATCGGTACAGAGTCCATCAGGTTCTGACGGACTCTGGATTGTAGATAGACATGAGCTTAGTGACCCAATGCGGAATAAGTCGCTCCAGGAGCAAGCTCCTGAATTAGACCTCGAGGAAGTCTAGGGTCTGGTTCCGGACTCGGCCCTCTTCCAGTGCTCCCTCAGAACAGCAGCGAGCCGTTCGGGCTCGACGCGATGCGGGGGATCGAAGTGGTGGCGATCCTCAAACACCTCCACTCGATAGTCCCGGAAAACCTTGGACAGTCGGTCTGCGATGTCCCCGTACTGGTCTGGGTTGCTTAGCCCCCCGAGCACGTACAGGACTGGTTTTGCGAACGCGCTGAGTTGCTCGCGGTCCAGGTGGTACTTCTCGAAATCACGCAGGAATGCTCGAATTCCTGCAGGTCGCTTTGCCATCCACGGCGGCGGGTCACCCGCCGGCGGAGGCGGAAGGACGACGTCGGGCCTTACCGCCAGCCTCGTGAAGGTCTCCATGAACTGCTTTGGCGGCAGCGATTCGAGTTCTTGAAACCGCTTCCACAATCGGGAGTGTGCCTTGCTCCAATCCCAGTCTCCCGACCAGGCTGGTTCCAAGAGGGTCAGGCTGAGTATGCGCTCGGGGTGCTTGGCGGCGAAGGCGAGGGCTGCAGCCCCGCCACCGGAGTAGCCGACAAGGTGGAACGTGTCCCAGTGTTTGGCGTCTGCTTCCCGCAGAACGCCATCGACCTCGGTGTCAAGGGACCAATGGGGTGGCGGTTCGACGGCTTCGTAGAGGTCCAGGTCCTTCGCAAAGGCGTCCACGTCAGGGCCGAGCGCTTTTATGAGGTCGACGTAGGCGGGCGCAGCAGGAAGGACACTGCCAGGAAGGAAGAACGCACGGATTGCTCCCATGGGTGAACCATACGCTTGGGGGAGGGGCGAGCGGGAGAGGGCTGCTCAGGCCACAGCGATCCTGCCCGCCACGTACTCCGCGTCCAACCCAACGCCCCCGACGATCGACGAGTGGTGCCGTGTGAGTCAGGGCGGGCCCACGATGTACGGGCCAGCTTGTTCCATGACGCCCTGCCAGTGCTTCGGCTATCCCCAGTCATCCAGCACTGGCATGTCGATGAAGCTCAGGTCGAGCTTGTAGGCTGACGCCCTTGGGCCAGACGTAATGTTCGATTTGGCAAGGTGCAGTTCTGGCTGGTTCGGCGGGCAGCCAATCATCCACAGGCTCCGGTGATTGCTCGGGTGCTTCGGTGCCCGCGGCCGAGATGCAGGCATCGATCGCACGGCCAGAGCGCTGCTCGACTGTCGCAAGGCGTTCGGGGAGGACGTCGCTGAAGGTGATGACGCCGTCGTCGATGTTTTCCAAGGGGCCGTGCAGGTGCATGCCGCGCCGACCGAGCTCGCGGAGGTGGATGTTGTGGCCGCGCCGTCGGTACCCGAGAGCCGAGGGTTGCAGGCAAAACGGGCCGCGGGAGATAGGAGCCCCCGCGGGTGAGAGCATTGATGCCGTAGTCCGGCACGTGTTTGCCAAAATCCAGTAGCCAGTAGATGAGGTCGTGGCCGCGGTAACGGCGCGGCGCTTCAGGACACGTGGAGACGGCCAGGTGGGCTTCGCGACCGGCCGCGTGCAGTTCTTCGGCGATCGGGCCGCCCGACTACCCGGTCCCGACAATCAGCACAGCGCCATCAGGCAGCTGCTGGGGGGGGGGGGGGGGCGGGGCTCGTGCGTGTGGAGCTGGAAGACGTTCTGCGGGAGGTTCCCCGCAACGGCGGGAAGCTTGGGAGCCTGATAGGCGCCCGTCGCCAGGACCACGTTGCGTGCCTGCATGTGCCCCAGCGATGTCTCGATGGTGAAGCCATCCGCCGCGGCCGCCAGCCGCGTCACCTCGACGCCGGTGCGAACCGGAGCGTCGATAACTTCCGCGTACTTTCTGAAGAGATTCATAGCAGCGATCCGCCGGATGAAAGCGTCCGGTTCGTCGCCGGCACTCGGCATCCCCGGCAGGCCCAGCGCGAGGTTCGGCGTGTTCATGTAGATCCCGTCCCAGCGGTCCTGGAACGTACCTCCCAGCGAGTCTCGCCGTTCCAGGATTTGATGCTCGACGCCGGTCTGGGTCTGCTAGTAGCTCGTCGCAAGTCGTCCTTGCCTCCGCCGATGATGACCGTTTTTGGGGTGCATCCAATGGGGTGGATCCTACGATGTTTACGACTCGCGAGGGCTGTCCCTGATCCCTGCTCGCGCCGCGCTTGAGTGCATCCAGGAGCAGATTCGTGAGAAGGAAGTAACCCATCACGATGGTAGCGAACGTGACTCGAGAGATCGCCGGCAAGGGGTTCCAAGGTGGCGTCCGGGGCTGCGGCCCGGATGTCGCGCGTAGCCTCTTCTGCCCGAGCTTCTGTCCGTCCAACCACGACGACGGAGGCACCTTCGCGGGCCAGAGCAGTGGCGATGGCCTTAGCAAGGCCACCCGTAGCGCCGGTAACGAGCGCTGTTCGTCCATTCATCGAGCCCATGGCTTGATCTCTGCACGAAACGGCGGGTTTTGCGAGGGTCCTGCGACGCTTGCTGAGTCGACAGTGGTTACTTCTTGGGCGGACGCGACTTTGGCGCTTTCGGCGGGAACGAGGCCACATGGTCAAAGGCTTTGGCCACCCAGGGCTCGGCCTTCTCAGCGTTATCGTTCCAAGCGGCGGGAAGACCTGTGTATCCGCCCATGGGACGTTCTTCAGGGCCGAACGGTTGAGTTTGGTGATTAGCCTCGAGCTTAGCTTTGTCACCCTCGGAAAGGCGGACGCCGATGGTGGCGCCGAACAGTCCTGCGAACATGTTGCCATTTACGAAGGCGCCCAGATTGCCGAACATCGGCTTGACGATGACATCCGGATGATCGGGCAGCACAGAACGGAAGCGTTCTTTGTCGGCGTCCGAGGGCTTGGGCATCTGCATTTGCTAGTCCTCCTACCTTTGTCACGGCGTTCATGTCCGGACCCAAAGCTCCGGTCAGCGCGCCCTATGCAGGCTCCGGGGAAAGAGCGCTGGCAGGAAGGAAGCCCCGGATAGCTGCCATAGGTGAACTTTACTCTGGCGTGCGCCGATGATCTATAAGGCGAGGGACCCCGGAGAGAACCTCTAGTTCCTAACGAGCATCAGGCACGTCGATAGAAGCTTGCAGGGCGTCGAAGACGGCGGGCGCCATGAGTCCACCTCCGCCGCAACGCTACACGGGACCTCAGCGTCCGCGGCTGAGCCGCGCCAGTGCCCACTCCCAGCCCATCAATTCCTGCTCCAGCCGAACTTTGTCGCCGTAACTGCCTGTCTGCAATCCCTCGTAGACGCGAGCTTCCTCAGGTGTCAGCCGACTCAACACAGCCCGTGAAGGAGTTGCCTCCACGCCCCAAGCGTCTCGATGCGCAAGCAGGGTTTCCTCGTCCATCAGTACGCTCGACACATGCGGATGGACTAAGCGCAGTTGATCCAGGATTCGGAAGCCGTGGGTATCCAGATCGCCCCAGTACAGGACCTCACAGGCCTGCAGCCACGCAGCATCACGGAGACATGAGAAGCCGTAGCCGGCGCCAAAAATTGCCAGCGTGGCTGGTCGATCTGGGAGGGCCAGGAAGTTCACGAGGTTCTCGGTGATGATCACTGTGCTCACCGGAAGTCTGAGGGACTCAAACGCTGTGGCCGTCACCGTGATGTCCCGGGCGTCACCCAGCAAGGGGATCGCCGAATCCAATGCGCGGAATCGGACTTGCTCCGGCTGGTGAAGGAAGCCGTGGCGCTCCGCGAACCGTGCGGCGGGTGTTCGCGCCAACGGTCGCCCCAGCAAGTACTCATCGGCAGCTGAAGAATCGGCCACCTCAAGAATCTCGTCGTCAGGCGCCCCGCCAGGGAATTGATCAGAACCTTCCGGCGGCTCCAACACTGCCGCCATCTCATCAATTGTTCGGCGGTGCGCCTCGATGAACTTGGTGTGAACCCCAGGCAGGCTCAGCTGTCGCACATAAATAGCAGGGGAGTGATGATCGCGTAGCCACAGCGCCACTCGTGCAGCAGTCAATGCTGCGTCGCCCAGCGCCAACAGCGCAAGTGGTCGCTTCAAAGCCCACCCCGTAAGAGCGGGGTCAAGTGCTACAAGCGAAGAAGCAAGAGAACGGAAACGCTCCAACTCTCGCGACTTACCAACAAACGCAACCTCGTCCTCCACCGAAGCAAACATGGCCACAGCGGGAAGCTGGTTGGATCCGATAGTGGTGCGGCCGACGTCGACCGTTTCCAAACTGTACCGGCCAGCGGCGGCGAACAGCTCGGCAGCCCATTCGCGGGCGGCAGCGTAGTGGTCCCGCAGTTCCGTGGCGGATGGTCGCTTCAACGCGCGACGCCGCGGATACACGTCAGTCGGTTCCAGAGCCTCCCGCAGGAGCTGGCCGCGATCCCAAGCGGTAACTGACAGAGACCGCAGCCCCGCCAACGTGGTCCAACGACGGGCCGGAGCAGACTTAGCCGGCACGCTTCTCCCGTTCCTCGCGGTACTCAGTGATGGTCATGTTGCGCAGTTGAGAGTCGTTGCCGTTGGTGTTGGCGACGAAGCCCACGTGTGCCACAAACGGCTCGATGACGTTGATCTTCTGAAGTGGCGTGACGATCAGCAACTGCAGTTTCATCCGCTGGAAGAGCTCCATCCCGTAACGGGCGGATTCGTCAGAGCCACGACCAAACGCTTCGTCGATCACCACAAACCGGAAGCTCCTCTCCTTGGCAGGGCCGCCTGCGCTGGAGCGTGAGGCGCCTCTCACCGAAGCCAGGCCGAACTGGAAAGCCAAGGCAGCGGCAAGGATCGTGTAAGCGAGCTTCTCCTTCTGCCCGCCGGACTTGCCTCCCGAATCCGTGAAGTGCTCAAACTCCCCGCCGGTCTCGGTCCACTTCTCCGATGCCGAGAACGTAAACCAGTTCCTCACGTCCGTCACCTTGGCCGTCCAGCGCTCGTCCAAGGTGGTGAACCCTTCACGGCCACGGAAACGCTCGATCAGCCTTTCCACCTGCAGATACTTCTGCTCCGAGTACTGATCATCATCGCCAATGGTGCCCTCGGAGCAAGCCCTCAGGTCGATCCCGAACTGCCGAACATCCAAGTCCGTCGAGTTCTGGTGCTCCAGTTGGATGTGCCTGCCCGGGTTGTATTCGATCTCCGCCAGGGACAGGTTGATCTCGCTGATCCGATTGACGATGTCCTGCCGGCGGCTGTCCAGGAACGCGTTGAACGCCACCACTTCATGGATGGTGTTCTGCGTCAGCGAATCCTTGAAGCGCGCCTCGAACCTGGGCAGGTCATCGCGCTCCAGCTGTTCGAGGAGCCGGTTGAACTCCTCTGCAGCCTCCAATGTCGCGTCAAGGTCCGTGGTCTCGTTCGGGTACTTGTTGCGGAAGTCCGCCATGAGCCGCACTGTGGAAGCCGCAGCCGTCGCGATCTTTTTGGTCAACGAATCGATCGTTCCGGTCAGCCCGGAACGGACCGAACTCTCCGTAGAAACTGTATTCCGGTAGGTGAGCGACTTTTCACCGAGTGCCTTGGCGGTGAGCCGCCCTACGGCAGCCAATACGTCGCCGTCGTCGGTTAGCGGTTGGTCCTGCAAGGTCAGGCGACATTCCTCGATCACCGCCGCGATGTCCCTGGCGTCCTTCTCGTTAGCCCCGAGCCGCTGCTGAACCTTGTCGGAGCGCTCTTGAAGCTTCTCGATCCTGGCAGAGACCTCGGACTCCTTGATGGTCAGCTGCTGCAGTACGCTGCTCGCCTGCTGGAGTTGCAGCTTCTCATCCTTGAGCTCCTGGACCCGGCGAGCGGTCACCTGCCAGCTGAGCTCGGAAAACTCGGTTACGGAACCAACGTTGCCCAGCAAACGATTCAGCCGGGCAGCGTCGCCCAGCGACGCGTCCACCTTCGCCAGCTGCGCCCCGACACTGCGGTGTTTGCCGTCAACATCGTCCCGCTCAGCCCGAATCCGCACAATCTTTTCGTGGTTGTCCCAGCCCAGGACAAACGTCCGCCGGTCCGTCAGGCCAGTGCGGTCGTCCTTCTCATGCCTTCCCCGCGAGTCTTTCAACTGACCATTGACTGTCAGAGCCTTGGGATGCCTGCGGAAGTCCTCCATGGTGTCGCAGCAGACGTAATCGAACCTGGTGCTGAGTTCATCCAGCAGGAAATCGCGGAACGGCGTGCCCTGCTTGATGGCAACTTTCGCGCCCAGCGTCCCGGGTGCGGGAGGCCGTTGCGGGTACGAGTCACCGATCCGCCGGTACACCAGCTTGCCCTTGAGATCATTCGCGTCAACCCATGAGCTCACTGCGGCATAGTGCTCAGCGGAGACCAGCAGTTGGAGCGCAAAGCTCCTCAGCGTGCGTTCCGCCGCGCCTTCCCACTTGGCCTCGCCGTCGCGGACGTGCAGAAGCTCTGCAGCGTAAGGGAGCGCCGACTCGGCAATGCCCGTGCCCTCACAAATACGACGCCGGAGCTCCAGCTGCGGACGAGCCAGCAAAGTCTGCCGGGAGCCAAGGCTGGCCAGCTCGGCGTCGAGGTCCTCCCTGCGCGCGGCCAGCTCCCTGAGCTCCGAATGCAAAGCCGTTCGCCGGTCCTGCAACTCCTCACCCTGGGCGGCGAGGTCCTGCTCAACCTGGCTCAGGCGTTGCCGGTTAGCGTCGAACAGCACCCGGTCTTCGGGAGTGTTCAATCCAAGTTCGACGGCGGCACTTGTGTACTGCTCGAAGCGGTTGCGTTGCGCTTGGGACTCCTTTTCAAGCTGCGCCACTTCAGCGTCGATGGCAGCAAGCCTGCCGCCGCCGCTGGTCCGAATGTCCTCCTGCACGATCCCGAGTTCGTGCCGCAGCCTGGCAATGTCTGCGGTCAGCTGGGTGCTGTCTTCACGGAGCTTCTGTCCTGTCCGCTCCAGCTCGTCCTGATGTTCCAGACTTAGCGTCAGCTGCTGATCCGTGAACCATGGATGCAGCTGATCCCTTTGCTCGCGTGCCTGGTTTTCGTCCGTGCTGAGCGTCTGGTGCGTGGCGGCACCTTCCCGGATCGGCTTCAGCAGCTCGATCTGGTCCTTTGCCCGGACCACCGCTTCGTGTGCTTTCTTGAGATCGTCAAAGTGGCCGATCAGCTTGCTGATCCTCGCTTCGACGTCATCGTCTTCCAGCATGTTGGTCCGGACGAAATGGGTGATGTTCTCCACTTGCTTCATGGAAACCGTGCGGTGGAACAGCTCCATGGCCTGGTTGCCGCTGATGCCAAAGTGTCGTTTGAATGCGGCCGCATACGGATCGAAGGTGTCGTGAACGGTGACGCCTTCAGCACGTAGCTTCTTCTTCAGCTTGGCGGGATCCTGGCCGAAGTTGGAGAAGTCCTGAGCGATCGACTGCTCCTTCTCAGCCAAAGAGTAGAACCGTGTCGGCTGTCCCGCTTCCTGCATTGTCCACAAGGTGATGGCCAGTGTGACCGTCTTGTTGAGCACCGCGTTGTGAAAAACGCCGAGGACTACTGACAACGTGCCCGGTGCCCGCAGCGCTACGGGCTTGGAGTACTCGCCGCCAGTGCTCCGGGTGCTCTTATGGAAGCCCCTCACATACGACATCAGCGTGCGTTCCCGCTTTTGCGCGCCTGCAGCCTTGTTGTATTCGATGCGATTGGCCGGCAGAAGGAGCGTCGTGATCGCGTCCACTACAGTCGACTTTCCCGAACCGATATCGCCGGTCAGCAGGCTGTTGGCGCCATCCAAACGGAAGGTCCGCACCCCGCCGTGGAACGTGCCCCAATTCAGCAGCTCCAAACGCTGAAGCCTGAACCCGGGCGGCAGGCCGCCGTCGTGCGCCTTTTCGGCTGTTTCATCGATGCTGAACAGCGTGTCCTGAATGTCAGTGGTCATGGTCACTTGCCTCCGGTGAGAGAGTCGCGATAGTCAGCCAACCGCGCGTCGAACTCTTCCAGCCACTGCGCGTCAACATAAGCCTTCAAAATGCGCATGACCTCATACGCTTCGGTTTCGCCCTTCAGTTTCCGCAGAAACCCGAGCTCCACGACCTTCTTGATGTTGGTTCCCAGCCGGTCCAGGATTCGGGCCTCATTGCTGGACTCCGGCAGGAAAACTGACACCATATCCTTGATTTCAGCCTCGGACATGATCAACCGGAGCTCGCTGCTGTTGGTATCGAACTCCAGCATCCGCTTCCGAAGGAGGGCGAGCAGCAGGCTGACATCGAACGTAAGCTGCCGTCGCGGGATGAGTCGGGGGAGGGTTCCGTCAGGATCCTCGCGCGACTTCAGGAACGCGTAGCCCTCAGACTCGTCAAGGATCAGGTTGAGCCCAAGTACCGCCACGTAATCCCTGACCTGGGACGTGAGCGTGATCAGCGACTGCCAGATCTTCTGATCAGCCTCTGCGTACACCACGCCCTTGAAGAGCCTGGTAACGACGGCGGGCAGTTCCTCGGGGGTGCTTGCTGTTTCCGTTGTCATGCCGGCCTCACGAAGATGATCTGGTCAATGGTTGCCTCTTTCAGCGTGCCGTCCGGGAGCTGCCACTGGAGGTTCTGGGTTGTTTCCGGATCGATAGTTGCCCAGTCCGACTCGACCGCCAGCTGGTAATACTGCACCAGCTCCGCGAGTCCCTGGGACAAAGGGTGTGCTGCGGTGATGTCTGCGAGCGTTGCCTGGTCCGCGTTTTCAAGGACATCGTCGATGTTCGACTTCAGACGCTCCCTGTCCACATGGAATTGGCTGAACAACGCGCTCGCATCCAAGTCCTGATCATCCGCGGTGACCACCTCGTCCATCACCATCACGCGGCTGCCAGGCTCGTAAAGCGGCCGTTCGAACGGCAACGCGACGTCCACGGACGATGCATCGACGTCCATAAAAACGTTCGACGGCGGGTGGTCGCGGGTGTCCAGTGCGCTCGCTTCAACGCTTCGAATAAGTTGCATGATGCGTTTGTTCTCCAGGAAGACCTTGTCATCCAAAAGCCTCCGCATCTGCTGGGAGAGCTGCCTCACTGTGCCCTGCGTCTGTTCAACCGCGGGCAACCAGTCTTGGTGGAGGTTGGTGATGGTGTGGAGGTTGTCTGCCTGCGCCAAGGCCTCGATCTGGGTGGCCCGCTGGAGGAGATCGTTCAGCTCGTTCCGGAGTTGCGGCGACATGAGGTAGTCCCAGAAGCCCTGGAACGTGCGGCCTTGGAGGGAACTCCCGATGTCCTGCTGATTGGCGAAGATCGTGTCCAACAATTCGCCTTGGCTGCCGTCCCACGTGGCGATTTGCTCGCGAACTTGGCGGTCCAGTTTCCGGAAGTTCTGTTCGACCTCCCGGAAATCGGACAGCAAGTCCTTGGCCAGCGCCGTGAGTTGCTGGAAATGATCCAGGGCCTCGGGACCGCTCATGACCTTGACGTCGCCCGCACGGATCCGCTGCATCTCCTGATCTATCTGGTCCCTTTGCTGTTGCAGTTCGGCAAGCCGTACATCCGGATCGGTTTCCGATTGCTGCACCAAGGTTTTCAGAACCGCGAAAATGCTGGTGAGCCTGGACTGCGTGGCCACGAACTCACGCCCCCTGAGGCTCTCCACCCATCTGACGACGTCCTCTGCCGCGGCTGTGAGATCGTAGTGGGGCTCGTCCTCGCCGGGAACGTAGTACTTGCGCAGCCAAGCACGTTCCGGCGCTGCCCAGTCGTCAAGATACTCCGATGCGCTGCGAGGAAACCTGTCCTCGCCGAAGGATTCCCGGACGACGAACAAGATGTCGTCCAACGTATCGATCAGTTGCTGGCGGCCGACGTTGCGTTGGTTGGGGTCTGTGAAAGCGGCCATGAAGAAGTGCAGTGCCAGCGGGGCGTTTTGGGCCCGCAGGAGGGACCAGCCCGCGTGGTTATCACGCAGGGAATTTATGGCGTAGAAGTCCATGTGATCTCTCGACGGTCCGGGTCTGTACCGGCTTGCTGCCGGTGTCCTCATTCATAGGCTAAGGCAGACCACCGACACTTTTTGAGCCTTCCGATCGGACGCCTGATGGATAAATATTTCCCAGCACTAGCTATCTGCTCAGATCTATGTAGACTTGACGGTGTTGTTGTGTTTGGCATTTGGTAGTTCAGGCAGTCCCCACGGTCCTTCCGGATCGTGACCTTCTGAAGTAACGGTGGAGAACACCCCACACCCGGAGACCCGAAAGTCGGGAGAATCTCCACCTTCAGTAAGGACTGAAAAAATGGCTACAGGTACCGTGAAATGGTTCAACTCCGAAAAGGGCTTCGGCTTCATCTCTCCTGAAGATGGCAGCCAGGACGTTTTCGCTCACTACTCTGCGATCAACTCCTCGGGCTACCGCTCCCTCGAAGAGAACCAGAAGGTTTCCTTCGACGTCGAGCAGGGCCCCAAGGGTCCCCAGGCAGTAAACATCCAGGCTATCTAGTCTTCGGATAACTCAAAAAGCAGGGCCGGTCACTGACCGGCCCTGCTTTTTTGTCTGCTCTCTCCTAGAAGATATCTTCTACTGTTTCTTCTTGGTATAGAACACATATCCACATAGCGAATTACACCCATGTAATTCACCTCCAGCTCTCCGTAACGTGGAACGTAAGCCACCCGCAGAGCTGAAGGAGCATCCTCATGGATCGCCCAATATTCGAACAGCCCCACCACCTAGACGCATCGCGCCAGCACCTAGTTTTGCCCGAATCACCACCTAGACTGCCTGAAATCGGTCTGTGCAAGGCCGTTTTGCCACCTAGTCCCGTTTTCAAGATCTAGCCTGCGAAGTGAGCCTCATGTCGGGCATCCACAAAAACAGAAGGCTAGGTCGCGTGTTCGATTCAGAGGTTCAGCGAATCCTCGACTTTGTTGCCCGCGGCATCGGTGTGCGGGTTGTCGGCGCACCGGGTAGCGGTAAGACGTCGGTGGTACGCAGCGTCATGAGCAATCTGGAGAAGACCGGAGTTTCCGTGCACTTCATCAGTGGACTCCGTACACACCGCACCATCCCGTACTCGGCCATCAAGGGGCTCGGTCTGGAAATGAGGCCTGGCCGTAGCGGTGTCTTCGATATTGCTGATGTGTTCTCGAGCCAGCTGGCCAAGGCCGGCAAACACCTGCTGGTAGTAGACGATCTCCACCTGGTGGATAGTGAATCCTTGGCAGTCTTGGAGGCTGTGAGGCGGAGATCTGATTGTCCTATGGTGGCCACGGCCCCGGAAACTTGGGCTTACTCCAGGGGGCAGCTGGCCGTGCTTAACAACGGTCGGGAGGCGCATCTGCAGCTGGACCCACTCCACTACGAGCAGGTCCACCTCCTCATCGCCCAGGTTCTTGGTGCTCCGGCAGACGCAGACACGACTGCCCGCATCCTTACCAAGTCGGCTGGTAACCCGCGGCTCATCGTTCGGATCGCAGAGACTGCCTCGCTGAGCAACCTCTTGGTCATGAAGAACAAGCAATGGTGCATGACTGCCGACACCCTATGGAACGAACACCTCCGGGGGACACTTGAGGCTCTCCTCGCAGAACTAAATGCTGAGGAGTTCACAGCGCTGCACATCATGGCGATTCTCGGTACCGCACGGGTTGACGTTCTCCACAAAGTCATCCAGCCGGATGCCTTGGAAGGATTGGAGCGCAGGGGATTCCTGTCCGTCCTGGCGGACCACCACAATGGCTCAATAGCGGCCATCAGTCCACCCGTAATCGCTGACTACTTTCGAGGGAACAAGAACCTCCGGGACCGGAAACTGCTCCGAAGCAAGATCGCCGGCGTCCTTGAAGCTGCCCCACAAACGGCCCCGGAGAAGTACACCACGGCGGACTGCCTCTCCCGTGTCCTTTCATCTCTGCGTCTGGAGAAGGGCAACGACGACGCCATTACTTCCAGGCACTTCCACGACCACAACGCTGACCGGGAACGCATCCGCTACGAACGTTGGCAGGCCAACAAGTCAGCGGCCAATGCCGCAGCCATCCTCCGCATCTACTGGGGTGCTCCCGTAAATATTGAGCGTGCGAGTCTTGTCTGCGCCGAAACAACAGATTTCGACGCCGATTCCAGAGACCGCTTGTTTGTCACCATCACTGAGGCCATGCTGGCGATCCACACGGGCCGCGGGCCGGGTGCCGCCGTCGACATTCTCCAAAAGTTCGCCGGGGACAATCCGCGGCTGGTACCTGAAGTAGAGAACGCCATTCTGTTCATCAGTACTTCCCACGGCAGGGTTCCAGCTGATGCCGCCAAGGAGCCAGGCGCTTTTGAGGGCCAAGAATCGGGAATGGGGATGTTGGTCCATGGGTTGCTGGAGCTGTACCGCTTCAAGCCAGCTGCAGCGTTGGAAGCTGTTGCGGGTGCTGGAGACGATGATGTTTTTTCTCATCTCCGGCCCTTCATACACGGCTTTGCGCTCTTCGCCGCCGGACGCGTAGAGGAGTCGTTGGTCTTCGCGTTGGACTGGCGGGCAGAAGCCCGCAAGAATCTGGACCAATTCGGCGTGGTCACCAGCAGCTACGTGGCCGCACACGGCCTGCTCTACAGAGGCCACTTTGAAGAGGCCGAATACCTCATGAGCAGTGTCTTTGCGATGGGTCGCCCGGGTTTCGTCGTTGACTCGCTCTACGACGGCATGCTCAGGCTCGCTGGGCTCAGGCACGCGACAACTGCCATAGTGCCCACGCTTTCCATAGCCGCACAGGCGCGGACGGAGGTGCCGGACGTTGGTCCGATACCCGGCATCGGCAAGGGAGTTTACGAGCTCATCGCCCATAACAACGCCCAACCTTCAGTGTTCGACCGCAAAGCCGCCAAACTCATCAGGCGGCAGCTAAAGAGCGGCTACGTCCTTGAAGCCATGATGACAGCGCTTCTTTGTACGTGCCTTTGCCCAGGGCGGCCCGTTTTGGATCTTCTCCAGAAGATCCTGCGGGAGAACGGCGTAACCGTCCATGATCAGCTCATTGCCATTGCAACCTCGGTGGTTGAAAGTGACCACCAGCTGCTCGGGCTGCTCCTCAAGCACTATGAGCCGGACATCGACACCTACCAGGTGGGGATGCTGCTACGTGGAGCCCTCAAACGCCACGTGATCGACGGTGACGCTGTGGCAGCTGACGCCCTGGCACAGGCTTCGTCCATCTTCGCTGTTCGGTTCCCCTCGGCCAATGAGCAGCTCTCCTTCAATTCCTTCAGGACAACACCGTTGACCGAAAGGGAGATCGAGGTCGCCGTATTGGCCGGACACCGTACCAACGTGGAAATTGCGGAACATCTCGGCATCAGCGCGAGGACAGTTGAAAACCACATCTCCAACGCGTTGCGGAAGACGGGTGCAACATCCCGCAATAGTCTTTTTATGCTGGTGGGGAATTCACTTCCGCCGCGCTGACCCGGGATAGGCTGGATATCCGTGAGCAACTCTCCGGCTTTGGCCCGCCGACTAGGCACGTTCGACGCTTCGCTCATTGGTCTGGGATCCATGATCGGCGCGGGAGTCTTCGCGGCCTTTACCCCAGCCGCTGCAGCCGCAGGATCTGGGCTGCTGATCGGGTTGGTGGTGGCCGCCTTCGTTGCCTTCTGCAACGCAACCTCGTCTGTCCAACTAGCCGCGGCCTATCCAACGTCCGGAGGTACCTATATATACGGTCGGGAACGGCTCGGCCCTTGGTCCGGGTTCCTGGCAGGATGGGGATTCGTCATTGGCAAAACGGCGAGTGCCGCTGCCATGGCGATGACCTTCGCCGCCTACGCCGCACCGCAAGGTTGGGAGCGCCCGGTGGCGATTGTCGCCGTCGTGATTCTGACTGCCGTGAATTATCACGGGGTGACCCGCACAGCCGGGCTGACGCGGGTGCTGGTGGTTGCTGTACTTGCTGCCCTGACGGTTGCTGTCGCAGCGGTCTGGGGTGGCGCCGGTCCGGACTTTGGCAGCTTTATGGGAGAGGGGCTGCTGGCCCACGGCTTGTACGGCATCCTGCAAGCAGCGGGGCTGCTGTTCTTCGCTTTTGCCGGGTACGCAAGGATCGCGACGATGGGTGAGGAAGTGCGTGAGCCCAAGCGCACCATACCCCGGGCCATCAGCATTGCGCTGGGGATCACCATCATCATCTACGCCGTCATAGCGGTTACTCTGCTGGCGGCGCTCGGCCCCGAAGGAGTGGCCGCCACGCCCACACCCTTGGCCGATGCGGTGAGCGCCGGAACCTTGGCCTGGGCTTCGCCCGTAGTCCGAATCGGTGCAGCTGTCGCTTCTCTGGGCGCGTTGTTGGCACTCGTCGCAGGGCTTGGCCGAACGAGCCTAGCCATGGCCCGCGAACACGATCTGCCGCATTGGCTCGCCGCTGTCCATCCGCGCTACAAGGTCCCGCATCGTGCTGAAGTCACGCTAGCCGTGGTGGTCTGCTTGATCATCGCAGTTGCTGATCTTCGAGGGGCAATCGGCTTCTCGTCATTCGGAGTGCTGCTCTACTACTTGGTGGCCAACATCGCCGCCTACACCCAGCCGTTGGAGGACCGCCGCTACCCGAAGTTCCTTCAGGTAGCTGGTGCTGTTGCCTGCGTGGTTCTTGTTGCCACCCTTCCGCCTCTGTCTGCCGGGTTGGGTGTGCTGATGTTCGCGGTGGGCATCGTGTACCGTCTGGTGCGTCTGCGGATTAGTCGTCCTGCCGGTTGATGTTCCGGCTGGGCACGGCCCCACCTGGGGGTAGTCGGATGGAGCCGTGCCGCAGTGCCTCCTACGCGTGGAGCGAGTGGGGTAACCCGCCGGACACCGGGAATCCCGCCCCGAGAGGCACAAAAAGAGACTATGACCGGCAATCGGCCTCTAGGTGTTCGAATCCTCAAACTAGGTGGTCGCGAGGCGCATATTTGGGGGCAAATTCATCAAAAATAGGTGCTGAGCGATAGCGTCTAGGTGTTGGCCCGGCGTCGAGCATTCCTACGTTCCACGGACTCCATGTAGGTAACGATGCTCGCAATAGTCAGGGCCACGGAGCAGACAACAGCCAGCGCGGTGGACGCCTCCTGGAATGGCACCACCACCAGAGGGCTCAGCATCATGGCATTGCCAAAGCCGGATGCAGCGAAGAGTCCTGCTTTAAGGAGCAGACAGGTGAACGGTTCGGCAATCAACATCGCTACTGGCGCCACAACACCCAGCGCCATTGTGAGAACGACAGCCGTGGTCCGCAAATCTGAAGGATCAAGGATTTCCAAGCCTTCTGGAGGGGGCGCAGTTCCTAACAGGGTGGCCGACACCGCCGAGCAAACAGCTATGACGCAGGTGATGATGCGAAGCGCTGCTGGGTAGAAGTGCGTGATCACTGGTAAGTCCTTGTCGTTGTAGGTTCAACCCCCGTCCGTAGTGGTAGTAGTCCGAACCAAGGACATGTGACGCGAAACCTGTCTTCGCGCTGAGAGAATGGCGGATATGGAGTCACCCACCACTGTTCCGGCCGTAGAGTTGCGCATTTCAATCAGTGAGACTGAACCGCTCATCTGGCGGCAACTTGTCCTCCCCGAAACCGCCACAGTCGCTGAGCTGCACGGTGCCATCCAGACCGCATTCGGGTGGAAGGACGCTCACCTCTACGCCGTCGCCGGCCATGACCGTGCGGGCAAGAAACGCATCATCATGGGAGTCGACGACGGCCACGGTCCGGCTGGTACCGAGCTAGCAGCTGACGTCCCGCTGGTTGAGCTCTTTGATCCCCGCTCGCCTGGGTTGTCGGACCTTGAGTACGACTATGACTTCGGGGACAACTGGACGCACAAGATTGAAGTTGTTGGACCTGCCGTCCTCCAAGAGAACACCATCGCTTGCGTTGACGGTGCAATGCGGGGACCCATAGAGGATTCCGGGGGAGTGGGTGGGTATGCCAACGTGGTTGCCGTTGTCTCCAACCCTAAGCATCCAGAGCACAGAGAAGCCGTGGAATGGCTCGAGTTCGTGACCCAGGAACGTGTGTCCAAGTTTGATCCCGCTGCTTTCAATCTAGAGGCAGTCAACGGGCAGCTCCGCAGTTTGGCGCAACGGTTCTGGCCAGGCGAAGTGACGGCCGCCGACCAACAAGCGGTTCTTGGTCCGATTCTTTGGTTCCTCAACGAGGCACGTTCTGACGGGTTGCTGTTGACGTCGGCCGGCTACCTCAAGCCGGCGTTTGTGAAGCGGGCGATGACTGAACTCGGCTGGGATGACGAGTGGATCTCCGCAGGGCGGGTCGAGGTAAGCACGCCGCCCATCCGCAACCTTCGCGAGCAATTGCAGGAGTGGAAGCTTCTCAGAAAGCTAAAGGACAAACTGCTCCTGACGCCCAAGGGACGGAGACTGGTGGGGGATTCCGCAGCCCTATGGGATTTCATCGCCGACCAGTTGGCGAATCCGGACACCGATGCAGAGAAGATCGCAACGCCATTGCTGGTGCATTGGGAGCTGACCGGAGACGAGCCGCCCTACGGGTTGAGGGATCAGGTGCTTCAGGCAGCGCTTCATCAGGCTGGGTTGAGGACCAGAGCGGGCCACGGCGAAATACCGCTGTCCTGGGCTACCGACCTGTACTACGACATCAACCGAAGCCTGCACAGGTTGGAGCTTTGGGAAGGCATCAGCTGGGGGCGGTCTGACCAGAAGTTGTCCGACGCCGGCGTCAAGTTCTTACTCGACGTCCAGAGCCGCTGGGACGGCCGCAGCGTCTGAGGCTGCGGCCGCTCCAACTGACGGCTACTTCTCGCAGCCGACTCCATCGCCATTGCCGTCAAGCTGGTAGATATCCGTACCGATAACGGTCACAGGACCCTTCACGTAGGCCGGACCGTTGCCCTTGCCGCTGGCGCAATCTACGTCCGATGCAATGGGCACACAGTCTCCGGAGTAGTTGGGGTCACAGCCACTTTGGGCAGCAGGGGCAGCCGGAGCTACTTTCGGCTGGACTTGGGCTGCAGCGGCGTCCGCGGCTGCCTTGTCGGCGGCCGCTTTGTCAGCCGCGGCTTGAATGGCTGCTGCAGCGGCGTCCGCGGCTGCCTTGTCGGCCGCCGCTTTATCTGCCGCGGCTTTGTCCGCCGCGGCTTTATCTGCAGCGGCCTTGTCGGCTGCAGCCTTCTCAGCAGCTGCCTTTGCCGCCGCTTCCGCAGTTCGCTGATCGGACAACTTCTTCGCGCTCGCAGAGTCCAGCCACGTCAATTTGCCAGCCTGGTCGACGGCGCAAACATAGGTCTCGCCAGCGGAAGTCTGAGTCGCCTTCTCAGCTGTGCAGACCGTGCCAGCGACCTTGCTGGGTGTCGGAGAAGGTGTTGCGGAAGGAGTTGCCTTCGTACTGTTTACAGAGCTCGCGCTCGTGGGCGCTCCCGGAGCGCACGCTGTGGCCCCAACTAGCAGCGACGTCATGGCCACCAGCCCCAGTGCTTTTCGCCCTTGCGACCACGAAGACTTGCTTTGGAAATGCCAGATTTTGGACGTGCGAATAGAACGCTTTTTCAATGTATTGCCCCCTTGTAGATGCGCCGATGCGATGGCGCGTTCAGTGACCATAACACCGTGCTGAACAGCAAAGGGAGGCGGAGTTGTCTATGACTTAGCGCGCCGCGTGCTTCTTCCGGTCGGCAGGCTTTGCCTGACCTCCGTCAGCGCCAACAACCGAAGCTCCGGTCCCCAACCCGCGGACCGTCCAACCTGCACTCCGCCAAGCCTCAGCGTCCAGTACGTTACGAGCGTCCAGCACCATCCGGCGTCGTACGAGTGATCCCGCAGCAACGGGTGAGAGCGACACGTATTCGTCCCATTCGGTGAGCAGCAGGACCAGTTCGGCGCCTTCGAGGGCGCGTTTGCTGGAGGCTTCGAAGCGGATTTGCGGGTAGCGGATCCAAGCGTTGTTGATGGCTTTGGGGTCCGTGACGGTCACGTGTGCGCCGGCGGCGGCGAGCTGTTGGGCGACGTCCAGGGCGGGGGAGTCGCGGATGTCGTCGGTGTCGGGCTTGAACGCGGCGCCAAGGATGGTGACCGTGCGGCCGGACAGGAATCCGCGGCACATCTCGCGGGCGACCTCCACGGCGCGGGAACGCTGGTCCAGGTTCACTGAGTCGACCAAACCCATCCACTCATCCACCGACGGCACGGAAAGCTCGCGCGCCTGGGCCCGAAACGACCGGATGTCCTTGGGTAGGCAGCCGCCACCGAAACCGAGCCCCGCGTGCAGGTACCTGTTGCCAATGCGCGGATCCAGGCCCATGGCTTCGCTGAGTTCGCTGACGTCGGCGCCCGATGCGTCGCATAGCTCGGCCATCGCGTTGATGAAGCTGACCTTCGTGGCCAGGAACGCGTTCGACGCCGATTTGATGAGTTCAGCCGTCGCGAAGTTGCAGACCAGTCGCGGGATGCCGGCGCCGATCAGCGGCTCGTACACACCATCCAGCACTGCAGTAATCGGCGCGCCCGCTGCGGCACCCTTGCCGCCGGGGACGCCGTAAACCAGGCGGTCAGGCACCAGCGAATCCTTGACGGCCGTGCCCTGACGCAGGAACTCGGGATTCCAGCCGAGCAACACGTCCGAGCGACGTGCCAGGATTGCGCGGAGCGTCTCCACGGTGCCTACAGGCACAGTGGATTTACCCACGACGGCGGCGCCCTTGGCCAAATGCGGCAGGAGGCTCTTCGTGGCGCCCATCAGGTATGAGAGATCGGCGGTGTCTGAGGTCTTGGACTGCGGGGTACCGACGCAGAGAAAGTGGACCTGGGCATCCGCTGCAGCTGCGAAGTCCGTGGTGAAAACGAGCCGGCCGGTGGTGCGTCCATCCTTGAGGAGCTCATCCAGTCCCGGTTCGTGGAACGGCGCCATCGCCTTGTTGAGCTGCTCAACCTTGGAGGAGTCGATGTCGATGCCCACCACTGTGTGGCCCATCGAAGCGAGCGTTGCTGCATGGACTGCGCCGAGGTAGCCGCAGCCGATCACGGAGATCTTCATGAGGAGGGTCCTTTGCTTGAGGTGAATTCGCTGGGCCCGATTGTTCTGCTGGCCACGCCGGAGATGACTTCGCTGTAATGGCGCACCAGGTCTGCGCTGAGGACAGGCCACGTCCGGCCCTGCACCGAAGCGGTAGCTGCCGTTGCGAACGCTCGGCGCTTGGCGTCGTCGCCGATCAAGTCCTGCACATAGCCGCGCAGCTGGCCAAGGTTGCCGGGCTCATACAGCCAGCCCGTGCGTGAGTTCTCCACGAGGTCCAAGGGGCCGCCGCGGCCGGTCGCGACCACAGGAACACCGGATGCCATGGCTTCCTGGATGGTTTGGCAGAAGGTCTCGAACTCGCCGGGATGGACGAAGAGGTCGAAGCCGGCGACAGCTTGAGCCAGCGCATCCCCGCCGAGGAATCCGGCGAAGTGGGCGTTCGGCAGGGCCGCTTGGAGTGCTTCACGTTGCGGGCCATCACCAACGATGACCAGTTTCGTGTTCGGCAAATCAGCCAGTACAGCGAGATCCTCAACCTGTTTCTCGACGGCGAGCCGGCCGACGTAGCCGATGATGCGGTGACCGTCGGGCGCCACCGAGCTGCGCCACGCCGTCGAACGCTTTGCCGGATTGAAACGCGCGGTATCCACACCGCGACGCCACATGTCCACGCGCAGGATGCCGCGTCCGCGCAGCTGGTTCAGCGCGAACGTTGACGGCACCAGGGTTCGGGTGGCCAGGAGGTGGATGTTGTCCACGCGATTCCAGGCCCAGTTCTTCAGGAACGGCACACCGTAGCGGGCGGCGTAGCTGGGAACTTCGGTTTGGTAGATCGCGACAGTCGGGATGCCGAGCTGATGGGCGGCCTGCACGGCGCGCCAGCCGAGGACGAACGGGGAAGCGAGGTGCACGACGTCAGGGGAGAAATCGGCAAGGATTCGCTTGACCCGATTCACACCACCCAACGCAACCCGCACATTCGTGTAACCGGCCAGCGGCACCGAAGGAAGCCGATGCACATACGCACCCTTCTCGACGCTCGAAACATCAGTGTCCGACGTCGACGGCGCGATCACCATCACCTCATCCCCGCGCTCCTGCAGATGCTCCAGCACCCGCAGTATCGAGTGGGTTACCCCATTCATCAGTGGCAGGAATGATTCGGCGACGATTGCGATCCTCACGCCTTCAACGGTGGTCGCGGCGGTTGGCTTGGCGGGTTCGAACGGGTGGCTTGTGGGGGAAGAGTTGGTTAACAGGTGGGTTGGGCGGCAGGCGTCCGGCGGTAATAAGGGGCGTGCTGTGCTTCATGACCCCGTGGGGCTCTAATTGCGAGCATGAACCGAAACCTGTTAACGACCAAGCTCTACTTGCCAAGAGCTGACCACAGAGACTTGAGGTGGCGGCGAGCCAAGGATATTTTGTCGGTGGACCATGACACCTTATGTATAAGGGCCTTGGCCGATGACACTAGCCTAGAAGCAGTCGACTAACATGGACAGGTGCAAGACGCACGCTGGTTCAGCTCTCTAGGCGAAAGGAGGAACAGATGACGAAGCACTCAGCCATTGACATTGCGCGTTGGTTTGTCGAGTGGGCAGCGGCCGAGGATGCCGAGCTTTCTAATCTCAAGCTTCAAAAGCTCCTCTACTTCGCCCAAGGCCACTTCATGGATCTAACGGGGGGCTCTCCGTTGTTTGAAGACGACATGGAAGCGTGGGCTCACGGTCCGGTTGTTCCATCGGTGTATCGCGAGTATAAGAAATTTGGATCTGGCAATATACAGCCAGACGATGCTGCGTTTGATTGGGATTCCTACGAGGTCGAAGTAGGAGAATTCCTTGTAGCTTGTTGGAACACTTATGGTGCCATGGCTGCTTGGAAGCTACGAAACATCACGCACACGCAGGAACCTTGGCTCAAGCACTTCACTCCCGATGAGCGGTTCATTAGGATTCCGAAGGACGACTTGAAAGCCTACTTCGCTGGGAAGTCGAAAATTACTCCGGCCTGATGAGCGGCCGTAGCGTGAAAAAGGGCAAGCGCCCGCAGAATTCTGGGAATGTCCTTGCCGTAGAAACCAAGACGACAACCACGGCACAGAATAACGTCAAATTTTGTCTGAATCATATGCAGTCCGGGTTTTCCGTTGAAGACTTGTCAAAAGAAGCGCGGGCGGAATTTGCAATGGCGCTGTTCAAGCGAAGGGGGATGACGTGGACGGAAATACAACAGGCCCCCAAACATGGTCTTGGATCCGAAAAGATGCCGGCATCTTCGATACGAGCTGCAATTCCCAGAGTTTTTGGCGACGTAGAGAATTTTCTCGTTTTGAGGTATTCGGGTTTGCTTCCGATGGCTGGTGTCCGAGTGGGGGATGTGTACCACATCGTGTGGCTGGAGCCTCAATTTGGGGACTTATATGATCACGGTTGAGGCTGCTTGCAGGCAGACTTAACCACCTGCTGCCTTGCCCAAGGGGACGTGGATGGCTGTCCGGGCTTGAGTGTTTCATGGGGTGGAGCCCCGGCTGGGAATATTCCGATGGTAGGTGCGGCTTCCGCATCTCTGGCGGTTGATGATGTACTTTAGTCGCCGCGGCCCCGCGCCCTTTTCAGATCCTTCCGCAACCCTCGGTTGTCCGCCCGCAGGTCCCGGTTATCGTCAGCTAAACCGCGGTTGTCCTCGGTCAGCCCCCGGTTCTCCGCTTCCAACTCCAGCACCAACTTCACGCCGGCCAGGTTCAGCCCCTCGTCCAACAACACCCCGATCCTGCGCAGCGTCGCAAGGTCGCTTTCGCTGTAGCGACGAGTGCCGCCGTCGGTCCTTTCAGGGGTGAGCAGCCCTTTGCGCTCATACTGCCTGATGTTCTGCTGCCCTGTGCCCACAAGTTCAGCCGCCACCGAGATCGCGTAGACCCCGCGCGCGTCCCGGTCATCAGCCGGGCCCTCACCTGAGGCACCGTCGCTCGTAGAGGCGACCTCGCCGCCGTCGTACTCCTCTGCGGCAGTCTCAGTATCCGAAGCTGCCATCAAAGACCTCCAAAAATCTTCCGGAAAACTACTTGCATCAACTCTCTCACCGGTGCTATAAAAAATCTATACCAGCCAATACAGATCAAGCAGGACTGAGCAGGCTGGTACCAACAACAGAATCAGCATCAAGATCCAAAGGAGTGAGAACCACATGCTGATGCGCACTGACCCGTTCCGCGAATTCGACAGGCTCGCCCAACAGGTTTTTGGCACAACAGCACGCCCGGCCGGAATGCCGATGGACGCATGGCAGGAGGACGGACAATTTGTTGTTGCCTTCGATCTGCCTGGTGTAAGCCCTGATTCAGTTGAGCTGGACGTTGAACGGAACGTCCTCACGGTAAAGGCAGAACGCAAGTCGCCCGCGGGCGAGAACACCGAAATGATCGCCGCCGAGCGCCCGCAGGGCGTCTTCAGCCGCCAGCTCATCCTGGGCGACACGTTGGATACCGACGGCGTCCAGGCCAGCTACGACTCCGGGGTGCTCACCCTCCGCATCCCCGTCGCCGAGAAGGCCAAGCCACGGCGCATCGAGATCCAATCCAGCGGGCAGAGGCAGGAAATCAACGCCTAATCCCGTCCGCCCTGCCGGAAGGCTCACCCGGGGTGGCCAACCGCGGCAGGGCGCCAGCCGGGAACAACGGAGGCGGCTGCATCGGAATAGTTGGGCGCAGGCTTCGCGCCACGTCACAGCGTTTTTTAGCGCACATGAAAGCGGCCCCCGCCCGTCGTCTCCCGATTGATGGCCCCCGGCTCAGCCGGGGGCCATCTCCAAATCCGCAGCAGGAACCGGAGCAAGCAGTGAGCACGCAACCTGACCACTACGCCACTCTTCACGTGTCGCCGGACGCGACGACCCGTGAGATCAGCCGCGCCTACCGCACGCTGCTTCGGACCCACCACCCGGACACGCGCCAAAGGGTCGACGACGGCGACACCACCTCCGCGGCCGACCTCCAGGAACTGCACGCCATCATGCAGGCGTACGTCGTTTTGTCGGACCCAGGGAAGCGGGCGGCATACGATCATGCGCGGCTGAGTCCGGGCGCTGATGGCGGAGCGGGCGGATTGGGCGGAACGGGCGGAACGCCGGTGAAGGTCCGGTTCCATCGGCGCGAAACAACCACGGGCCGGGACTCTGCCGGCCGCGACCGGGACCAGTCGCCGCTCGCGTTTGGACCACCCCGTTGGGAACCTTCACCCCGCAATCTGAGATCACCGAGGAGTAATCCATGAGTGCTTGGCGTCCGTACGACGGTCACATCATTCCAGCGTTCTACGAGCGGTTCGAGAAACGCTGGGGGAGAGGGACGGCCCCGTTCCTGGACCCCGAAGTCCACGAACAACCCTTGCCGCGCGCTCAATGGATCAATCCGGACACCGGGGCTGCCGTCGCCGTGGTCCCCATCTGGACTGACGACCCCGAGCACCGGTCCTTCGGCGTCTTCTACCTCCCACCGGCCGGAGACATCTGGATGCTCCGCCCAGGGCCAACGGCGTTCCTGGAACCCAGCGGCGGCGCCAGCAGGGAACAGGTGACACTCCGCAACGACGCGTTCAAGAAGGCCGTCAACCACGCCAAGGAGTTCATCTACGGACTCCAGCCCTAATGTCCGGCGGGGTTGGCACGTACTTGGCGCCCCGTTGTCCACCATTCCTGACACCCAAATTCCTGAGGGCCGTCGATGTCCATCCGCGCCACCTGGATGTGAGCAGCGGCAGTGAATTTGCATGGCGCAGGTCGGTTTGGGCGGCGCAGGACCCCAAAAAGAAGGCTGGTGCAGCCTCTGGAAAGAATCCCAAGGCGGCTGCACCAGCTGCTAGTACGACTTTCTGTTATGAGTTGTGACACCTATCCATTGGCCGCTCCTAGTTCCCGGCTTCGATTGTTTCCGGGCCTTTCAAAATCCTGTGCAGGGCGGGGCGAAGCTGAGGTGGTCATTGAGAGGGCTCCGTCCCCGGGAGAACACCTCCCATTTTACGGCGGCCTAGGGGAAAAAGCGCTGGAATTCACTGTATTTCAGGGGTGCCTGCCGGGGGAGCGCTGCCTGCCGTGGCACGATAGATCACGATGAAACTGCGCGCTGATCAGACCGGAAACCGTGGCCTCCCGATGCCCCTTTGGCTACAGGGTGGTTTGGAAGCGGCTCAGGCAGCGTTCATTTCAGCCATTGTCGTGATTCTTCCGCTGGTGGGAGTGTGGGCTACTGACGGATTCCAGAACCGGAACGTGGACGCCCTTGCGCGCCTCGCCGGCCAAGCCTGGCTGCTGATCCACGGTGTCCCGTTGGAACTGGCGCACGTCAACCTTGGCACCGCGGCCCAACCAGGCTCAGGGCTACTGTCCCTCATCCCGCTGGGCCTGACACTGATTCCGTTCCTGCTCGCTTGGCGTGCGGGCCGTCGACTCGCCCGGGCGTCGTACACCGACCAACTGTGGCAGGCGTTCCTTGGCGCGTTCGTGGTGTACGCGGCATTCGGGACGGCCACGGGATTCGTCTGCCGCACCTCCGAAGTTGTCATCAATCTTTGGTTCGCCATGACCATCCCGCTGATCTCCTTCGGCCTCGGCATGATCGTGGGCGCCCGACGCGAAGCGGGCTCGTGGAGCCGACTGATCGGCGTCGACGCCGTCGCCTGGCTTGCCAAAACCAGTCAGCATTCCCGCTGGGCCGGCTCATATGTGGGCTCGGCGTTGAAGGCCGGTTTCGTAGCGACGATGGCTTCCGTTTCTTTGGCAGCACTGCTGCTGGCTGTGACCATCGTGTGGCATTGGACGGACATTATCGCCGTCTACGAGGGTCTGCAGGCCGGCGCTATGGGCGGGGCAGTGCTCACCATCGCGCAGCTCGGTTTCCTGCCAAACCTCGTCATTTTCGCCCTGTCCTGGTCCACCGGTGCTGGTTTCTCACTCGGCGTCGGCTCAACAGCGGGTCCGCTGGGTACCGCCGTCGGACCGCTTCCGGCGGTTCCGGTTCTTGGGGCACTTCCCGCGGGACAGCTCGACGCCGGTGCCATGGCTTTGGCGCTTCCCGTCGTCGCCGGCATCCTGGCGGGTTGGTGGTTCCTGCGTGAAGGCGAGAACCATTTCGACGAGTGGCTCTCCATCAAGATCAAAGCCCGCTGGTTCACTGCCGCCGCCTCCACCCTGTTCCTGGGGGCTTTTATTGGCATCGTTGCAGGGCTTCTCGGCGGTGCTCTGGCGTGGATCGCTCGGGGTTCGGCCGGTATTGGCCGGCTCACGGAAATCGGACCCCACCCGATGTGGACGGCAGTCTGGCTGGCCGCCGAAGTGGGCATCGGCGTCGTGATTGGCTACGCGGTGGGGCCGTGGCTGGAACGCCGCCAGAAGCTGCGCGAGGCCAATCTCGACGAAGTAGCGTACGACGACGAACACGCCTGAGCGGGTTCGCTCAAATTACCGCAGGGATGCCGGAGCGGGTTTTAGCGCAGCGGCCCCGGCATTGAGTCCTCGAGCTGCGTCAGGCACTGTGTCTTGGCGGATTCCGTCAGCGCACCGCGTGAGCAGTCCTGGTAAGTACTGACCTGGTTGAAGAAGAGCGCGGATGTCAGGATCAGCAAGCACATGACCGCCGTGACAACCAGGCCGGAAATTGTCCCGAACAGCATGAGCTTCGGGTGCTTGTGCTTTAGCGTCCGCACCAGGACGACGATGCCCAACACCAAGGCTGCGAGCGTGAGGATGGCGCTCAACCATACGTAGTTCACGTTCAGGGAGAACACGAAGAACGCGCCCAAGGCCGCCAAAAGGAAAGCGCGGAAGAGGTTCTGGCTCACGCCGAGGGCGGACTTTTCGGCCTCGGAGCGGGGTTGTTGGCTCGGCTTGGAACCGACGTCGGGATTCATGTTTTCCAGCCTACGCGAGCCGCCCATAAGCTAGTGCAATGCGCATTGTTGTCCTCGTCTCCGGAACCGGTTCAAATCTTCAGGCTGTCATCGATGCCGTGAAGTCGGGTGAACTGGATGTCGAGATCGCCGCAGTGGGCGCCGACCGGCCCGACACGTACGGCGTGGAACGCTCTGACGAGGCTGGCATCGAGACGTTCGTGGTCAATTTCAACTCGTTTGAAACCCGTGCCGAATGGGATTCCGCCTTGCGCGACAAAGTCCTGTCCTACAAGCCCGATGTGGTGGTTTCCTCCGGTTTCATGAGGATCGTGAGCGCCGACTTCATCGACGCTTTCGGCGGCAAGTACGTCAACACGCATCCCGCGTTGCTGCCGTCCTTCCCGGGCGCCCACGGTGTGCGCGACGCCATCGCATATGGCGTAAAAGTCACGGGTTGCACAGTCCATTGGGCCGACGCCGGCGTGGATACCGGCCCGATCATAGCGCAGGAAGCTGTTGCTGTCCTCCCCGAGGACTCCGAAGAATCCCTGCACGAGCGCATCAAGGTAGTGGAGCGCCGCCTGCTGGTCCAGACTTTGGCAGACCTCGCCGCCGCCCCCACACCCTCACCCAACTGAGTCGCAGATCAGGTCGTTCTCAGCGCTGGGAACGACCTGATCTGCTACACAGATTGCGCTCCGGCGTCGAAGGCTGTGGATAACGCTCCACGCGAGCGCTGATTTTGTCAGCATGGGGCATGAAGTATCCCCGCGCACTGCCCGAGACACTGACAACAACGTCCTTTACCTTGCAGCAGGCGCTCGACGCCGGTGTTTCACGACGGCGGCTGCGGCACCCGAGCCTTGTCTCGCCAAGCCGGGGAATCCGGGTATCGCAGCAGGATGTCGAGATGGACATGATCCATGGCGTTCGTCCGCTGACCCATGTCACATCGTTCTCCGCCGCCTCGCATGCTACTGCCTTTTCGCTGTGGGGGTTTCCGGGTTTCCTGCCGGGGAGTAACAGACCCGGTATCCACATCTCCCGTCCAGACACCATGGCGATTCCCCGCCGCGCCGGAGTAGTGGGACATCGGGGACAGTTCTTCGAGGATGAAATCACTGCGTTCAATGGCCTGCTCATCACCAGCCGGGCTCGAACATGGCTGGACTGTACCCGGAAGATGGACATCGACGAGATTACTGTCGTGGCCGATCATTTGCTGCGTATACCCAGGCCGGAATTCGAAGGACGAAGTGAGCCGTACTGCACCATGGATGAGCTCGAAGAAATGCTCGACCGACACTGGGGGACACCGGGTATTCGCAAAGCCCGACTAGCTTTGGAACAGGCGTGCGTTGGTGCCGACTCCGCACCCGAAACCAGGCTCAGGCTGGCGCTAAAGTGGGCTGGCCTGCCCACAGCGGAAGTCAACGTACGCACCGAGCTAAGTCCCGGCGTCGTACGTCAACCGGACCTCACGTACCGGGTGCAGCGCGTTGCCGTTGAATACGAAGGTGAAGGGCATTCGGATCCGGAGCAGATCGTGAGGGACATTGCCCGTGAGGAGGATTTCAGCCGTGCCGGATGGATCCTCGTGCGAATCTCCAAGCGTCACATGTCTACGGGTGCGACAACCGCAGTTGCCAAGGTGAGGCGCGCGCTCGAACAACGTGGCTGGGCACCCAAGTAGGTCGCAGATCAGGTCGTTCTCAGCGCTGGGAACGACCTGAACTGCTACTCAGTTGGGTACACGGAGTGCGGCTACTCGAGGACGCGCTGCTTTGTCTCCGGAGCGAAGAACGCCATCCACAACACGGACAGCAGCACCAGGCCACCAGCCATCGCGAACGACTGCGCCAATCCGAACTCCGGCCAGAAGAACGAAGCAAACACCAAGGGACCGAAGCCTGCGCCGATGCGCGAGAACGTCGACGCCCAGCCGAAGCCCGATCCGCGAAGCTCGGTGGGATACAGCTCGGACACATACGCATAGAGCACAGGAATAGCCACTTGCACCACGAAGCCGAACACCAGCAGCCAGAACACTGCCGCCGAAGGAACGTCCACCACAATGGCCACGATCACCAGCGTCAGCGCGGACAATGGACCGGTAACGGCGAGGATCCACTTGCGGCCCACACGCTCCACCAGCAACGCCGCGACCACCACGCCCAAGAGTCCGACGGCGGCCATGCTTGCCGTCGTGACGAACGCCTTGTACTCCTCAAATCCGGCTCCGATGAGAATCCGGGGCATCCAAGTCAGCGACAAGTAATAGACCAACAGGACGCTGAAGAACAAAGCCCAGGCCGCCGTCGTGATTTTCCAGTTGAACTGCCAGATCCGCCGGAGCTGCGTCCACGCGCTGCCGGGGGAGAGACGCGGCGCGGCCTGGGGTTCGGGCAGGCTGTAAGCGCGCGGCTCTGCGCCAGTTGCCTTGACCAAACCATCAATCACCGCGGCCGCCTCAGCCCGCCGGCCCGCACGAATCAGGAACAACGGCGACTCGGGAACAGAACGCCGAACCCAGAAAACGAGCAGCGCGGGCAGCACCATGATCAGCATGGTGAACCGCCAGTCGCCAAACGCCGCAACCAGGCCGGCCGAGACAAAACCGCAGAGCGCAGCGCCGATCGGCCACCAACCATCCATGGCCGTGAGCACCTTGCCCCTTTGCTTGCGGGGCGTGAACTCACCCACCAATGCATAGTCCACGGGGATGCAGCCGCCCAAGCCGAAGCCGGCCATGAAGCGGAAGACGCAGAACCACACGATGTCAGGGGAGAAAGCGCCCAGGACCGTGAAGATGCTGAAAATGAGGAGGGTGGCGGTGAACGCTTTTTTGCGGCCGATGGTGTCGGCAATGGTGCCCCACGCGAACGCACCCACGGCCATGCCGATCAGGTTGGCAGTGCCGATCCATGCGGCGTCAGCCGGTTGCAGCGACCAGTGCTTGGAGAGCAGCGGAATCAGGATGCCGTTGAGCGTGACGTCCCACGCGTCGAACATGAACCCGAGCCCGCCGATGAGGAAAATCCGTCCTTGGACTTTCCACCGCCATGGCAGTTCCTGCACAACTTGTTCGCCGCTGGGCACGGCTGTATATGTATTCATTTGCCCTCCTGCATGCAACTTTATGCGCTGGGGCCAACACCGCCGTCCAGTTACTTCTGGTTCTCGATGGCCCTTCGCAGGAAACCGCTGGCTTCTTCCAAAGCACCCTTGGCCTGGCCAGCCTCGATGCCCGTCAGGAGCACCAAAATGGCCGCCTTCACAGAGCCACCTACAGCGTCCAAAGCATCAGCAGCTTCTTGGGCGGACACGCCGGTTGCGTGCTGGACCGTTCGTTGCGAGCGGGCCAACAGCTTCTCGTTCGTGGCGCGCAGATCCACCATGAGGTTCCCGTAGGTCTTACCCAGCTTCACCATCACCAACGTGCTGATCATGTTGAGGACAAGTTTCTGCGCCGTGCCCGAGTTCAGCCTGGTGGAACCCGCGATGAACTCCGGACCCACAACAACCTCGATCGCGGCATCCGCCAGATGGCTGACGGCCGAGCCCTTGTTGCAGGCCAGCGACGCCGTAAACGCACCCCGCTTCCGGGCCTCTTCCAGGGCACCGATCACGTAGGGCGTCCGGCCCGAGGCCGTAATACCCACGACGGCATCGGCTTCGGTCACGTTGATGTGGTGAAGGTCGCGCGCGCCGGCAGTCGCGTTGTCCTCGGCATACTCAACCGGTTTCTGGATTGCTTGGACTCCGCCCGCAATAAGTCCGACGACGAGTCCCGGCGGGGTGCCGAACGTAGGCGGGCATTCGCTTGCGTCGAGCACACCCAGTCGTCCGGCCGTTCCGGCTCCCACATACAAAAGGCGGCCACCGCGCTGGAGCCGCTCCGCGACGGCGTCGACGGTTTGAACGATGGCGGGACTCGCAGCTTCCACGGCGGCGTGTACTCCTGCACTGTGGGCAAGCATTGCCGCAACCAGTTCTTCGGTGCCCAGGATGTCCAGATTCTCCAGGCCCTCGGCCGTGGCCTCAGTCGCCAATCCGGCGAGTTCCGTGCGCAGGCCCGCTAGTTTGTCGGCGTTAGTCGGGCCAGTTTGTTCCGTCACGGTGGATGTACCTTTCCTGGATGAGCCCGCGGCGCGTCGCAGCGAGGGCAGCGCCGTCCAAGCCATCGCCGAGCGGTGCAACCACCTCAATCCCAGCCGAAGCGAGGGACTTCCGCAAGAGCGCGGCGAAGAAGTCCGATTCCACCACTCCGCCCAGCATCGCCACGCGGGGTGTGCTGCCGTTGTCGCCGCCAGCGGCGAGCCCCACGGTATGGGTCAGGATGCGGCACGACTCGTCGATGATGCCATGTGCGACGGCGTCACCCGCCTCCGCTGCGTGCAGAACCAGCGGCGCGAAACGGGCCATAGCCCGGTAAGGGTTCTCGTTGGAGGCGAGCCAGCCTGGAAGCATCTCCGGTGACTCCACCAGGGCGCCGGCTGCGGCCGACAACGACGTGGCCGGGCCGCCGTCGTGCGCTTCAAGAACTGCCTGCAGTCCTTGCTGGCCGATCCATCGTCCGCTGCCGCGATCGCCCAGATAGGGCCCCCAGCCGTCGGCCCGGTGCAGGACGCCGGCTTCATCGAAGCGGAAGGCCACGGCACCCGTGCCCACGATGAGCGTGGTGCCGGGGGCGCCTTGGAGAGCGCCGAGTTGGGCGGCCGTCGCATCTGAGAGGACCGCTGCAGGAACCGAGAACCTTCGGGACAACATGGTGGCCAGTTCCTGGGACTTCTCCGCGGACGCTTCGACGCCGGCAACTGCGGCGCCAACGCTGGTAACCCCAGCTAAGGGGAGGCTTGGCGGCAAGAGGCTGAACGTCTCGAGGAGGAGCTCGAACGCGAGGGTGGGCCCGTTGTCCACGTGTACGCCGGGGAAGCCATGCTGGTCGGCGGCGCCCAGCAAGTCCGGCCCGCTGCGCAACTCAACGCGGCAACGGCTCTTTCCTACATCGGCAACAAGAACGACCTCGGTGGCTTCCATGGATCAACCCTATGTTGCGGGGCCTGATCTGCGTGGCAAACCCGCGAAATGGGGCGAAGAGCGGGCCTCGCAACGGGTGGACCCTGCGTTGTGAGGCCAGTTCTGCTGGGTATTGGGTGTGCTTTGCGTGTAGAGCGGGCCTCGCAACTTCTGTGGAGGAATAGTCGCAGCGTCCTTCAGGGGCCAAATCTGTGGATAACGCAACGCTACTGGCCGTTTCCGGCAAGCATGGTCCAATGCGGAAACCTATTCCTTTGCCGTCGGAGATCAACCCGGAAGGCTTCCTTGTCAGAGACGCCTACGCGGCCGGCGTGCCACGCGGGAGGCTTCAATCGGCAGGCCTCATCACACCCAGCCGGGGAATCCGGCTTGACCGGAGCGATAGCCCCAACGTGGCGCTACTTGCACGGCTGCACACGGCCGTCACTCCCCGTTGTGCGGTCAGCCATGTGACCGCTGCGCTCCTCTGGTCGATCCCCCTTCCGATATATCTCGAGGAGGAGGGCAACAACGGCGTTATTCACGTGACGCGACGACACGAGATCGGGCGGGTCAAACGTCGCGGCGTGGTCGGGCATCGAGCACCGTTGCTGGCCCGAGACGTTCGTGCTGTGAACGGGGTGCAACTGACGTCGCCCGAGTGGACCTGGATGGATTTGGCCAGGCACATGGGGCGGTCTTCGCTCGTGGCGGCCGGCGACTTTCTGTTGGCTCGGGAGAATCCGCTGTCTTCGATCGAGGCAATCCAGGAAGTCATTGACCGGCGGCCGAAGGTCAAGGGAATCAGGATGGCCCGGGAGATACTGCCGTTACTGCGCGTCGGGGTGGACTCTCCTCAGGAATCCCGGCTGCGGTTGAAAATCGTCGACGCCGGGCTGCCGGAGCCAGCGGTCACGCAGCCGGTCTTCGATGAACAAGGCAGGTATGTATCCACGCCGGACCTCCAATACAAGGAATACAAAATTGCCATGGAGTATGAGGGGGATCATCATCGATCCGACCCAGTGCAGTGGGGTAAGGACATCGAACGCGACGACCGGCTTCGAGCAATGGGGTGGATCGTGCTGAAGTTCTCGGATGTTCAGATGAAAGGCGGATGGGCCAACGCCGAACGTAAGGTGCGCGATGCGTTGGTGTCGCGCGGGTGGCGAGGGCCGGCGTCGTAAGGAGCGGGGTTTGTGGGGCCTGGTGTGCGCGGTATGGGGCACGCTGAGGGCGCAGATCGGGCCTCGCAACGCAGGGGGTGGGTTTGTGGGGCCTGGTGTGCAGGGTATGGGGCACGCTATGGGTGCTGAGTGGGCCTCGCAACGCAGGGGGGTAATTTGTGGGGCCTGGTGTGCAGGGTATGGGGCACGCTATGGGTGCTGAGTGGGCCTCGCAACGCAGGAGGGTAACTTGTGGGGCCTGGTGTGCAGGGTATGGGGCACGCTGAGGGCGCTGAGTGGGCCTCGCAACGCAGGGGGTATCGAGACGCAAAACGGGACCAATCACGAAACGCGATAAACTCTCCGTATCCCACACCCGCGACACCACCCGCGACATTTACGCGAACTAAGACGGAGACTTTTGTGAGCTTGACGCAGCTTGACCGTGTTCCCATCCGCCGTGCACTGATCTCGGTTTACGACAAGACGGGACTGGAGGAGCTCGCGAAGGGCCTGCATGCAGCTGGCGTCGCCATTGTTTCCACCGGCTCCACCGCCAAGAAGATCGCCGCCGCAGGCATCCCGGTCAAGGAAGTCGAAGAAGTCACCGGCTCCCCGGAAATGCTGGACGGCCGCGTCAAGACCCTGCACCCACGCGTGCACGGCGGCATCCTGGCTGACCGTCGCGTCCCGGCGCACATGGACACCCTCGCGGGCATGGAGATCGAGACTTTCGACCTCGTTGTGGTGAACCTCTACCCGTTCGTCGAGACCGTGAAGTCCGGCGCGGCACAGGACGATGTTGTTGAGCAGATCGACATCGGAGGCCCCGCCATGGTGCGTTCGGCCGCGAAGAACCACGCAGCGGTCGCCATTGTCACGGACCCGAACTTCTACGGCGCAGTAGTCGACGCCGCAGCACACGGCGGCTTCGACCTGAACACCCGTCGCCGCCTGGCTGCCAAGGCCTTCGCCCACACGGCCAGCTACGACAACGCTGTGGCCAGCTGGACCGCCAGCCAGTTCCTGGACGAAGACGGCGACGGCATCATCGACTGGCCCGCTTATGCAGGTCTGTCCTTGGAACGCTCCGAGGTCCTCCGTTACGGCGAAAACCCGCACCAGCAGGCCGCACTTTACGCGGACAAGGCTGCCCCGGCCGGCATCGCCCAGGCTGATCAGCTGCACGGCAAGGCCATGAGCTACAACAACTTCGTCGACGCCGATGCCGCCCTTCGCGCTGCCTTCGACTTCGCAGAGCCCGCCGTTGCGATCATCAAGCACGCCAACCCGTGCGGCGTAGCTGTTGGTTCCGCCGACGCTGCGGATCCGATCGCTGACGCCCACGCCAAGGCCCACGCCTGCGACCCCGTCTCGGCTTTCGGTGGCGTCATTGCTGCGAACCGTACGGTCACCGCAGGCATGGCCCGCACTGTTGCGAACATCTTCACCGAGGTTGTCATCGCCCCGGACTTCGAGCCAGAAGCCGTGGAGATCCTCTCCAAGAAGAAGAACATCCGCCTCCTCGCCCTGCCCGAGGGCTACGGCCGCTACCCCTCCGAGATGCGCCAGGTCTCCGGTGGCGTCCTGGTCCAGATGAGCGACAAGGTGGACGCCGACGGCGACAACCCCGCCAACTGGACCCTCGCAGCCGGTGAAGCCGCCGACGAAGCAACGCTCGCCGACCTCGCCTTCGCCTGGACTGCCTGCCGCGCCGCCAAGTCCAACGCCATCCTGATCGCCAACCACGGTGCAGCTGTGGGCATCGGCATGGGCCAGGTCAACCGCCTGGACTCCTGCCGCCTTGCCGTGGAGCGCGCCAACACGCTGGGCGTGAAGGTGGAGTCCGACGTCGAAGGTGCCGGCGGTGCGTCGAACGCCAGCGCTGGCGACGCACCTGAGCGCGCACGCGGTGCAGTTGCATCCTCGGACGCGTTCTTCCCGTTCGCTGATGGGCTGCAGATCCTGATCGACGCCGGTGTCCGCGCCGTCGTCCAGCCGGGCGGTTCCGTCCGCGACGAGGAAGTCATCGCCGCGGCCAACGCTGCCGGCATCACCATGTACTTCACGGGAGCACGTCACTTCTTCCACTAGAAGAAGGCCCAGCCGCACGGCACAAAGCGGCGCAAAGCGGCACAAAGCAGCACAACGCAACGGCGGCCGCCCCCGCAAGGGGACGGCCGCCGTCGTGCTTAACACGTACTTAACAGGGACGTGCCAGATACATCAGAAGCGCTACGAAGCCGCCGCTGCAGTGTTGTACGTGGACTGGATCACGGTGCCCCAGTACGGGCCGTACATGGTGGTGGAGTTGCTGCCGTAACCGTAGCTGTTCACGGAGTTCTGGTAGCCGGTGGAGCTGGTGCCAATGAACCACGGACCGCCCGAGGACCCGCCGGTCATGTTGCAGGGGATTCCCTGGCTGTTGAACTGCGGGTTGTAGGGATCGTTGGTGGCCTTGCCGGAGCAGCTCTTGAGCGATTCGCCGTTGAAGGGCGAGCCTGCCGGGTAGCCGAAGGCCTTGTAGCTCAGGCCGCGGGCTGCGTTGAACTGGACGCCGGAGGAACCTACGACGTCGGCGAGGCGCTTGCCGTTGAGGGTGTTCATGACGGCGAACGCGGTGTCGTACTGCATGTTGCCGTTGGAAGCCCACTGGGTGGGGGCGTACAGCGCCTTTGCCGTCCACTTCCCGTAGGGTGCTGAACCGTTGAGGTAGGCGGGAACGAAGACGAAGTTGGTGGCGTAAGCGCCCGGGCCTTCGTTGAGGCAGTGTCCTGCGGTGGACACGGTGCTCTTGTTGGCTGCGGTGACGGAGTTGCCTGAGCAGACGTAGTTGGAGCCGCCCAGGGTGAAGAAGACCTTGCCGATGTGCTTGACCGGCGTTTCGCTCTGGTTCACCTTCCGGTCAATGGTCTTGGAGTCGGTTGCTGCAGGCTGTCCTGCGATGCTGCTGATGGCGCCCGGGGCTTCAGTGACCGGGGCTTTGCCGAGGTTGAGGAGCTTGCCGCGTTCCAGTGCTTTGGCGGCAAGAATTTCGCCGGATTGAGCATTCTTCATGCGTTCCGGCGTCCAGTAGTCTGCAGCGCCGGCGTCCGACACTACATGGCTGCTGACCGCAGCGCCGCTGGAGTCTGAATTCTTGGCCGGGGCCGCGTTGGCACTGGTGGTTCCAACCAGCGCCAGGATTGCGGCAGCGGACAGACTCAGCAGGCTTGTGGCCAGGGTCTTGGTTTTTGTCACGTTGTTCCTACCTATCGAGGGAGTGAGGCGGTCAGTGATGGCGACCGCCGACTGACGAAACTGAAGGTATCGAACGTATGACAAGTTTGTAAAGAGATGTTTCATAGTTTGTGATAATTTGCTGTCACTTCCTTGTTAAGTGGCGAGGTCCTTTTGGCGTGCGGTTGCAAGGGCCGGGGATTGCATGAGTTACTAAGGGTACTGCGTATCTGGCTAGTGCGGATGGGAACTGACATGGCCCAAACCTCATCGGACAGGAAACCTGGCCGCAGGCTGGGGGATATCGGCCTACCGGGAATCATTCTGGGGATCGGCCTGGGTGGGTTCGTGGACGGAATCCTGCTCCACCAGATTCTCCAATGGCACCACATGCTGTCCAGTTCGGAGACGGCAAATATCGACGTCGGCGCCTACCCGGTGACCACCGTTCACGGTCTTCAAATGAACACGTTATGGGACGGGTTGTTCCACACGGTGACCTGGCTGGCGGTGTTGATTGGTCTCGGGATGCTCTACTCGCGGCTGAACAACACGCGCTCCCGGAACAGGGTCTGGGCCTCGCGATTGTTGTGGGGCTGGATGTTGTTCGGCTGGGGTTTGTTCAACGTGGTGGAGGGCCTCGTCGACCACCAGATCCTGGGCATCCATCACGTCATCACCGGCGAGTTCCAAGTCCTGGCCGACGTCCTGTTCCTGGTGTTCGGGGCGCTGTTGATGGTGGGCGGTTGGCTGCTTCAGCGCAGCGCGGAACCCGCGCAGCGCGGAACCACTGAACGCGGAACCACTGAACAGGATCGCTGAGGCATGCACCCGCACCACGCCGAGACCGGCCCGCCAGGCATCCTGATCGCCCTCGTTGCGCTGGCAGCCGTGTACTTTGTCATAGCCGCCAAGCAAAACAAGCAACCCAAGGGCTGGCCGCGCTGGCGAACGGCACTCTTCCTCTCAGGGCTGGCAGTCCTCGGATTCGGCCTGACCCCGCAGCTCTCGCCCTACCCGCACGGGAGCCTGCCTGCCCACATGTTCCAGCACCTCCTGATCGGCATGTATGCGCCGATTGGCCTGGTTCTCGGGGCGCCCGTGACGCTGCTGCTCCGGACTATTCCACGGAAGCAGGGCCGAAGGCTGGGGCGGGTCCTTCGCTCCAGACCCTTGCACGTCATAGCGCACCCCGTCACTGCGTTGGTCCTCAACGTTGGCGGCCTCGCAGTCCTGTACTTCACCCCGCTGTACGAGGCGGCAACGCACAATCCCACCCTGCACATGCTCATCCACGTCCACTTCATCGCAGCCGGAATCCTCTTTGCCTGGGCAATTGCCGGACCGGATTCTGCTCCACACAGGCCCTCCGTCCCCGCCCGGCTGATGGTGTTGGGCGTGGCAATCGCCGGCCACGCGATCATTTCCCAATTGCTCTACGCGGGCCTCTTCGTCCAGGTGGCCGGATCCGCCGTGGAACGAAGGCAAGCGGGGGAGCTCATGTACTACGCCGGCGACATCGCCGAACTGTTGTTAGCGTTCGCCCTCGTTTCATCATGGCGACCCGCACGTGGCAACGGGAGGGGGAGGCAGGCCGGAACGGAAAGCAGCCAGCGCTCGACGACGGTGGGCAGCAACGGCGGTCAGGCCGCCGTCGGGCGTTAATCACCGGAGAGTGGTAACGAACACGTGATCCCGGACACGAAGGGCCGTCAAAACGGTCTACTCGGGTAAGTTAGAGATGTTGAAATCTGCAGACTTTCAGGGAGAACCCCGCCAATGGCCAAGATTATCTATACCCACACAGACGAAGCGCCGATGCTGGCAACTTACTCATTCCTGCCGATTGTTGAAGCGTATGCCTCGACCGCAGGAGTGGAGGTTGAGACCCGCGATATTTCGCTGGCCGGCCGCATCATCGCCGTCTTCGGTGATTTCCTGACAGAAGAACAGCGCACGGGCAACGCCCTTGCTGAACTTGGTGAACTGGCAAAGCAGCCGGAAGCCAACATCATCAAGCTGCCCAACATCAGCGCCTCCGTCCCGCAGCTCAAAGCTGCCATCGCCGAGCTCCAGGCGCAGGGCTACGCCCTCCCGGACTACCCGGACAACCCCTCCTCGGACACCGAGACGGACATCCGTTCGCGTTACGACAAGATCAAGGGCTCTGCTGTGAACCCGGTGCTGCGTGAAGGCAACTCGGACCGCCGCGCACCCCTGTCGGTGAAGAACTACGCCCGCCAGAACCCGCACTCCATGGGTGCTTGGACCGCTGACTCCAAGACCAACGTTGCCACCATGGGCGAGAACGATTTCCGTTCCAACGAGAAGTCCGTTGTCCTGAAGGCCGACGACTCCCTGACCATCCAGTTGGTGCGCGAAGACGGCACCACCAAGGTTCTGAAGAAGGATTTCCCCGTCCTGGCCGGCGAAGTTGTGGACGCTACCGTCCTGCGCGCCGAGGCACTTGATGAGTTCCTCAAGGCACAGGTTGCCCGCGCCAAGGAAGAGGGCATCCTCTTCTCCGCTCACCTGAAGGCCACCATGATGAAGGTCTCGGACCCCATCATCTTCGGCCACGTGGTCAAGGCTTACTTCTCCGAGCTGTTCGACACCTACGGCAAGCAGCTCGCAGCCGCAGGCATCAGCCCCAACAACGGCCTCGCTGCCATCCTCAGCGGCTTGGAAGACCTGCCCGAGGACGTCCGCGAAGGCGTCAAGGCAGCCATCACCAAGGGCCTCGACGACGGTCCCGCGCTGGCCATGGTCGATTCGGACAAGGGCATCACCAGCCTGCACGTTCCGTCGGACATCATCGTTGACGCCTCCATGCCGGCCATGATCCGTTCCTCAGGCCACATGTGGGGCCCGGACGGCAAGGAAGCAGACACCCTGGCTGTTATCCCGGACAGCTCCTACGCCGGTATCTACCAGGTTGTGCTGGACGACTGCCGTGCCAACGGTGCATTCGATCCCACCACCATGGGTACGGTTCCCAACGTGGGCCTCATGGCGCAGGCGGCCGAAGAATACGGTAGCCACGACAAGACCTTCGAGATCCAGGCAGCCGGCACCGTCCAGCTCGTGGACAGCAAGGGCAACGTCCTCACCGAGCACCAGGTCTTCCCCGGTGACATCTGGCGCGCCTGCCAGACCAAGGATGTCCCGGTCCGCGACTGGGTCAAGCTGGCCGTCACCCGCGCCCGCGCTTCCCAGACCCCTGCTGTGTTCTGGCTGGACGAGGCCCGCGCCCACGACGCCAACCTCATCGCCAAGGTCAACGAGTACCTCAAGGACCACGACACCGAGGGCCTTGAAATCAAGATCCTGTCCCCGGTTGAGGCCACGGCCTTCACCCTGGAGCGCATCCGCAAGGGCGAGGACACCATCTCCGTTACGGGTAACGTCCTTCGCGACTACCTCACGGACCTGTTCCCGATCCTCGAGCTCGGCACCAGCGCCAAGATGCTGTCCATCGTTCCGCTGATCAACGGTGGCGGCCTGTTCGAGACCGGTGCCGGTGGCTCCGCTCCCAAGCACGTCCAGCAGTTGGTCAAGGAAAACCACCTTCGCTGGGACAGCCTGGGCGAGTTCCTCGCCTTGGCCGTGAGCTTCGAGCACCTTGCCACCACAACGGGTAACGCCCGCGCACAGGTCCTGGCTGACACGTTGGACCGCGCCACGGGTACGTTCCTGCTGGAAAACAAGTCCCCGCGCCGCAGCGTTGGCGAGCTGGACAACCGCGGCAGCCACTTCTACCTGGCCACGTACTGGGCCCAGGAACTGGCCAAGCAGACCGAAGACGCGGAGTTGGCCAAGGACTTCGCGGCAATCGCTGAAGCCCTGACCTCCAACGAAGAGGCAATCGTCGGCGAGCTTGCCGCAGTGCAGGGTCCCGGCGTCGACCTCGGCGGTTACTACCGTCCGGACGCTGCCAAGGCCGCTGAGATCATGCGCCCGTCGGCTACGTTCAACAAGGTCCTCGCGACCCTGAAGTAGTCCCGGCATAACGGAACCGGCCCGCAGGCAATGCCTGCGGGCCGGTTGCTTTTAAGTGTGGATTCAGCGGTCCGCGTGGAACCGCTCTGGTGCCACACCGCCGTCGACGATGTCCTTCAAAACCCGGCCAATAGCCGGCGTGAACTTGAAACCATGACCCGAGAAACCAGCGCCCACCACCAGCGGACCGAAATGGTCCAGCACGAAGTCCTCGTTGGGCGTGGTGGTGTAAGTGCAGCTGATGGGAACCGCGGTGGAAGGGTCGACGCCGGGGAGCCACTCTTCTGCGTACCGCACCAACGCTTCCATTTGGTGGGGGATGGGCTCGAACGTGCGCTCGTCCGGATCCATGACCGGGCCGACTCCGTGCCAGCCGGCCTTCACGCCTTCGCCGGGGGTGAGCATTCCATAGACGGGGCTGTACCAGTATTCGTAGGCTTCGTTGTTCGGATCGGGGTCCGGGCTGTGGTTGAAGCTCGGCCACACCAGCGTGTTATCCCTGGGCGTGAAGTGGGCTGGCTGCTCCTGGGTTACCACCAATGCCGGCAGATCCGTGAGCTTGCCGATGAGCTTCGGAGTCCAGGCACCGGCCGTAACCACCACGCGGCTGGCCGTGTACTCCGTCTCTTCCGTCACCACCACCGCGGACTCGCCGCCAGTTACACGGATGTCCTTGACCGGCGTCGAGTACTTGAAAACGGCACCGTGGGCCTCAGCTGATTTCCGCAGCGCGAGCAAAGCGTCAGCGGAGCGGATCCGGCCCGAGCCTGGCACGAAGAGCACGTCGGTGGCGAAGTTCATCCCCAGCCAGCGGTTAGCGGCTTCGTCGGGGGAGATGAAGTAGCTTTCGATGCCACGGGCCTGGTGGGCCTCCCGAACCTGCTGCAGGAGGGGGACGTTTCCGTGGTTCACGAGCCCCACCATGTCCAGGAGCGGTGCGCCGTGCTCTGCCGCGAGCTCGTCCCAGAGGATCTTTGACTCGGCGAGCAGGTCCAGGTAGTCGGCTTCTGCGTACGCGGTGTTGAAGTTGCGCGTGGCGCCGTGAGATGCGCCGATGTGGTGACCGGCCTCGAACTGCTCCAACAGAACCACTGAGCGACCCGCCCGGGCGAGTTGCCACGCGGCAGCCGATCCCATGGCTCCTCCGCCAACAACTACAACGTCAATCTGCATGCCTGCTCCATCCACCGTCGGCCCTCTCGAAAACGCGACCCCCCGAAGAGGGCCACCTCCCATTCTGCCCCTCCTCACCCAACTAGGTAGCAGATCAGGTCGTTTTCAGCGCTGAGAACGACCTGAAGTGCTACCTAGTTGGGTCGGCAGGCACGTTACGCAGCTAGTCGCCTGCGGATCCACGCGGAGAACTGGTCCACCACGATGATCAGCACCAGCACGATCAAGATGTGCGTGAGCATGGAGTCGAACTGGAAAGACTTGATGGACTGGTTGATCAGGAGCCCAATACCACCGGCACCCACCAAGCCAAGGACCAGCGACGACCGTACGTTGACGTCGAAGCGGTACAGCAGCAGGCCCACGAACTGCGGAACCACCATGGGCAGCGTCGCGTTGGCTACCTGTTGGATCCGGTTGGCACCGGCGGTCCGCAGAGCTTCCTGGGGGCCAGCGTCGATCTCCTCCATCGATTCCGCCCACAGCTTGCCCATCACCCCGGTGTTGTGGCAGATCAGCGCGAGCACGCCCGCAAACGGTCCAAGGCCGACGGCGGTGACGAAGATGAGCGCGAACACGATGTCCGGCACGGCGCGGAAGAAGGACAGGACGGCGCGCGCAGCTTGGTAGACGAGCCGGTGAGGGCTGGTGTTCTCAGCAGCCAGAGCTGCGAGCAGCAGCGCGAACGGCACGGACAACGTAGTTCCCAGCAGCCCGATCCACAGGGTAACAAGGGTTGCTTCGAGGCCGGGCTTGAGCGTCTTCTCCCAGCTGAGGTCCGGCGGGAAGGCGTCGCCAATGAACGCGGCCATGCCCTTCCAGCCATCAACCAAAAGCTCCGGTTTGAAGTCGGTCCCTTCGATGGCCACGGCGTGAAGTCCGACGACGGCAGCCGCCACTGCCGCCGTCGTGATCCACCGCAACGGCTTCTTCGGGCGGATCAGTGCCACCCGGGTTTGGGCAGAAGAGCCACGTCGCACGACGGCCGGGGTCAAGGTGTGGGGAGTCATGCTGCCTGTGTCCTGTCTACGGAAGGGTTCCTGTCCGGGGCGTACAAGGTGTCGAGGTGCTCGGCCGTGATCTCTGTGGAGGGGAGGTCGAAAGTCATGGAGCCTTGGAGGAGCCCGATGGACCTGTCCGCGTACCTGAGTGCGAGGTCGGGCTGGTGCAGCACGGCGGCTACGGCCAGTCCTTCCGAATGCGCGAGTTCCCGCAGCAGCGCCATGACTTGTTCGGCGGCGTGCGGATCCAATGCGGACACCGGCTCGTCGGCGAGTACGACGTCGGCCCGTTGGCAAAGTGCCCGGGCTACGGCCACGCGCTGCTGCTGTCCCCCGGAAAGCCGACCCACGCGGTCGAAGGCACGGTCCGCCAGGCCTACCCGGTCCAAGCAGTCGAGGGCTTCCTGCTGAACGTCGGCCGGGAACAGCAAGGGAGTGAGTGAGCGGACGGTCGGGATCCGCGACAGGGCTCCTGCGCAGACGTTGTCCAAGGCCGTGCGACGGGGGACCAAATGGATCTTCTGGAAGATCATGGCCATCCGTTGCCTGGTCTGCTGGAGTTCACGGCCTTGCAAGGAATCCAGCGCAGCTCCGTCGATCCTGATGCTGCCCGAATCCGGCGAAGTGATACCCATGACGCAGCGCAACGTGGTGGACTTGCCGGAGCCGTTGGCGCCCAGGAAGGCCACCAGCTCGCCGGCTGCAACGGAGAAGTCGACACCCTCCAGGACGTTCCGCCCGTTGAAGGACTTACGCAAGCCTTGGACAGAAAGAAGCATTACAGGTCCTTCTCGGTGAGGCCCATGGTCTCGGCAAGCTCAAACAAGGGCGTGTAGTTGTCCTTGGTGACCTCCAGTAAAGGTCCCGGAGGGGTGACATCAAGGAACTCGCCCACTTTGGCAATGTCCGCAGGATCAAGGCTCAGGAACGCATCCTTCACGGCCGCCTTGAATGCGGGATCGGCATCGCCGCGGACGGTGATGGGGTCGTTGGGGATGGGGTTGGACGTCCACACCTGACGGAAGTCACCCGGAGTGAAGGTGCCAGCGGCAATCGCCGTAGCAAGCGTCTGCGAGTTGATTTGCGCTGCATCCACCTTGCCGTTGGTCAATGCCAGCAAGGCTTCAGGATGACCGCCGGTGTAGTCCATCTTGATGTCGGCATCGGCGATTCCGGCTTCCCGGAGGCCGAAACGGGGCAGGACATCGCCTGAGGTCGAACCAACACTGCCCAAGGCGAGGGACTTGCCATTCAAATCACCAATCGCCTGGATGGAGCTGTCCTTGGGGACCCAAATCCCCGCGGTGTAGGTGCTGAGTTCCTTCTCCGCAGTGCCGAACGAAACCAGCGGCTCAGCACCCGCTTTGGCGTCAGCGAACACGTAGCCCAAGGGACCGAACTGGCCCAGGTCCAGCTTGCCGTTGCGCATGGCCAGGACCTCGGCCGCATAGTCTTCAACCACTTGGACGCTGACCGGGCATTCAAGCTTCTTGGACAGGGCTGCAGCCAGGACATCGTAGGCCGGCTTGAGCTTGGCTGGGTCTTCGTAGGGCTCGATGCCGAACTTGATCTCGCCGTTCGGGCAGGTAGCCGTTGTGGTCTCGGGGGAGGACTGTGCCGGGCCGCCGCAGGCAGTGAGCGCCAGGACGGTGGCGAGGGCAAGCGCGGAACCGGTGAGGAGCGTGGTTTTCATGGGAATCCTTATGCGAAGGGGATTGAAGGGGGAGAACGGATGCCAAAGATGAATCAGCGCAGGCGCGATACGTTGCGGTGTGCCAGGCCGAAGGACAGGGTCATGCCGACGCCGGAGGTCACGGACACCACCGTGACGCCGGGCTGGACTTCGCGGACCAGGATCGGCGCTACGTCGGAGGACGCGTAGATGCCCTGCCAGCGCTGGACGATTTCCAGTGGTGCTCCGATTCGGCCGGTGATTTCAGTGTTGAGTGTGTCGGTCACGGATTCGTCCAGGAACGGATCGGCCGTGCGGTGGTAGTGGTGCGAGTCGCCCAGGATGATGGTCCCGTCGGGGCGTTGGGTGAACATGACGTTGGCGCCGATCTCCAGCAGTTCCGGCTGCTTCGCCAATACTTCGGAGTACAGGGCCGCGGCGGCGGGCATTTCCGTGAAAGCCGGGTACCGCAGCATCGATGTCGCAGTGAGAACCGCTGGCGCGAACTCGATGCCGGACGGCTTGGCCGCCAGCGACATCTGCAGGGCGCATCGTTGAATCCGGTGTTCCTCGGCCAGGTCCGGGAAGAGGTAGTCGACGTCGTGGCCGACGCACACGAAGACCTGCTGCGCGCGGAGCTCGCCGCGCGACGTCTGGACGGTGACACCGTCCGGATTCTGGTTGAAGCCCAGTGCGGCCGTGTTCCAGTGAAGTTCGACGCCGGGTTGCTGGCTTAGCCACTCGGCCAACTTTGCGACTGTTGTACGGGGATCTACCCGGAGGTCGTCCCGGAGGAAAGCACCGCCCACCACGCCGGGCCATTCGCCGCCCGAAGTACCGCCGTCGTCGTGCGCTTCTTCTGCGGTGGACGCAGAAGCACCCAACAGGGCCCGCGTAGTGGCGGGGGAGAGCAGCTCGACCTGTCCCGGTTCCCGCACCGCGGAGAGCTCGCGAAGGACATTCATTTCGGCTTCAGATCGGGCAAGGACCACGGCTCCCGCTTCGGCAGCCCAGAATCCGGCGCGCTTGGCAAACTCGAGCCAGTACTTCCGGGAGGTCTGCGCGAGTTCATACAGTTCGCCGGATTGGGCCGTGATGCAGCAGTGGCCGAAGTTGCGCACGGAAGCGCCGGCTGCGTGGTGGTCGCGCTCGATGACGGTGACGGTCAGGCCGTTGGCAACAGCGTGGGCGGCGTGGGCCAGTCCCACAATTCCAGCGCCGACAATGACGACGTCGGCAGGCTGGCTGGGGCTGCTGTTGGCGGCTTTGGGAGAGGTGCTCGGGTTGTTCACACCACTGACATTGGCCGTTCCGGGAAGGGGAATCAAGCCAGATCCGGACTTGTATATACAAGTTAATCTGAATTTAACATTTGTTTACCCGAGTTCACGACGAGTTCATCTGGAATGCCTCAATTGAGCCTCGGGAAGCCGCGCAGACTTGTATGATCAACTCGTGAGCACGCAGCAGAACGCACCCCTTCATGTCCGTCTTAGCGAGGAATTCATGCGCCGGATCACTGACGGCGACTGGCCTCCGGGCTTCCAGCTGCCCAGTGAGGCGGAACTGTGCCGCGAGTTCGGAACATCGCGTGGTCCGATCCGCCAAGCGCTCGCATTTCTTCGTTCGGAAGGAGCCGTGACAGGCGGACGCGGGCGACCACCCATGGTTCGTTCGTCCGTGCCGTCGCAATCGTTCTCCACCTTCAACTCGTTCACCGAATGGGCCAGCGGGATCGGAAAAAAGCCCGGCCAGCGGACCCTGGAAGTGGCGCGGCGCGAAGCCAGTCCGGAAGCGGCCGAGGCACTGGCCCTCCTGCCCGGGACCACAGTGGTGGAGGTCCTGCGCGTCCGCTACCTGGATGAGGTTCCCGCCATGATCGAGCGCACCACGTTCATCCTGGATGTGGGCCGGAAGCTGTTCGACTTCGATACCGATTCCGGGTCCATTTTCGCGTTCCTCAAGGAACAAGGCGTAGACCTGCACAGTGCCCGCCACACCATCGACGCTGTCGCTGCCAGTGACGAGGACGCCGAACTGTTGGAGCAGCCCGAAGGCATTCCGCTCCTGCGTGAACGCCGCATTACCCGATCCGCCGACGGGCAACCCCTCGAATACTCCGAGGACCGCTACCTGCCGGCATTGACCAACTTCACCATCGACAACACCGTGGACCGCCGGGCCGCCCTGGTCCGCATCCATACTGAAGGAGCCACCCCATGATCCAGCTCGTTGCCTGCGATATGGCCGGAACCACCATTGACGAACACGGCGACGTATACGTAGCCCTTGCCCGCTGCGTTGAAGAAACCGGCGTGACCACCACAGCAGAGGCTGTGCAGGAATGGATGGGCGCGGACAAAGTTGAGGCCATCACGGCGCTCATTGAAGCCGGGGGAGGAGCGGCCACGCCGGAAGTAGTGGCTGCCGCCTTCAAGCGCTTCAAGGAATTGCTCGTGGAGTTCTACGACGCCAACCCGCCGGTTGCGCTCGAAGGCGTAGAAGACGCGTTCCGCGAACTCCGCCGCCAAGGCATCAAGGTGGCCTTGACTACCGGCTTCTCACGCGACGTCGCCGAACCGATCCTTGAGCGGCTGGGCTGGGGCGTGGAAGACGACAACCTGCTGGACGCCGTCGTTTGCTCCGACGAAGTAGCCGCTGGCCGCCCTGCACCGCACATGATCCACAGGGCCATGGAACTGACCGGTGTGCAGGATGTCCGCGCAGTCATTGCCGCTGGCGATACCGTCAACGACCTCGCCGCTGCCAATAACGCGGGCGTCACCGCAGTGGGTGTCCTCACCGGCAAGCTGGACCGCGACGCCTTGGCCGCGCACCCGCACCACCACATCCTGGATGGTGTGAAGGACATTCCTGCGCTGCTGTCGTAGAACCAGCCGTGTTGGCGCAAGCCGTGTTGGCGGCAGGCACGCAGGCATGGAAGATTGGAATCCGTGAAATTCCTTCACCCGTCTCCCAAGTCCTCTGCCCGCGGCGTCACCATCCTGCGAGTGGTGTTCGGTGCGCTCCTCATGGTGCACGGCTTCCAGAAGTTCATGGCAGGGCATGCTGCATTCGCCGCGTCGGTTGCTGCCATGGGCGTGCAGAAGCCGGAGATTGTGGCGTGGCTTGTGATCGCCGGTGAACTGGGCCTTGGCCTGCTCCTGGTACTGGGCGCCCTGACCCGAGTGGCTGGATTCCTGGCGGCGATCATGTTCGCGGGGATCTGGTTCGTGACGGAGGCGGGCAAACCCCTGCTCACCGGCAAGTCCGGCGTCACGGCCGAGCTCCTGATTATTTACGTCGCCATCTCCATAGCGTTCGTCTTCCTCGGGCCCGGCGCGCTGTCCTTGGACCGCAAGCTGGCTAGGCAACCAGCACGCCAAGGGCGTTAGTACAGTTGAGTTAACTCACGACGGCGGCACTCACCGGCCGGGGCGGGTCACCGTGCGTCGTTCGGATACCGGATCCCCAGCTGGGAGCGCACGCCGTCAAAAAGGCGCATGACGTTAATAGAGTCTTCCAACGGCATGACCGGGCTTTCGGTGAGGCCTTGTTGGATGCAGCGGGTCACTTCCCGGAGTTCATACGTGTAGCCGATGCCCACCACGTCAAAGTGCTCGCGACGCGGCTCGTCCCAACCAATTCGGATCATCAGCTCGCGGGGGTTGTTGACGGAGCCCACGGTTTGCAGGAAACCGAGCCCGCCGGCCACCGTTGCGGTCCGGGGTCCATGCGCCATCAGCGACGATGTCAGCTGCGCCTGTGCGCCGGTATCGTAGCCGAGGGTCAAGGCGTTCTGGCTGTCCACACCGTCGTCGTTGAGGGTGCCGATCGCGGTGACCGACTGCGGAAAGCCCAACGTTCCCAAGGCCCAGAGCAGTGGGTAGACGGTGATGTCCAGGAGCGCTCCACCGCCGTCGTTGAGGGCCCAAATTCGGGCGGCGGGATCGAAGGGTGCCGGGAAGCCGAGGTCGGCGCTGACCCATTGGATCTGGCCGAGCTCCCCGGAGGCCGCAATGGAAAATGCCCTCTGCATGCTGGGCAGGAAACGGCTCCAAACGGCTTCCATGAAGAACACCTTCTGCTCCCGGGCAAGTCTCACCAGCTCGCTGGCTTCCCGGGCGTTGATGGTGAGGGCTTTCTCGCACAGAACATGCTTACCGGCCCGCAGAGCGGCGGCTGCGATCTGGAAGTGCTGGGCATGCGGCGTGGCAACGTAGACCACGTCCACGGCGGGATCGTCGAACAAGCGCTGGTAGCCGGGTACGCCGTCGTCGTCCCCGTAGCCCTTGGTAAAGCCAAGCGTATGGGCGAACGCATCCGCAGCAGACTGGGTGCGGGAACTCACGGCGTACAGCTCCGCATCTTCAAGCAACGCCAGGTCCTGGGAAACGCTGTTGGCGATGTTTCCTGTGGACACTACTCCCCACCGGAGGGACCGGCCTGTGGCCGCCCGGGGATCCTGGTTGGTTTGGGTGGAAAGCCACGGCACGGCGATAGGAAGTGTCATGCCGTTTATCCTCTCATTCCGCCCGCAATGACCGGAATGCTGGGGTCAACCGGCTAGCTGCAACTGCTCCAAGTCGGCCATAGCGCCTGTGGATTCAAAGGTCAGCCTGACGTTGACGTTGTAGGCACCAGGCCTTCCGAGATCGGGGATCCAAATCTCCGCGACACCGGCATCGTGGGGCGTGGTTGCCACGATCCTGTACGCGAGGTTTTCGGCTTTCCAACTCTCGGATACATCGAGGCCATCCAAGGACCAGGTCAGGAGCATGGGGACGTGGGCCAGTCCCTCAAGATCGATCCTCACGGCGACGGTCCACCCCAAGGGGTCTTTGCCCTGGCTGCTTTCGATGACCATGACTTCCTCCAGCGCCTCCACCAGTTCTGCTGCCACTTGCGCAGGGGGAAGCAGTTCGCCATCCTCGTTGACAGTTACGGGCGGAAGGAGGGCCGGGAGGATTACAAGGGCTCCGGAAACGTAGCCTTCCAACTCTTTCTGGTCCGAAACGGCGGAGCGATATTCCGGCGGCGGAGGAGTCGCGATCTTGTTCGCGATGGTGGGGTTGCCGGAGGAAGTGCTTTGTGTGGGAGATGTTGCCACAGGCGTGGCCGGAGGCGTCGAAGGCGTGGGTGTGATGGTTGCCGTGGACGTCGTCGGGGGAGGGGTGGTGGGTGGGATCGTGGTGGGTTCCGGCGTTGTCGTCCCGTTGGACGCCGTCAGATTTACGGATGCCGCGAGATTTACGGAAGACGGTTCAAGGGCAGCCGCAGCCGGTTGAAGGGCCAAGTCCTTGCCCAAGTCTGCCGGCGCGAAGGCCGCGAGGGATGTTTGCTTGACGAGGGTGAGCGATTCGATGGTGGCAACGTCCTCGGTATTCGGGGGAATGATCCGGTCCCATAGGGCGATGATGCTGATAAGCGCTGCCGCCACGGCCCCCGCGGTGATGATCAGTGTCTTGGCACGCCGAGACAACGGTGTCTTCTTTTTCTTTTTCCTTTTCTTTTTTGTTCGCGTCGATTGATCCGTGTTCTTAGGTGTAGCCATGCCGCCACCTCCTGCCCCTGCTCACAGATTGCTCCTGCGCCGGAACAGCGTCAACCCTGCGCAGCAGTGGATTATGCGCGACACTTCCGTGTCGCGCGCTGTCAAGTCACACGGATGTCCGGACATGGAACTTTCCTCGCTTAGGCTTAGGCAATCATCCCTCGCAGAGGTTCTGTGGGGAGTTACCGAAATGGAGCAGGGATGGGTACTTTTCGGCGCGTCATTTTGCCGGTTGCCTGGTTGTTGGTTTTCGCGATTATTGCGGTGGCCTTGGTCAAGATTGCTTTTGTGGATGGACTGGAATCGGCCGCCGCCGAGCCCGCCCCTTTGGCGCAGGTGGATATCCCGGTAGTCCCGGCCACTCGAGCTACCGTTACCAACACCGTGGAAATCAAGGGCACCGTACAGAGCGACGCCGCCGAGACCGTCCGCAGCACCTCAGCGGGAAAAGTGGTCCAGGTGTTCGTGGAGCAAGGCACCACCGTCGCCAAGGGCGAGGTCCTTTTCCAGGTCAAGGCTGAGCGCGCGGTTACCCCCACGCAGACCTCACAGGAGGGGCCGCAAACGGCCCCCAAGCCGGTCTACGACTACTTCGATATCCTCGCTCCGAGCGCCGGGACCCTGCAGCAGCTGACAACCCTCATTGACCAGCAGGTCACCGTGGGCGAGTCCGTGGGCAAGATCGATCCCGGAACGTACACCGTTGCGGGATCCGTCACCGCCGCGCAGCAGTACCGCCTGCTGGGCAAACCCGGTCCTGCGGAAATCGCTTTGGTAGGTGGACCGGCGCCGTTCCAGTGCGCCGACGTGACGCTCAAGAACAATGCGTCCGACGACGGCGGAGCCGCCTCGGGCGGGCTGGCCGCCACAGGCGGCGGTGCCGGAATGGGCGTCGGCGCAGCGATTGCGGGTCCCGGAGGAGGCAACCAACCGGAAGAGGGCGGCACTCCTACGGGAACGCTGAGCTGCCCGATTCCCTCAGGCCAACAGGTCTTCGCAGGACTTGGAGCCACCATGACAGTCAGCGCGGGTGTTGCACCTGACGTGGTGACTGTTCCGCTGACATCCGTGAAGGGCAGCGTGAAGGACGGGATCGTGTGGATTGCCGGCCCGGGAGGAACGGGGGCTGCTCCCGAGCAGCGCACTGTCCAGCTGGGGCTCAACGACGGTTCCGTGGTGGAAGTTACCTCCGGCCTGACCGAAGGCGAACAAGTCCTCGAGTTCGTTCCCGGGGCACCGGCCGTTCAAGATCCCATGATGGGTCCGGGCCAGGCCGTCTACGGCCCGATGGGCTAAGGGCAACTAACAGCATGGACGAAACAACCAAAGAAACCCTCGTCAGCCTCAGGTCAGTCACCCGATCCGTCAGGCTCCCCGATGACCAGCAACTGAATATCCTCAGGGGCATCGACCTCGAGGTCCACAGTGGAGACCACACCGCCATTGTTGGCCGTTCCGGTTGCGGCAAGTCAACACTGCTGAATCTGCTTGGCCTTTTGGACATCCCGACGTCGGGCGAGCTGGATTTCCTTGGCCAGCCCGCGGACCGGCTCGGCAACAACGCCCGAGCCCGGCTACGGGGCTCCACGGTGGGCTTCGTGTTTCAACAATTCAACCTGTTGCCCGGACGCAGTGCGCTGGACAACGTTATTACGCCGCTCTTTTACGCTAAAGGCAAGGAATTCTGGAGGCGTCGCGAGATTGCCATGGACATGCTGGACCGGGTTGGCCTGGCCTCCCGCGCCACGACCATGCCCAACATGCTTTCCGGTGGCGAGCAGCAGCGCGTGGCCATCGCCCGTGCCCTGGTCCGCAGGCCGAGGCTGATCCTCGCCGACGAACCAACCGGTGCGCTGGACGTGGAAACGGGGCAGTCCGTGATGGCCCTGTTGGATACCGTGGCCACGGAAACGGCAGCTGCGTTAGTAACCATCACGCACGACACCAACGTGGCAGCCTTGGCTCGGGCCTGCTACCGCTTGGATTCCGGGGTGCTCAGCCCCCTGCCGGCGCCGGCTCCGGCAGGAGTCGGTACATGACCGGCTTCATTTCCACGCTCGTCGAAGCGTGGCAGGAACTCCGCATCAACAAGGTTCGCATTCTCCTGGCCCTGCTGGGTGTTGCCTTGTCCGTTGCCGCGCTGACCTCGGTGGTGGGCGTAGGCAGTTTGGCCCGGGAAGGAATGAAAGTTCAGTCCGAACGTAACGGCGGCCGGGTGGCCACGCTGTCCTTGAACGTCCAAGGTCCAACCATGCCGGACCCGGTGAAGCTTGAGAAGGCCTACCAAGGTATTCAACAGCGCTACGGCATCACCACCTCCACACACGTTGGCCAGAGCCAAGCCGGTTTTCAGTTTCCCCGTGGAGTGACAACCGTGAACGTGACCATTGTGGATGTCGGCTACGGCGTCATCCACCGGGTCCCGCTTCAGCAAGGAAGCTGGTTCGCTGCCGACGACGGCAAAAGGCTCGCACCCGCCGTCGTCGTCTCTGAATCCTTCTATAACCAAGCGGGCAGGCCCAACCTCACCACCCACCCCACGGTGAGCATCCCCGGAGATCAGCCGGCAACGGCGGTGATTATCGGGGTCGTGCCTGATTCCTACCCGGACTCGCCGCCTTCCGCGTTCATCCTTACCGAGGGCGCGGTCATGACCGGGATCAAGCCGCAGATGTCGGAGTTCAAAATGTGGGTTGGCGAGGCACAGGCCGGAGCCCTCACGGCTGCAATCACGGCCGATCTCCAAGGCCAGTTCCCCGGCTATTACGCCCACGCCAACCGTATGGACTATGCAACATGGGGAGATCCCCTTGCCCCCGTTCAGCTGGTGGTGGGCGGCGTGGCCGGACTGGTGCTCCTGCTCGGAGCCGTGGGAATGCTCAACATTTCCATGGTGACCGTGCGCTACCGGGTCCGCGAGATCGGCATCCGGCGAAGCTTCGGAGCAACATCCGGACGGATTTTCGTGGGCGTCATGATGGAATCCGTGGTGGCCACGGCAGTTGCCGGCCTGGCGGGCGTCATGCTGGCGGTGGCAGTGGTGAAACACCCGTGGATCGAATCCAAGGTAGCGCCGGGGCTTACCGAATATCCGGCCTTCCCCATCGACGCCGCGTTGATGGGCTTTGGCGCGGCAGTCCTGGTGGGCGCACTCGCCGGAGCCATCCCGGCGCTCGTGGCGGTGCGCGTCAAAGTCATCGACGCGATCCGGTTCTGACCTCCTCGGTGAGCCTGCCCTGCTGAAGACGGAAGCAGCGCTGGGTTTTCTGCGCCAGGCTGCGATCATGCGTGACCACCAGGATGGTGGTGTTGTGATCGCGGCTCAGGGAACTCAGCAGCTCGATGATGTGCCCGCCGGTTTGCTCATCCAGGTTTCCCGTTGGCTCATCGGCGAGGATCAGCTTGGGCTCGTTGGCCAAAGCACGGGCAATTGCGACGCGCTGCTGCTCACCACCGGACAAGCGGTTGGTGCGTCGCGAATGCTTCTCCGGGTCCAACTGCACCTGCTCCAGCAGCTCCTTGGCCCGCTGCAGTCGCGCTGCTTTGCGGATGCCTGAGAACTCCATGGGCAGCATGACGTTGTCCACGGCGCTGAGGTTGGGAATCAGGTTGAACTGCTGGAACACGAAGCCGATGTCCCGGCGACGGTACTCCGTCAGTTTGCCGTCCGGCAGTCCCGCGAGGCTGACGCCGTCCACGACGACGTCACCGGAGGTGGGCTTGTCCAGCGCACCCAGGAGGGACAACAGAGTGCTTTTGCCGCTGCCGCTCTTGCCGACGATGGACGCCAGCGAGCCCTTGTCGAGCTCAAAGCTGACCCCGTTTACCGGCTTGATGGTCCGGTCACCGGACTTGAACTGACGAACCAGGTCCTTGACTACGATCACGGCTATTCTCCTCGGAGTACTTCGATAGGACGGATTCGGGCGGTCAGCAACGCCGGGACCAGCGCGCCGATGATGGCTACCGTGAAGACTGCGGCGATGCCTGCAGCGAGGACGCCGGGGGAGACGTTCGCCGTGACGGAGGTGAGCAGCTGCGACGCGCCACCGAAGGGGCCGCCTTGGCCGTCGCCTGAGAGGCCGCCGCCGGGCATCCCGCCACCAGGGACTGTGCCGTTGGGCGTGGTCCCCGCAAGCCCGCCGCCGCGCTGGGTGGTGGCCGCCGTCGTGGTGGTGTTCGAACTTACGAGTGCCGACGCGATACCGCCGCTGGCCAGTGAAGCGATCACCGCGCCAACAACACTGCCGAGGGCAACCAAAACCAGCGACTCGAGGACGAACTGCAGGCCGATAGTGCGGTTCCGGGCACCAATGGCCTTCAAGACGCCGATTTCGCGGCGGCGCTCGCGGACCAGCATCACCATGATGAGGAGGATGATGATTCCGGCGGTGGCTAGAGCCGCAATGAAGGCGATCATCGAGATGTTCTTGACGCTGTCCAGTGAATTGACGGCGGTCTCGAGGTTGCGCTGGCCTTGCGTGACGTCTGCCTTGTCCGTGCCGAGTGCATCCTGGACCGCAGTTTTGGTGCTGTCCACGTTCTCCATGCTGTTGACCGTGACGATCATGGTGGACAGCTCGTCCGGGGTCTCCGCCAGCGTCTGCGCTTCAGGGAGCGTCACGTACACGGCGTTGTTTCCGAAGGTGGTGCCGGCGTCGAAGATGCCTGCCACGGTGAAGGTCTTGTCCTGGATGGTGAACGTGGAGCCTACGGTCAGGCCGTTCTTCTCAGCCAGGGACGTGCCCATCAGGGCCTTCGCCTCGGATGCCGTGTAGTCGCCCAAGCCTGTTCCGTTGGTGATCTCCAGGGCCTTGCCGGTGCTGTCCACTTCGGCGCCAATGCCCGTAGCGGTGATCGGCAGGGTGCGGGTCGCTTGAGAGCCGGTGTTTCCGCTCGCGTTGTTTCGGTTTCCCAGCGTGCCGGCGTCGACGGCGGCCGTCAGGTTGGTTGTGACCGTCGCCTGCTGCCCGGCCGGACCGAAGCCGCCGCCCGGGCCTGTCTGCTGGGTGGCTCCGGTGGCTGAATCGCTGTTGCTGGTGGCGGTGGTCGCTGTCTGCACGCGCAGTGCCTTTGTGCCAACTACTGACGTCACGTTGGCGACCGACGCCGCAGTCTCAGCCTCCGCCGTCGTGAGGGGTTCGCCGCCACCTTCGAAACCTTGGCCGCCTGCCGGATTTACCGTCAAGGTGGTACCAACGGAGGCGTTGAGCTCCTGGATCTTGGCGCCCACTGCCTGGTTGGCCACGAGCATGGCCAGTGCCAGGCCGATGGCTAGGGCCAGAACGGCGACAACCGCCGCCGTTCTGATTTTGTTGCGGAAGGCATTGCCTACACTTCGGGCAAGGACGCTCACGTTTCTCCTCTTGACCTGCAAATTCGTTGTTCCCACTCGACATGGGCTGCAGATCCAACACTCGTGAAGGCTGCTGTGCGGGAAGCCTGCCGAAGCTATGCGTGGGCTGTGAAAGCAAAAGCCCCGGCCCGCCAGTGGCGGACCGGGGCTTGCTGTGAAGCGGTGTTATTTGGTGCTTACTTGGTGATCGGGCCGAGTACCGGATCGTCGACGTAAGCGGTCTTGACGTTCTCCACGGTGACGATCTGTGGCTCAAGGAGGTAAGCCGGGACGGTCTTGACGCCGTTGTTGTAGGAGTCCTTGTCGTTGATCTCCAGTTCCTTGCCGGCCTGGAGGTCCTTCACCATGGTGATGGCGTGCTCAACGAGCTTGCGGGTGTCCTTGTTGATGGTGGAGTACTGCTCGCCGGCCATGATCGACTTGACGGACTCAACCTCGGAGTCCTGGCCGGTCACCACGGGGAGCGGCTTGCCGGCGGCCTTGACGGACGTCAGCACTGCACGGGCCAGGGTGTCGTTCGGGGACAGGACGCCGTCCAGCGAAGCGCTGCCGTAGCTGCCGGTGAGGAGCGTGTCAGCACGGCGCTGGGCGTTCTCTGCCTTCCAACCCTGGGTAACAGCCTGCTCGAACGAGGTCTGGCCGGAGACAACCTTGAGGGTGCCGTCGTCGATCTTCGGCTTTAGGACGCTCATGGCGCCGTCAAAGAAGACCTTCGCGTTGGCATCATCGGGAGAACCGGCAAAGAGCTCGATGTTGTACGGGCCGGACGGCTTCTTGGCCATCATGCCGTCCAACAGCGCCTGGCCCTGGAGCTCACCAACCTTGAAGTTGTCGTACGCCACGTAGTAATCCACGTTCTCGGTGTTGAGAAGCAGGCGGTCGTAGGCAATGACTGTGGCGCCGGAGTCCTTGGCCTGCTTGAGCTGCGTACCCAGCTGGGCGCCGTCGATGGCTCCCACGATGATCACCTTGGCACCCTTGGTGACCATGGCGCTGATCTGGTTCTGCTGCTCGGACACGCCGCCGTTGGCGAACTGGACGTCGGGCTTGAACCCGGCGCTGCTGAGGCCATCGTTGAACAGCTTCTCCGCGAGGACCCAGTTTTCACTGGTCTTCTGCGGAAGTGCGACGCCGATCATTGAGTCCTTGGGGAACGCTTCCCCGCCTGCTGTGCTGCTGCTTGAGCCGCTGTCAGTGCGGCCGCAGGCTGTCAGCGCCAGTGCCGCGATGGCAGCGACTGCTGCTGCCTTTCCTGCTTTACCAAACATTCGCATATCTTGGTTCACTTTCTGTGTGGGTGGGGTGGAGCGAGTCTGTTGGAAACCGGTCAGGATTCCTTGGAGATGACCTCTTTGGTGGAGGTGGTTTCATCGGGCTTGATGTCACTGTTGCGCTGGAAGTTCTGCATCAGCAGGCCGGTGATGGACCTCTTGCCCTGGGACTTGTTGTAGACATCGAAGGCCACTGCGGCCAGGAGAACCAGGCCCTTGATGATCTGGGTAAGGTCGGCGCCAACACCGAGGAGCTGGAGACCGTTGTTGAGGACGGCCATCACCAGGCCACCGACGATCGAGCCGATGACGGTACCAACACCACCGGTGACGGCGGCGCCACCGATGAAGACAGCTGCGATCGCGTCAAGCTCCCAACCGACACCATCGAACGGGCCGGAGGCTGTAGAACGGCCAACGAAGATCATGCCGGCCAGGCCGGCCAGGATGGACATGTTCATCATGACCAGAAAGTTGACCTTCTTGGACTGCACGCCGGAGAGTTCGGCTGCGTGGCGGTTGCCACCCACGGCGTAGACGTGACGGCCCAAGACCGTCTTGTCGGCGACGAATCCGTAAATGAGGACCAGCACGGCCAGGATCAGGCCGGGAATGGGGAAGGAAGTTCCGGGGCGGCCTGTAGCGAACAGGTACGTCGCGTAGAGGATGGCACCGCAGATCAGGACCAGCTTGGTGACCTCAACCCAAAGCTCGGGAACGTCGGCACCCAGTGCTTTGCTGGAGGCCCGGGCACGGAGGGACATGATGACTACCAGTGCGGCAGCTACCAGGCCGATAAGCAGCGTTAGGTTGTTGAAGCCCGTGTCCGGTCCTATTTCCGGAAGGTAGCCTGAGCCGAGGAACTGGAAGTCGGCGGGCACCGGGATCGTGTTGGACTTACCCACGAACTGGTTGAACCCACGGAAGAGGAGCATGCCCGCCAGCGTCACGATGAAGGCAGGGATACCCACATACGCTGTCCATAGCCCTTGCCAGGCACCGATCACCGCGCCCAAGAGCAGGCCGAACAGGACACCCATGTACCAGGGGAGGCCCCAGTCCCGCATGGCGAGAGCTACTGAAACTCCCACGAACGCTGCGACGGAACCCACGGACAGGTCGATATGGCCGGCAATGATGACCAGGACCATGCCGATCGCGAGGATCAGGATGTAGGAGTTGCCGTTGAACAGGTTGATCACGTTGCCGGGCGTCAGGGTGCGACCGTCCGTGAAGATCTGGAAGAAGACGATAAGTGCCACCAGGGCGAAGATCATGCCGAACTGGCGGGTATTGCCACCAAATAGCTTCTTGAGCGCGTTCATTGTTTTGGTCCTTGTGTCAGGAAGGGGCGGGGCGGGGCCAAAGGGTCAGGCTGCTTTGCGGGCGGACGTCATAAGCTTCATCAGGCTTTCCTGGCTCGCTTCGTTCTTGTCCAGGACGCCTGTGATGGCGCCTTCAAAGATGGTGTAGATGCGGTCGGACAGGCCCAGAAGCTCAGGAAGCTCCGAGGAAATGACAATCACTCCCTTGCCTTGGTTCGCCAGCTTCTGGATGATGCCGTAGATCTCGTACTTGGCGCCGACGTCAATGCCACGTGTGGGTTCGTCCAGGATCAGGAGATCCGGATCTGTGAACATCCATTTGGCCAGGACCACCTTCTGCTGGTTGCCGCCGGAAAGCTTGGCAACGCCTTCTTCAACGGAAGGGGTCTTGGTCCGCAGCGACTTCCGATACTCCTCTGCAACCGTGAACTCCTTGCGGGTGTCCACCACCGTGTAGTTGCTGATGGCTCGGAGGTTTGCCGCCACCGTGGTGGTCTTGATGTCATCCAGGAGGTTGAGCCCAAGCGACTTGCGGTCCTCGGTGACATAGCCGAGTCCGGCGTCGATCGCTTGGCGAACGGTGCGCAGGTTGACTGGCTTGCCGTCCTTGTAGACCTGGCCCTTGATGAACCGGCCGTAGGAATGCCCAAACAGCGAGCGGGCCAGTTCCGTGCGGCCTGCCCCCATGAGCCCGGCGAACCCGACGATTTCACCGCGGCGTACGAAGAAATTGGAGCCTTTGCAGATCAGGCGGTCCTGGATCTGCGGGTGCCCAACGGTCCAGTCCTTCACCTCGAAGAAGACCTCGCCAATCTTGGGTTCGTGATCCGGGAAGCGGGACTCGAGCGTCCTGCCCACCATGCCCTTGATGATGCGGTCCTCATCCACGCCGTCACGCTTGACGTTCAGCGTTTCGATTGACTTACCGTCACGGATGATGGTGATCTCGTCAGCGATCTGTTCGATCTCATTGAGCTTGTGGGAAATGATGATGGACGTTATCCCGCGGCCCTTGAGGCCAAGGATCAGGTCCAGCAAGTGCTGGGAGTCCGATTCATTCAGCGCGGCCGTGGGCTCATCCAGGATCAGGAGCTTCACGGACTTGTTCAGGGCCTTGGCGATCTCCACCAATTGCTGCTTGCCAACGCCGATTTCCTTGATAGGGGTATCAGGGTCTTCACGAAGCCCCACTCGGGCCAGCAGCTCGGTTGAGCGCTTGCGGGCTTCGGCCCAGTCGATGACGCCCCACTTGGTGGGTTCGTTACCGAGGAAGATGTTCTCCATGATGGACAGTTCCGGGATCAGCGCCAGTTCCTGGTGAATGATCACGATCCCGGCCGCTTCACTGGCCCGGATGTCCTTGAACTGCTGGGTTTCGGCTTGGTACACGATGTCACCCGTGTAGCTGCCGTAGGGATAAACGCCGGAAAGAACCTTCATCAAGGTGGATTTCCCAGCGCCGTTCTCACCGCAAATAGCGTGGATTTCGCCGGCCTTTACGCGCAGGCTCACATTCGACAAGGCCTTCACTCCAGGGAATTCCTTGGTGATGGAACGCATCTCCAAAAGGATGGGTTCACCTTGCGTGCCGAGGGTTGTCATCAGCCCTTACGCCTCCAATGCATGACTTCGTTGTCGGCTCCGCAAACGTCGGAGCTGTCTGATGAGAAAGTAAACTGGATCACGGGCCTTGTCGTCAAGACTTGAACGCAAGACCCTGCTAACAATTTCGTTACCTGCCGGTAATTCCAGCGTGTTGGAACACGAGGGCCGCTGCGCCAAGAGCCTCTGCCCGCGCCCCCAACGAGGACATGGCGAGGTGCGTCGTTTCACCCACCACGGGCACGGCATGCCGCACCAGGCCTCGACGGATGGGGTCCAGCAGCAGGTCGCCTAGTCCCGCAAGGGGTCCTCCGACAACGATCACTTCAGGGTTGATCAAGTTGGAAACGTTGCCCAAGGCGCGGCCCACTGCCAAGCCTGCATCGTCAACCACGCGCTGGGTCGCGGAGTCTCCGGCCAAGCAGTTGCGGACAATGTCCTGCGGAGTCAGCAGCCTCTCCTGCCCGCGACCCAGCAGCTCAATCATGGTGGTGGTTGAGGCAATGGTTTCCAGGCATCCGCGGTTGCCACAGCGGCATACCAGTCCATGTTCATGGATGGTTGCATGGCCGATTTCACCGGTGATGCCCACGTTCCCGTAGTAGGGAAGTCCATTAAGGATCAGCCCTGCACCGATGCCCGAGCCGATCTTGAGAAACATGAGGTTCGAGACCCCGCTATGCGGTCCCCACGTTACCTCGGACAAGGCGCCGAGATTGGCGTCGTTGTCAACAAAGACGGGACAGTTGAGCGCTTCCTCCAAGCGATGAAGTATGTCGATTCCCACCCACTCCGGGAGGATGGCGCCTTGGGCGACCGTGCCTGTGCGGCGGTCGATTGGCCCCGGAATACCGGCACCTGCTCCCACTACTGCGGTGCGATCGATGTCGTTTTCGCTCAGGAGCCGGTCAAGGAGGGGTACTGCGGCGGCGATCCCCTCTTCCGCTTGGTGACCCAGGGGCAGCTCTATGTAATCCTCGGCGATCACGTGGTAGCCGAGCGATGCCAACACCACCCTCAGGTGCCGGCGCCCGAAGTCGATTCCGACGGCGACAGCACCGTTGCTGTTCAGCCTCACGTTGGTTGCCCGGCGCCCGGAACTGGTGGTCGGCTCGGTGGAAACCAGTCCGGCGTCCTGCATGATTTTCACGATGTTGGAGATGGTGGCGGTGGAAAGTCCGGTCTGCCGGGAAAGCTCCGCTTGCGTGGACGGCCCGCTCAGCAAACATTCGATGATGCGCTGCTGGTTGAGGTGGCGGAGCGCGGACTGCGAGCCGGGCTTTCTTGGATGGCTCTTCGTTGAGCGCTGCGTAGCGGGCATGACAAGAAGATTGCCCCACAAGCCTTGTTGTAGTCAAGAAGTGAACGCAACGAGTCAACGCTGCCCGACATACTCCAACGCAAGAACAAGGGCTACGTACCCCCTGTGGGGCCCACTCTGCGCTCTATGAACCCATGTTTGCCTGCAGAGCGGGCCCCGCAACGCAGGGGTGTGTGCATTGCGTCCCGATCCGGAGGCCCCCGGGTCCAATTGCCTCACCCGATGCGTGGGTGCCGCACCTAGGCTGGAAGCAAGAAACGTCCCGGGCCCGTGTACGAGGCCCTCGGCAACAGGAGAAACGAAGGTGGTAATGATGCTGCTCTCAGTCCTACAGGCGAACGCTTCCGTCATGGACGTTGAGGCGAACCTGCGCACAATAGACGACGCCGCGCAGCGCGCCGCCCAAGCCGGGGCCGGGCTGCTCCTCACTCCGGAGCTGTTCCCTGTGGGCTACGCACCCTTGCGCCTCCACGTCGAACTGGACCCGTCCACGCTCCCCGGCATCCGTGAACGGCTGGCCGGGATCGCCCGGACCAACGGCATTGGCTTGGTGTACAGCCTTCCGGCGCCGGCAGCGGGAAGCGAAGGAAGCTGGCACATCACCGCCACCCTCCTCGACGCCGAAGGCAACGAGGTCCTCAACTACGCCAAGGTGCACCTCTTCGGTCCGGAGGAGCACAAAGCGTTCGTCGGCGCCCAAGAACCTCCCGCCGTCGTGGATTTCAACGGGATCCGCACATCGATGCTGATTTGCTACGACGTCGAGTTCCCGGAAGCCGTGCGTGCCGCTGCCACAAGAGGTGCCGAACTCCTGCTGGTGCCAACTGCCCTTTCCGCCGGTTTCGACAACGTGCCGCAGGTCCTGATCCGTGCCCGCGCATTGGAGAGCCAACTCAACGTGGCCTACGCCAACCACAGTGGGCACGAGGACATCTACAACTTCCTGGGCGGTAGCGTTGTTGCCGGACCAGACGGATCGTTGCTTGCCGCTGCGGGGGAGTCCGCCACGCTGTTGTTCGCAGAGGTCGGCACGGACACAGTAAAAGCGGCACGCGAAGAAGTCCCGTACCTGCGCGAACGCCGGCCGGAGCTCTACGAGGAGTGGGACAGCTAGTCGCCCGTCGAATCACCGGAAAGGCCGGCGACCAGCTCATCCACGTACTGCAAAGCAAACCACAACTCGGCCCGAACCTGTGCCTGGTTGAGGTCCATGTCCAGCAGCTCGCCGAGCACGCCGATCTGCCGCCGAACGCTGTTGCGGTGCAGCCCCAGTAGCTTGGCCGAGCCGTCCCAGCTGCCATTTTCGCTGAGCCAACCGTGCAAAACGGCAAGGAGCGGGTCCCGGCGGTCCGGTTCAAGCGCGAGCACGGGGGCAAGGAATCGTTCGGCCAGCATGGTCCCGGCTTCGCGTCCCAACAGTCCTGTGACAGACCACGTGACTTCGTCAACGCGAGCACTCTTCCCGGTGGTCACCACGCGGCTACGCAGGGAGTTCGCCCGTTGGTAGGCGGCCTGGAGCCCCAGGAGTTCCGTCGGCTCGCCAATCACCAGCCGCCAGCCCAGCTTCTCCACATCGGAGAGCAGCGAGTCATCCACCTTCAGCCGGGTAATGGCAGCGAAGCCGTAGTCTGTGAGCTCCACCAGCTTGGTGTCGAAAAGCCTCCGCCACTGCAGCAGCTCACGGACCGGCCCATCGTCTGCCGCGCCGTTCACCCTGATGCCCTGCACCACCCGCAGCTGTGCCGAACGGGTGGAGGACAAGCTCTGTGCCAGCAGGTCTTTGAGCCCGTTGACGTGTTTAGTGCCACCCGACGCAAGCGAATCCGGGTGCAACAGTACAGCCGTAGCCAGCTGGCTCGGTGCCAACGAGCCACTGGTCCGCTGCCTCACCAACAACTCCAGCAAGCCCACGGCCGACTGCACCACATTGTTCTGCGCAGGCGTCAGCGGCGCATCCGAGCCGAGAATCAAGGCGCCAAGGTTGGCGTCCTTGGTGCTACGCAACGGGTGCCCGAACACCAGCGCCGAACCTGGCTGTTCGAAACCGTCCATCTCCACCCGCGGACCGCTGCCGGACAGCAACCGCTCCAGCAGAGGACCCAACAAGGAATGCTCGACGCCGCTGCTGCCGCCGGCGTTGTGCCCCCGGGCACGGACTCGTCCGTCAGCGCCCACGAGAACAGCCCATACGGGCACCCTCTGGACCAGGGCCGCCAAAAGTTCATGTTCCGGCCGGGGGGACAGGACCGCCCGCATGAGTTGGCGGTTTGTCTCGGCCAGTTGCCGGAAGACCCTCGCGTTGTCAGTCTCCAGGAGCTGCGAGAACTCCAAGCCGATCGCCGCGAAAGGCACAGACTCCGGTACCTCGAACAAGGTGAGGTTGTGCTTGCGGCAAGCGTCCAGCAGGACGTCCGGGACGGCGTCGAAATAGGGTCTGATCCCGAAACCGAGCGCCGCAACTTTTGCACCCACTAGCCGCCGCACGTAGGCATCCACCTTGGCCGCCGAGCCACCCTTCCCAAGGAAAGGCAGCCCGGCGGTGAGGAGGAACTCGCCCTCCGGCAGGTACGGCGTGGGGTCTTCGAGCTCACTCGGTTCCACCCACCGCAGCAGCGAGGCGCCACTGCCGCCGTCGTGAAGCATTTTCAACTCCGGCGGCAACTGCTCCAGGAACTGTTCGAGCGTGACGAAACTCAGGCGGGCGGTTGCGGGCTCAGGCGACATTGCCCTGCCCGGCGGCGGCCGGCTCCTGGTAGTCGGGGCACTCGTACGCGGTATCCTGGTTGGCACTGCTTGAGTAGGCGCGTGGCAGGCGCGGTGCAATCCTGTTGATGATCTCGTCGCCGTGGCTTCCGATCGCGGCACCCCAGTCGTCGGCGCTCGCCGCCCCGCAGGCCGGGTCACCGAACAACACTGCGGTGTCCCCGACGTCGATTCCCGAAGCGTCCGGTCCGAGGTCCACCATGAACTGGTCCATGCAGACCTTGCCGATCACCGGCACCGCGCGTCCGGCCACGTTCACAACGGAACGGCCGCTGATGCCCTTGGGGATACCGTCCGCGTAACCCAGCGGGATGAGCCCGAGGTAGCGCGGTTCGTAGGTGATCGCCTGGTGTTCGTAGCTGACGCCTGTGCCTGCGGGAACCTTCTTGACCATGACCAGCGGAGCAGTCACGCTGAGTGCCGGACGCAATCCAAAGTCAGCCGGGTTCAGGTGATCGGCCGGGGCGAGTCCGTAGATGGCGAGCCCGGCGCGGACCATGTCGAAATGGAATTCGGGCCTGTCAAGGATGTTCGCCGAACTGGAAACGTGCCTGAGCTCCGGGGCCAGTCCTGCCTCCCGTGCTTGCCGAACTGCGTCTTCGAACTCCGCGACGGCGGTGACGTTACCGGGGTGGGCTGGGACATCGGCCCAGGCGAGATGGGTCCATAGGCCTCGTACCCGCAGGGTCCCATCGATTTCGGCTTGCCGTGCCTGTGCCACAAGTTCAGCCCAGTCTTCCTTGCGGGCGCCTCCGCGGCTGAGGCCGCTATCGAGTTCCAAATGCACGACGGCGGGACGGCCAAGGCGTGTCGCGATCCCTGCGAGCACCTCCAGTTGGCTGATGCTTCCGAGGGAAACATCAATGTCGTATTTCAGTGCCTCAAGGATGGTGGCACTTGTCTGGGATGCCAGATACAGCCAGGAAAGGATGGGGACAGTGATGCCTGCTTGGCGGAGTGCGATAGCTTCACTGAGCTGGGCTGTGCCAAGCCAGTCCGCCCCGGCATCCACTGCCGTGCGGGCGACTTCAACCAGCCCATGGCCGTAGGCGTTGCCCTTGACTACGGCCATGAAATGCGGAGCTTGGGTGCGCATTTTCAGGGCTTTGACATTGTCTGAAATGGCGGACAGGTCCACGTTGACCTGCCCGGAAAGGGCCGCAGGGGCAGCCTCTTGATAGTGTGCATTACGTCTCATGGTTGAACACTATAGGTCATTTTGCACCGCGGTGAGAGGTGGCTCACATGCCAGTCTTGTGGAGGGGAAATCGAAACTACTTTGAAGGGACGTCAAGGGTGACTGTGCCTGTGAACACCAAAAACCCGGCCGCGGCAAGCGTCGCCAGGCCGAGCCTCGGCGCGCAACTGCTGCGCCGCAAGCCAATTGGCCAGATGGTCAGCGAAGCCGGAAGCGGCGAAGGCGGAACGCCGCTGGTCCGCAGCTTTGGCGTCCTTCAGCTGACCATGATCAGCGTCGGCGCCACGCTCGGCACCGGCATCCTGGTCATCCTTGGCGAATCCGTGCCGCTGGCCGGTCCGGCCATCTGGATCTCGTTCGTGATCGCCGGGCTGGCTGCACTCCTTTCCGCTGTGTCCTACGCTGAGATGGCGGGTCTGGTCCCGGTGGCCGGTTCCAGCTATTCCTACTCTTACGCCACCATGGGCGAGGGCATGGCCTGGATTTGTGGCTGGTGCCTGGTCCTGGAATATGCAGTCTCCGTAGCGGCCGTGTCCGTGGGCGCGGGCCAGTATGTCAACGAAACGTTGGCCGCTTTCGGAGTGTTCCTCCCGGATGCCATCAGCCAGCCACCCGGAGAGGGCGGCGTGGTGAATGTTTCGGCCATGGTGATTGTGCTGCTCGCCATGGTGCTGCTGGTCCGGGGCGCCCGTGAGAGCGCGTGGGTCAATACAGCGATCGTGGCCATCAAGGTGGGCATCCTGCTCTTCTTCTGCGCCGTGGCCTTCACTGCATTCAGCGCCGGCAACTTCGAGCCACTCCTGCCCATGGGTGCAGCCGGGGTGTCCGCTGCCGCCTCGAGTGTCTTCTTCTCCTACATCGGCTTTGATGCCGCCTCCACTGCCGGCGAGGAAGCCAGGAACCCCAAGCGCGACCTGCCGCGGGCCATCATGCTCTCCATGGTCATCGTCACCAGCATCTATGTGTTAGTAGCCGTGGCCGCAATTGGCGCGCGGCCATGGGGCTGGTTCGAGGGTACTGAAGCCGGCTTGGTGCAGATTTTGCATGAGATCACCGGCCAACCCTGGATAGCCCTGGCATTCTCCGCCGGTGCTGTGCTCGCCATTGCCAGCATCGTGCTGACCGTTCTTTACGGACAGACACGCATCCTGCTCTCCATGTCCCGCGACGGAATGGTGCCCAAGGTCTTCGGCCGAGTGTCCCGCCGCACCGGCACTCCGGTGGCCGGAACGCTGATAGTGGGTATCGCCGTTGCTGTCACCGCCGGTTTGGTTCCCCTGGGAACGTTGGCGGACGCCACCAGCATCGGCACGTTGTTTGCCTTCGCATTGGTCAACGTTGCTGTGATCTACCTGCGGCGGAACCGACCGGACCTTGAACGGAGCTTCCGCGTTCCGCTGTACCCGCTGACTCCCGTCCTCGGGACCCTGATGTGCGCCTTCCTGATGCTAAACCTCGGAGCCGATACCTGGATCACCTTCGGTATTTGGATGCTGGTGGGCATCGCCATCTACTTCGGCTACGGACGCCGGAACTCCAAGGTAGCCACGCTCAGCGAGCAGGACTACCGTGAACTAACCACCAGGGCCGTGAGCCCGGAACCTGTGAAAGCAGACAACTCATGACCATCGCCACAGAACTCCCCCTCATCGAGGAACCAGGCGCGCCCGACGCGGCCGCCGGAGCACCGATCACCATGCTGAACCCGGACTTCCCGTTCAGCTACGACCACTACTTGGCGCACTCCGACGGACTCGGCTCAATCCCGGAAGAGCTCTACGGCACGGAAGTAGCCATCATCGGGGCAGGCCTGTCCGGGCTGGTCACGGCCTACGAGCTGATGAAGCTTGGTCTCAAGCCGGTCATCTACGAGGCCGACCAGATTGGTGGACGCCTCAGGACCGCGAGCTTCCCCTCGGCTCCCGGCGTTGTGGCGGACCTGGGCGGCATGCGCTTCCCGGTTTCGGGCAAGGCCTTCTACCACTACGTGGACCTGCTTGGCCTGGATACCAACGAGTTCCCAAACCCCATGGCGCCGGCAACCTCTTCTACGGTGATCGAGCTTGCGGGCAAAAAGCACTACGCCACCACTGCAGATGAGCTACCGGAGTTCTTTCTCGAAGTAGCCGACGCCTGGAAAGCAGCAGTCAACGATGGCGCCGCCTTTGCGGAGATGCAGGAAGCCATCAAGGCCCGCGACACCAAGCGGATCAAGGAACTCTGGAATGCGCTCCTCCCGGAACTGGACGAGCAAACCTTTTACGGCTTCATCGCCGCCAGCAAATCCTTCAAAGAGGCTGGTTTTGCGCATCGCGAGGCCTTCGGCCAGGTGGGCTTCGGTACTGGCGGTTGGGACACCGATTTCCCCAACTCCATCCTCGAAATCCTCCGCGTGGTCTACACCGACGCCGACGACCAGCACCGCTCCATTGCGGGAGGAGCGCAAAGGCTCCCTGAGGCACTCTGGAACCACGCGCCGTCGGGCCTTACGTACTGGCCCGAGGGCACCTCGCTCGCATCCCTTCACTCCGGCTCGCCCCGCGGAGCCGTGGACAACATCCGCCGGGTTGAGAACGGCGACCTCCTGGTCCGCGAGAACTGGGGCCGCGAAGCTACCTATCAGGCCGTGGTGACCACCTGCCAGTCCTGGTTGCTGTCCACCCGCATCCACACTGAGGAAGCGCTGTTCCCGGCCGAACTGTGGACCGCGATCGAGCGCTCGCATTACATGCAGTCTTCAAAGACTTTTGTGATGGTGGATCGCCCGTTCTGGAAGGACATCGATCCTGAGACCGGACGCGAAGTCCTTTCCATGACCCTCACCGACCGCCTCAACCGGGCCACGTACCTGCTCGACGACGGCCCGGACAAGCCCGCTGTCATGCTCCTGTCTTACACATGGAACGACGACGCCCTGAAATGGCTGGCCCTGACCGCGGACGAGCGAGTGAAGCTGATGCTGCACTCCTTGGAACAGATCTACCCGGGCGTGGACATTGCGAGCCACATCGTCGGGCAGCCGATCACGGTGTCTTGGGAAGCGGACCCTAACTTCATGGGTGCGTTCAAAGCCAACCTGCCCGGCCACTACCGGTACCAGCAACGCTTGTTCACCCACTTCAAGCAGGACCAGCTGCCAGAGCACCAGCGCGGTATTTTCCTGGCCGGTGACGACGTGTCCTTCACCGCCGGCTGGGCTGAGGGTGCTGTGACCACGGGCCTGAACGCCGTATGGGGAGTGGTGAATCACCTGGGCGGTTCGTCGGCTGCCGGAAACCCCGGACCGGGTGACCTCCTTGACGAGCTCGGCCCGATCTCCCTGGACTAATCTCCCCGCATTCGTGGTTAGGCGTGCATTTCCCTGTGCGCCGCAGCGAGTTCCTTGTAATGCGCGGCGTTGTGCTTGACGCCCTCGAACTCTTCGTCGGTGAGTTCACGGCGGACCTTGGCGGGTACACCGGCAACCAGTGAGCGCGGGGGAACGACGGTACCTTCCAACACCACCGCCCCGGCAGCGATGAGCGAGCCTGTGCCGATCACCGCGCCGTTGAGGATGGTGGCGCTCATGCCGATGAGGCAGTCGTCCTCCACAGTGCATCCATGGACCACCGCGCTGTGCCCAACGGAGACGCGCTCGCCTACCGTGCAGGGGAAGCCGGGGTCGGCGTGGAGCACTACGTTGTCCTGGAGGTTGGAGCCCGCGCCCACGCTGATCGCGGCTGTATCGGCGCGGACGGAGACACCGTAGAATGCACTTGAGCCTTCGGCCAACGTGGCCTTGCCAATAATGGAAGCTGTGGGCGCCACGAAGGCGGTTTCGTGGATGGCCGGGGTGTCCCCGGCGAAAGTGTAAGAGGGAGCCATGGAGCCAGCTTAGTTCCCAACTGGGTCGCAGATCAGGTCGTTCTCAGCGCTGGGAACGACCTGATCTGCGACCTACTTGGGTGCGGGGGTGCGGAGGACCAGGAACTGGTAGTGCTGGGACCAGTTTCCTGCGCCCGGGCCGGACTCCACGCCCAGGCCCTCCGGCCACGTCCGGAAGTGCTCCACCGCGCCGTGCTCACCAAAAATCCGCTGGACTGTATCGTCGCTGCGGCGGCTAAAGAATCGCCGCGGTTCCTCAAGGTCTTCCGGGTTCAGTACTTCGTCGTCCTCACCTGACCAGAGCCCGACGGCGATTGGCGCACCAGGTGCGGTGACCCGCACAAGTTCGCGGACGACGTCGTGAATCCCGCTGTTGGGGACGTGCAGAAGAGTGCTCATGGTCCAGGCAGCTGAAAAGACGGCATCCGGAAACGGCAGGCTGCGGCCGCTGGCAACAGTGGCCTCAAGCCTGGCCGAGCGCGCCAAATGAACGCTCTCCGAGGACAGATCCACGCCGGTGTAGTGCAAGCCGGCGCGGACAAACTCCACGCCCTCAACCCCAGTGCCGCAACCCAGCTCAAACAACGAAAGACGATGTTCGGACTTCAGCAGCCGGATGAACCACTCCCGGCATTCAACCCGATGCGGCGTCAGCGCGCGGGTGTTCCTCGCCGGTGCTTGGCGGTCGTAGAAGACAGCCAGGTCAGCCTCATGGTCGGCGTCAGGGATGCCCCGCATACCCCCAGCATAGGAGTGGCGTCAGTTGAACACCACGGTGCGAGTCCCATCCAGGAGCACACGGTGTTCGGCGTGCCACTGGACTGCCTGAGCCAGCGTGCGGCCTTCGACGTCGCGGCCCATCTGGACGAACTGGGCAGCCGTGCGCGCGTGGTCAACGCGGATGACTTCCTGCTCGATGATCGGACCCTCGTCGAGGTCCGCCGTCACGTAGTGGGCAGTGGCACCGATGATCTTCACGCCGCGGGCGTGTGCCTGGTGGTACGGCTTGGCGCCCTTGAAGGAGGGGAGGAACGAGTGGTGGATGTTGATGGCCTTGCCGTTCAACTCCGTGCAGAGATCGTTGGAGAGGACTTGCATGTATCGGGCCAGGACAGTGAGTTCCACGTCGTGCTCGGCAATCAGTTTCAGCAACTGCGCCTCGGCCTGGGGCTTGGTTTCCGGCGTCACCGGGATGTGGTGGAACGGGATGCCATAGAACTCCGCCAACGACTCCAAGTCCCGGTGGTTGGACACGATGGCCGGAACGTCAATGGGCAAGGTGCCTGTGCGCTGCTGGAACAGGAGGTCGTTGAGGCAGTGCGCGTCCTTGGAGCACAGGATGATCGTGCGGACCTTTTCGCCAACAGGGTTGATCTGCCAGGTCATGCCGAAGGATTCGGCCACCGGCCGGAGGGCAGTGGCCAGTTCTTCCTGGGAGGACGACGTCGTTGCCTCCACGCGCATGAAGAAGTTGCCTGTGCTGGGGCTTCCGTACTGCTGGGAGTCGGCGATGTTGCAGCCGGCGTCGAGGAGGGCTCCGGCTACGGCGTGGACGATGCCGGGGCGGTCGGGGCAGGAAAGTGTTACAACGAAAGCGGTGGAATCAGTCACACGATCAAGCCTACCTGTGCCGCGTTGTTGTACTGTTAACGGGTCGCAACTGGCGTTGGGTGGACTACCACCAGGGAGCGGCAATCATGAAGACCACGGATCGTACGCCTGGGCCGAGGGTCATGTCTTACCGCTGCACGCAAGTGACCGATCCCTCAGCAACCAAGGGGACGCGGGAATGCTGCTGCCGGTAGCCTGACCTGTAGCACCACCCGTTGCCTAGCCAGGAGATCTCCGTGACTACCACAACCACTTCCGCGTCTGTCAGCAACCAGTCGCTCGCCGATCTCGATCCCGAGATCGCAGCAGTCCTCAACCAGGAACTCGGCCGCCAGCGCGGCACCCTGGAAATGATTGCGTCCGAAAACTTCGCCCCCCGCGCCGTCATGGAAGCCCAGGGCTCCGTCCTGACCAACAAGTACGCCGAGGGCTACCCGGGCCGCCGCTACTACGGCGGTTGCGAATACGTCGACGTCGCCGAGCAGCTTGCGATCGACCGCGTCAAGGAACTCTTCGGCGCCGAGTACGCCAACGTCCAGCCGCACTCCGGTGCCCAGGCCAACGCTGCAGCACTGTCCGCCATGATCACTCCGGGCGATAAGATCCTGGGCCTCTCGCTGGCACACGGCGGCCACCTGACCCACGGCATGAAGCTTAACTTCTCCGGCAAGCTCTACAACGTCGCTGCTTACCAGGTTGAGGAAGACAACTTCCGCATCGACATGGACAAGCTGCGCGAGCAGGCCATCGCCGAGAAGCCGCAGGTCATCATCGCCGGCTGGTCCGCGTACCCGCGCCACCTTGACTTCGCTGCCTTCCGCTCCATCGCGGACGAAGTTGGCGCCCTCCTCTGGACGGACATGGCACACTTCGCCGGCCTGGTTGCAGCAGGCCTGCACCCGAGCCCGGTCCCGTACTCCGACGTCGTCACCTCCACGGTTCACAAGACCCTCGCAGGTCCGCGTTCCGGTGTGATCCTGGCCAAGCAGGAGTGGGCCAAGAAGCTCAACTCCAACGTCTTCCCGGGCCAGCAGGGTGGACCGCTCATGCACGTCATCGCCGCCAAGGCTGTTGCCTTCAAGATCGCCGGCAGCGAAGAGTTCAAGGAGCGCCAGGAGCGCGTCCTCGAAGGTGCCAGGATCATCGCTGACCGCCTGAACCAGTCCGACGTCGCCGAAGCGGGCGTCTCGGTCCTCACCGGCGGCACCGACGTTCACCTGGTCCTCGTTGACCTCCGTAACTCGCAGCTGGACGGCCAGCAGGCCGAAGACCTCCTGCACTCCGTGGGTATCACCGTGAACCGCAACGCTGTTCCGTTCGACCCCCGCCCGCCGATGGTCACCTCCGGCCTCCGCATCGGTACACCTGCCCTGGCTACCCGCGGATTCGGTGCAACCGAGTTCACCGAGGTTGCCGAGATCATCGCCACCGCGCTCAAGGCAGGCTCCGCCGCCGACGTCGAAAGCCTCCAGGCCCGCGTCGACAAACTGGCCGCTGACTTCCCGCTGTACCCGCAGCACGAGCAGTGGTAATCCGCTTTTCCGCGGATAAATAAGCACCACCCGGGCCTTGAACCGGAGCCTACGGGATCCGCCGCCACACCTACGGCGGCGGATCCCGTTGGCATGAGCCATTAGGTCACCCACCAGAAAGAGCAGATGGAATGACACAGTCCACCGCACAGATCCTTGACGGCAAGGCCACCGCCGCAGCCATCAAGGCAGAACTGACCACTCGCGTTTCCGTCCTGGCCGCCAAGGGAATCGTCCCGGGCCTGGGCACCATCCTGGTGGGTTCCGACCCAGGCAGCACCTGGTATGTCGGCGGCAAGCACAAGGACTGCGCCGAGGTTGGTATCCAGTCCATCCGCCGCGACCTCCCCGAAGACATCAGCCAGGAAGACCTCCTGAAGGTGGTCCGCGAGCTCAACGACAACCCGGAATGCACCGGCTACATCGTCCAGCTGCCGCTGCCCAAGCACATCGACCAGGACGTCATCCTGGAAGCCATGGACCCTGACAAGGACGCCGACGGCCTGCACCCCATGAACCTTGGCCGCCTGGTGGCCAACGTCAACGGCGAAATGAAGTCGCCGCTGCCCTGCACGCCCAAGGGCTGTGTGGAGTTGCTCCGCCGTCACAACATTGAGCTCAAGGGCAAGCGTGTCCTGGTGGTTGGCCGCGGCGTAACGATCGGCCGCCCCATCGGCCTGCTGCTGACCCGCAAGGAAGTCAACGCCACGGTCATCCTCGCCCACACCGGAACGGTGGACCTGCCCGCGGAACTCAAGCAGGCCGACGTCGTGATTGCCGCTGCCGGCGTGCCGCACATGATCAAGGCCGGAGACCTCAAGCCGGGTGCCATTGTGCTCGACGTCGGCGTCAGCCGTGTGGACGACGGCAACGGTAAGGCTGTTGTCACCGGAGATGTGGACCCGGCAGCTGCCGACGTCGCCGCCTGGCTGTCCCCGAACCCCGGCGGCGTGGGCCCGATGACCCGTGCCATGCTGCTCGCGAACGTCGTGGAGAGTGCGGAGCGCCAGGCGGGCATCGCGTAGGTTTCCGCGAACCACAGCAAGGCCCATTACGGGGCTAAGCTGCCGAAGATGCCGTTCGCACGGCATCTTCGGCAGGGAACCCTCGAAATGGCCTCGCATAAGTCGGTGGGCGCTACTAGTCTGCTGAGGGTGCACAATGAAGCAATCCGCTCCGCAACTCCCACTGAATCGCCCCAATCCGGCTTCGACATGAACCGACCACTCGTCATCAGCGCGCGGAACCTCACCAAGGCCTATGGTGATCTCACCGCCGTGGACAACATCTCCTTCGACGTACCGGCGGGGGAGTCCTTCGGGCTGCTGGGCCCCAACGGTGCCGGCAAATCCACCACGATGAAAATGATCGGCGGCGTCTCCCAACGCACCTCGGGCACACTCAACATTATGGGCTTGGATCCTGAGTCTCACGGTCCGGAAGTCCGGGCGCATCTGGGTGTGGTCCCACAACAGGACAACCTGGATGAAGAGCTCAAGGTTCGCGAGAACCTGATCGTCTATGGACGCTATTTCGGCCTGCCTTTGAGCTATTTGCGCCCGAAAGCTGACGAGCTGCTGGAATTCGCGCAGCTGACGGACAAGGCCAATTCCAAGGTGGACGCGCTCTCCGGGGGCATGAAGCGACGGCTCACAATAGCCCGGTCGCTTATTAACGAGCCCCGCATTCTTCTCCTCGACGAACCCACCACGGGCCTGGATCCGCAGGCACGCCACATCCTCTGGGACCGGCTGTTCCGGCTCAAGGAAAGCGGGGTCACGCTCATCCTCACCACGCACTACATGGACGAGGCTGAGCAACTCTGCGACCGCCTAATCGTGGTGGACAAGGGCAGGATCATGGCCGAGGGATCGCCGGCCGCCCTGATTCGTGAGCATTCCTCGCGCGAAGTACTCGAGCTCAGGTTCGGGTCCGAGCGGAACGCCACCATCGGCGTCGAGCTTCAAGGCATCGGTGAGCGGCTGGAGACGCTGCCCGACCGCGTACTCGTCTACGCACACGACGGCGAGGCCGCCTTGGAGCAGGTCACTGCCCGCGGGCTGCACCCCTTGACTTCCTTGGTGCGTCGCTCGTCGCTGGAAGACGTGTTTCTGCGGCTTACCGGTAGGAGCCTCGTTGACTGAGTCGGTGAACAAACCACGCACGACGGCGGAGCTGCCGTTGCGTGCCCACTCACCTGAGGTTTCGGCCGCCCGGGCGCGACGCTGGGGTTCCTTTTTCTATGCAGAGCAAGTGCTCCGCGTCATGCGTAACTACGGCTGGTCCGTGATCCTGTACAGCGTGGGGCAGCCCGTGGCGTATCTCTTTGCCATGGGAGTGGGGCTCGCCAGCTTGGTGGACGCCAACAGCGCAGCGGCGTTCGGAGGTGTCAGCTACCTCGAGTTCGTGGCGCCTGCGCTGCTGGTTTCTGCGGCGGTGATGACGGCGTCGGGGGAATTCTCCTACCCCGTCATGGACGGGTTCAAATGGCGCCGGGTGTTCTATGGCCCGCATGCCTCGCCGCTGATTCCGGAGCAGATTGCCAGTGGCCACATCATGGCCAGTTCCCTGCGCTTCCTGTTGCAGTCGGTGGTCTATTTCGTGGTGGTGGCCATGTTTGGTGCTTCGCCGAGCCCGTGGGGTTGGGTGTCCGCGATCGTGGCCACAGTGGCAGCCCTGTCCTTCGGCCTGCCGTTGATGGCGTACGCGGCCAGCATCAAGCAGGACAAGGGGCAGTTCGCGTTGGTACAACGGTTCATCGTCATGCCCCTCTTCCTGTTCTCCGGGACCTTCTTCCCGCTTGATACGTTGCCGATCGCAGTTCGTTGGATCGGTTGGATCTCGCCCGTGTGGCACGGAACAGAGTTGGGCCGGGTGTTCACCTACGGCATGGACCACAACCCGCTGCTGACCATCACGCACGTGGTGTTCCTGCTGGTGACCGCCACTGTTGGTTGGGTGCTGGTCCGCCGCCAATTTGTGAAGAGGATGGGCTCATGAGCGTCCTGACCGGTGGCCACAGCGCCACGGATCTTGCCCGTGAGCGTAAGTTCGGTTCGCTCTACTCCCGCAACGCAAAAGCCGTGGTGGGCCGCGGGCTGACGGCTGCCAAGAGCAGCACGTGGCTGGTGATGGTGTCCGGGTTCTTTGAACCTGTGCTGTTCCTACTGGCCATGGGCGTGGGCATGGGCTCCATCGTGGGTACGGTCCAAGGTCCAGGCGGCGAGGAAATCAGCTACGCGGCGTACATTGCCCCGGCGCTACTTGCCGTTTCGGCCATGAATGGAGCCATCTATGACTCCACCTGGAACGTTTTCTTCAAGATGAACTTCGCCAAGCTGTACCAAGGGATGCTCTACACATCCCTGGGGCCGCTGGACGTTGCGATCGGCGAAATCTTCCTGGCTCTCCTTCGGGGCCTGCTGTACGCCACGGGATTCACCGCCGTCATGGGGGTGATGGGCCTGCTCACCAGTTGGTGGGCCATCCTGGTTATTCCCGCATCAGTGCTGATCGCGTTCGGTTTCGCGAGCTTCGGGATGGGCATCACCAGCTTCATGAAGACGTTCCAGCAGATGGACTGGATCAACTTCTTCCTGCTGCCCATGTTCCTGTTCAGTGCCACGTTCTACCCGCTCAGTGTCTACCCGCAGGTCATCCAGTGGTTCATCCAGGCCATGCCGTTGTGGCACGGGGTGGAACTTCTGCGCCAAATCAGCGTGGGCTCGTTCAGCCCGGCCACTGCCATCCACGTGGGTTACTACCTGGTGATGATCGCGCTAGGGATCATGCTGACCACCGCGAGGCTGCGCCAGCTGTTCCTGAAATGACTCCTGTGTTCGCCGTCCGTGGAAGCGGACGGGGCACCTTTCCGCATTTGAGAGAATGGGTTCATGCAATCTCTCGGTGACCCGCACCCGTCCACGTCCCCCGCCGGTAAAGGCATGTTCAAGGGCTTCCGCATCGGCGGCCTGGGGATGACAGTCGTCATCATCGCTTTCCTGGTAGCCGTCATCTTTGCGGCCAACCAGAACGATGTTGTGGGCTGGGTTGTGGCTGTGGTTGCTTTCGGGTGGCTTGCCCTTGCAACGTTCGTGGTGCTGAGCATCCGCAAGGCCGCGCAGCGGGCCGGCGCCAAGCTGACCGAAGCGCAAAATGCCTTCAACGCCGCAGCTGGCCGCGCGCCGTCGTCGTCCGCCGCTGACAACGGTGGCACGCGCGTAGTTGCCGAGCGCAGCAAAGCCGATGAAGTCCGTGACCTCAAGCTGGACCACTCATTCAAGATTGTCCAGGTGCAGGTCCGCGTGGTGGACGAGGAACGAGCCAAGGGGGCGACGGCCAACCAGGACACCATCAATCGGGCGCTGGAAACCATCGCTATTACAGCAACAAATGCACGGGACATGATCAAGTCTTCGGGTGGCTCGGACGAGCCCGTTGCCGGCACCATCATCGACTAGAGTAGAGCGGGTGAGTACGGCATTGAAGAAGGACTTCCTTCGCATCGCATCAGTTAACGTCAATGGCCTGCGGGCTGCCTACAAGAACGGCATGGCGGAATGGCTGGAGCCTCGCGAGGTAGACATCCTCTGCTTGCAGGAAGTCCGTGCCCCTGACGACATCGTCAGGAAGCTGATCGGCGAAGGCTGGCACATCCTTCACAGTGAGGCTGAGGCCAAGGGCCGTGCCGGTGTGGCCATTGCTTCCCGCGAGGAGCCCACAGCCACCCGCGTTGGTGTCGGCGACGACTACTTCGATACGTCCGGGCGCTGGGTCGAAGCGGACTTCACCGTCAGGAACACAGCCGGCGACCCCACCACCCTCACCGTTGTCAGTGCCTATGTGCACTCCGGAGAAGTGGGAACCCCCAAGCAGGATGATAAGTTCCGTTTCCTCGATGCCATGACTGTCCGCCTGCCTGAGCTCGCGAAACACAGCGACCATGCTTTGGTGGTTGGCGACCTTAACGTAGGACACACTGAACTCGACATCAAGAACTGGAAGGGCAACGTCAAGCGTGCCGGCTTCCTCCCGGAGGAGCGGGCATACTTTGACCGCTTCCTCGGCGACGAAATCGGATGGAGGGATGTGCACAGGGGCCTGGCAGGTAATGTCGCCGGCCCCTACACCTGGTGGTCCCAGCGCGGTAAGGCCTTTGACACGGACACAGGCTGGCGCATCGACTACCACTTGGCCACTCCGGACCTCGCAGCAGCCGCTTTCTCGGCTGTGGTGGACCGGGCACCCTCGTGGGACACCCGCTTCTCTGACCATGCACCGCTGGTAGTCGACTACCGGCTCTAAGCTTCCTAAGGTATTGCGACATGACTAGTTCCACCACGACTGAAACCGGCGCATCGCCTGATGCTGCGACCGACCCCAAGCCCGTGACGTCCACCAAGCTTGCCGTCGGCGCCAAGCACCGGGTCCTGTCCGGCATGCAGCCCTCCGCCGATTCCCTGCATCTTGGCAACTACCTCGGCGCCCTGGTCAACTGGGTCCGGATGCAGGACGAGTACGACGCCGTGTACTTCATTCCTGACCTGCACGCCATCACAGTGCCCCAAGATCCGGCCGAGCTCGCCCGGCGCACCAGGGTTACGGCGGCGCAGTACATCGCCGGCGGCGTGGACGTGAATAAGTGCACCCTCTTCGTCCAGTCCCAGGTTCCTGAGCATGCCCAGTTGGCGTGGGTCCTGAACTGCATCACGGGCATGGGCGAAGCCGCCCGCATGACCCAGTTCAAGGACAAGGCACAGAAGCAGGGTTCGGACCACGCCAGCGTCGGCCTGTTCACGTACCCCATCCTGCAGGCCGCTGACATCCTGCTGTACCAGCCGCACGGCGTGCCGGTGGGTGAAGACCAGCGCCAGCACGTGGAATTGAGCCGTGACCTCGCCAACCGCTTCAACAGCCGGTTCGGCGAGACGTTCCAAGTGCCTGAGGCCTTCATCCAGAAGGAATCAGCCAAGATTTACGATCTCCAGAACCCCACCGCCAAGATGTCCAAGTCCGCGGAATCACCAGCCGGCCTGATCAACCTGCTGGATGACCCAAAGACTGTGGCCAAGCGGATTAAATCAGCTGTAACGGACACCGAAACCGAGATCCGCTACGATCGCGAGAATAAGCCGGGCGTATCCAACCTGCTGACCATCTACTCGGCCATCAGCGGTACGCCGGTGGACAAGATCGTGGCTGACTATCAAGGGAAGATGTACGGCCATTTGAAGGTTGACTTGGCCGAACTCGTTTCCGGACACTTGGCACCCATCCGGGAACGTGCCAACGAACTCCTGGCCGACCCCGCAGAACTCGACAGGCTACTGGCCCTCGGCGCGGACAAGGCACGTGACATTGCGGCCGCGACCCTCGCGGATGTCTACTCCAAGGTTGGTTTCCTGCCCTACCGCGGCGATGAATCCCGCGGGAACCAGGGAGTCCGCTAAGTCCATGTGCTCAGCTGGCCAGCTCAACGTCAAGACCGGCACCCGAGAGGGTGCCGGTCCGGACGACTCCCGCCAGCCCGCTGTTTCCGGCACCGATTGCGGCGCTGGAGACACCATGTGCGTCGGCGTGATCCTTGGCTTCCCACCGGAGATCGCCCGTGAACTCCAGGAATGGAGGGCCTCCTTCGGTGATCCGATGGCTGAGGTCATTCCTGCCCACATCACCCTGATCACCACCACACCCACCCAGGACTGGGCCGCCACCCGGGAGCACGTCAGGGAAGTCGCAAGGACCCAGGAACCTTTCGAAATCACCATTTCAGGCACGGGATCTTTCCGTCCCATCTCGCCGGTGGTGTTCGTGAACGTCGAGGAAGGCTTTGAGGAGTGCGTGCAGTTGCACGAGAAACTTCAAACAGGCCCACTCGAGCGGAGGTTGCCCTTCCCGTACCACCCGCACGTGACCGTAGCGCACGATGTCGCCCAGGAAAACCTTGACGAGGCCGAAACGGTCCTCAGGGATTACCGGGCGACGTTCCCTGTGGTTAGCATGGGACTTTACGAGCACGACACCAATGGAATTTGGCAGCTACGGGAAGAGCTCGACTTTGGCGGCGATACTGACGAAGCACAGCAAGCGGATCCAAGCCGCAGAGGCGGACGTTCCTCCGCTGCCAACTGAGCTGGCGAAACTCAAACTCCAACTTCTCCGCAAAAGGCAGGAATGGGGCCATGCGAAGCGCGCAGGCGAGGGCTTGCCGAAGAAGGTTGGTGCCTTCTTTGCACTCTTTCTCGCGAGGCTGAACACCAACCGGGCCATGCGTTCCTTTCAGCACTACACCCGGCAGCACGGGCCATTGTTGAGCGCCGGTATCGGCTTCAACATGTTTTTCTCCGTGACCGGTCTGCTCACTACTGGCTTCGCCATTGCAGGAATAGTTCTGGGCGGTAATCCCGCACTGCAGGATGCCGTAATCGAGAGTGTGGCAGCGGCTGCCCCGGGGCTCCTTCAGGTGGATGGCGGCGAAGGGCTGGTGGATCCACAATCCTTGCTTAACCCGTCGGGGCTCGGGTGGACGGCCCTCATCGCAGCGGTTGTCACAGTTTTTGTTTCCCTTGGCTGGATTGCCAGCATCAGGGAAGGTCTTCGGGGGATCATGAAAGCTGATCCCCTGGTGCGCAATCCGATCCTTCAAAAGCTCATCGACGCCGGCACCCTGCTGCTCCTCGGCGTCATCCTTGTGATCAGCGCAGGTGTCTCGCTCGTCTTTGGCACCGCAGCGGGCTGGCTCATAGCTTTGCTCAAATTGGACGAAGGCGTTGCCGAGCCCGTAGCAGCCACGGTCAAGATCGTCGTCCCGCTCCTCCTGAACTGCGCGACGGCGGCAGTGCTGTTCCGCATTGCAGGTGGGCTGAAGCTGGGGCGCCGCTCATTCCTGGAGGGCGTGGTGCTGGCAGGCGTGGGGACAACGGTCCTGCAATTCTTCAGCACCGAACTTTTGGCCCGGTCAGGCAACAATCCGGTTCTGGCATCGTTTGCCATTATCATCGGCCTGCTCATCTGGTTCAATCTTGTGAGCCAGGTGTACCTCGTCTCGGCGTCGTGGTCTGCTATTCGCGAGGCTGACACGGCGTCGGGGGAGTCGCCGCGCAAGAAAGTCCTGGGTTCGCGGCGCGTGGCGCCCCGCACCTGAAAGTTTTAGCTGGAGGCCGCATGAACAACCAACTGTGGATCGCCTGCCTGCTTGGGGCTGCAGCCGGACTCGTCGTTGGCCAGCTGATCTTCAATTCGCCCTTTCTGGGCATCCTCATTGGCGTTGGCCTTGGTGCCTTGGTGGGCGCCGCTTTGGGACCCCGCCGGGGTTAGCAGGCGAGGTCCTGTTGCGATAATATCCCAAGGCGGCCATCGGCAAGTAAGTACCCATGTAGGTCGCAGATCAGGCCGTTATGAGTGCTCAGAACGACCTGATCTGTTACTTACTTGGGTGGGGGCGGGTTATCCAGCGTCGCTGACCTCGAGGTAGGGGTCCGCCCAAGCGCTGATGATCCGTGCAACCCGTGCTGCCTGACCCTTCCCGGTGAGGAGATGTTCGCTGCCCTCCAGGGAGATAAAACTCCGGGGGTGGCGGGCGGTGCGGAAAATTTCGCTGGCGTTATCGATCCCCACAGTGTTGTCGGTGGGGGAGTGCATCACCATCAGCGGCTTGTGGAGGGTGCGGATGCAGTCGCGCAGATCGGCGCGTTCCACATCCTCCACAAAGTGGCGCCGGACCTCCATGGGCCGTCCCCCAAGGTCAACCACAGCGCTGCCGTCCCGCAGGATGGAGTCGATTTCCGTGTCGAACATGTGCTCAACGTGTTTGGGTTCGTAGGGTGCACCAACCGTCACCACGGCGTTGAGGCCGGGGATGTCGCGGGCTGCGGCGAGAACCGCTGCACCTCCGAACGAGTGGCCCACCAAGAGTGAGATTCCCCGGCCTTCCTCCCGCATGAAGTCCGCAGCCAGGATGGTGTCGGCTACTTTGACGCTGAACGACCCCGCAGACCATTCACCTGCGGAGTTGCCCAAGCCGAGGTTGTCGAAGCGCAGCATCCCCACACCCTGCTCGGCGAGTCCTTTGCAGATCCGGGATGCGGCGGGGCTGTCCTTGCCGAGCGTCAGGCCGTGCGAGTACAGCCCCCAACCCCGGACGGGTCCTTCGGGCACGTCCACGATGCCGGCCAGGGTGTCGCCAGTACTTCCCGTGAAGCTGATCTTCTCAGAGCGTGACACGCTGATCTCCTTGCGTTGGATGAGGGTTGCGGTGATGACAGGCTACGACACTGGATTAACGACGACGGCGCCGCTCACCATCAGTGGTGAGCGGCGCCGTCGTCGTTTGGTTCCTTAGGAGACCGGCAAAACTAGATCTTGCGGGCCAGAATGGCCTGCTTGACCTCGGCGATTGCTTGGGTCACCTGGATGCCACGGGGGCATGCTTCCGAGCAGTTGAAGGTGGTGCGGCAGCGCCACACGCCTTCTTTGTCGTTCAGGATCTCAAGGCGCATGTCTCCGGCGTCATCACGGGAATCGAAGATGAAGCGGTGTGCGTTGACGATCGCTGCCGGGCCAAAGTACTGGCCATCGGTCCAGAAGACCGGGCAGGAGGACGTGCACGCAGCGCACAGGATGCACTTGGTGGTGTCGTCAAAGCGCTCACGGTCCTCAACGGACTGCAGGCGTTCCTTGGTGGGCTCGTGGCCCTTGTTGATCAGGAACGGCATGACTTCGCGGAAGGACTGGAAGAAGGGTTCCATGTCCACAATCAGGTCCTTCTCCACGGGAAGGCCCTTGATGGGCTCCACGGTGATGGGCTTGGTGGTGTCCAGGTCCTTCAGGAGAGTCTTGCAGGCCAGGCGGTTGCGGCCGTTGATGCGCATGGCATCAGAACCACAAACACCGTGGGCGCAGGAACGGCGGAACGATACGGAGCCGTCGATTTCCCACTTGACCTTGTGGAGGGCATCCAACACGCGGTCCGTGCCGTACATGGTCAGTTTGTAGTCGTCCCAGCGTGCTTCGTCCGAGATTTCGGGATCGTAGCGGCGCACGCGCAGCGTGATATGGAACGTGGGAATTTCACCGTCGCCGGCAACACTTGCCGGAAGCTCGATCTTGGAAGCGGGCTCTGCCATTTCGGTCGTCATTAGTACTTACGCTCCATCGGCTCGTAACGGGTGAAGATGACGGGCTTGGTCTCAAGACGGATGCCCGCGACGGATTCCGCCGAGGAGTCGACGGTGACGGACGTGTCCAGGTAAGCCATGGAGTGCTTCATGAACTTTTCGTCGTTGCGGTCCGGGAAGTCCTCGCGGTAGTGACCACCGCGGGATTCTTCACGGTGGAGGGCACCAACGGTCATGACCTTGGCCATGTCCAGCAGGAAGCCAAGCTCCACGGCCTCCAGGAGGTCAAGGTTGAAGCGCTTGCCCTTGTCCTGCACAGTGACGTGCTTGTAGCGCTCTTCGAACGAGGCGATGTCGCGAAGGACCTGCTCCAGCGATTCCTTGGTGCGGAACACCTGCATGTTGGCGTCCATGGTGTCCTGCAGTTCCTTGCGGATTTGGGCAACACGCTCGGTGCCATTGCCCGTCAGCAGGCCGTCCAGGATGCCGCGGGTCATTGCCTCAGGGTCCTCGGGAAGCTCGACGAACTCAGCGGTCTTCGAGTACTCCGCAGCGGCAATACCGGCGCGCTTACCGAACACGTTGATGTCCAGTAGCGAGTTGGTGCCGAGACGATTCGAACCGTGCACGGAAACGCAAGCAACTTCACCGGCTGCGTAGAGGCCCGGCACAATGGTGTCGTTGTCCTGCAGCACTTCGGTGGTGATGTTGGTGGGGATGCCGCCCATAGCGTAGTGCGCCGTGGGGAAGACGGGGACAGGGTCGGTGAACGGCTCCACACCCAGGTAGGTGCGGGCGAACTCCGTGATGTCCGGAAGCTTGGCCTCGATGTGTGCAGGCTCAAGGTGGGTCAGGTCCAGGAGGACGTAGTCCTTGTTGGGGCCGCAGCCGCGGCCTTCGCGCACTTCGTTGGCCATGGCGCGGGCCACGATGTCGCGGGGTGCGAGGTCCTTGATGGTAGGGGCGTAACGCTCCATGAAGCGCTCACCCTCCGAGTTACGCAGGATGGCACCTTCACCACGTGCGCCCTCGGTAAGGAGGATGCCCAGGCCGGCGAGGCCGGTCGGGTGGAACTGGAAGAACTCCATGTCTTCCAAGGGGATGCCGCGACGGAACGCGATGCCCATGCCATCACCGGTGAGGGTGTGTGCGTTGGAGGTGGTTTTGAAGACCTTGCCGGCGCCGCCGGAGGCGAACACCACGGACTTGGCCTGGAACACGTGCAGTTCGCCGGAGGCGAGGTCGTAGGAGACCACGCCGGCGACACGCTTCTGCTTGTAGGGGGTTCCGTCTTCGCGTACTGCGTCTTCTTCGACGATCAGCAGGTCCAGGACGTAGTACTCGTTGTAGAACTCAACGTTGTGCTTGACGCAGTTTTGGTACAGCGTCTGCAGGATCATGTGGCCCGTACGGTCGGCTGCATAGCAAGCGCGGCGGACGGGTGCCTTGCCGTGGTCACGGGTGTGGCCACCGAAGCGGCGCTGGTCAATCCGGCCCTCGGGCGTGCGGTTGAAGGGCAGACCCATCTTTTCCAGGTCCAGCACGGCGTCGATGGCTTCCTTCGCCATGACCTCGGCTGCGTCCTGGTCAACCAGGTAGTCGCCGCCCTTGATGGTGTCAAAGGTGTGCCATTCCCAGTTGTCTTCTTCGACGTTGGCCAGTGCTGCGCACATTCCACCCTGGGCCGCACCGGTGTGCGAGCGGGTGGGGTAGAGCTTGGTCAGTACCGCGGTGCGTGCTCGCTGACCGGATTCGATCGCGGCGCGCATGCCGGCGCCACCTGCACCGACAATGACGACGTCGTACTTATGGACCTGCATACCAGATGCTCTCTCTTTCAAAATTCAGATGGTCGGCGGAGGCTGCTCCGCTACGTCAGGCGAACCGGTTCACTCAAAGGAGTAACCGGAGGGCGCCGCTACGGGGCCGGGCAGAAACCGCCAGGCAACTGGACGCCGTCGACGACGGGGCACGGGTCGAAGGTGAAGATCACCAGTGTGCCGAGGATGATGATGACCAGGGTGGCCGCGTAGAGGACCATCTTGAGCCAGAAGCGCGTGGAATCCTTCTCGGCGTAGTCGTTGATGATGGTGCGGACGCCATTGGTTCCGTGCAGCATGGCAAGCCACAACATGGCAAGGTCCCAGAACTGCCAGAACGGATCGGCCCACTTGCCGGCAACGAAGCCGAAGTCGATGGCGTGGATGCCCTCGCCCACCAGCAGGTTCACGAACAGGTGGCCGAAGATCAGCACCACCAGGACGATGCCGGAGAGGCGCATGAAGAGCCAGGCGATCATTTCGAAGTTGCCACGGCTGGAGCCGGTGCGGTTGTACTTCGGAGCGATCTTGCCGGAGCCGATTTTTCCACTGCGTGGGGATTCGATGGTTGTCATGGCTTAGTGGCCTCCCAGCGCGAGGGAAAGGTGGCGGATGGCGAAGCCTGCGAACGTGACAAGCCACAGCGCAAGCACGACCCACAGCAACTGGCGCTGGTACTTCGCGCCCTTCTTCCAGAAGTCGATGGCGATCACACGCAGGCCGTTGAAGGCGTGGAAAATGATCGCGGCGACCAGGCCCGTTTCACCCAGGGCCATGAGGGGGTTCTTGTATGCGCCAATGACGGCGGTGTAGGCCTCAGGGGACACGCGCACCAATGAGGTGTCCAGCACATGGACCAACAAGAAGAAAAAGATCACTACACCTGTAATGCGGTGTCCAACCCAGGACCACATGCCTTCACGGCCGCGGTACAAGGTGCCAGCTGGTTTTGTCGGCACTGATTAAACCTTCCTGCAACACAGCGGCGCTGGCATGGGATCCACGCGGGGGGAACGCCTGCTGCGAGAGCACTCGTAGCTCACGCCTAAATCTAGGCTTCGCTAACAGCATATTCAATTTAGGACGGGCTTCTCTGCTTGTTAATTCCATGTTTCCTGCCGATATTCAGGCGATTTTCGGCAGTGCCTGAGACGAACGCCACACGTGTGTCCCGCTGCGGGGGCTTGTCGCCCGGCACAGGATAAAGTGTTGCGGTGAGTACAGAAGACGCGAAATACCCGGAATCGCCATTGAACCGCTTCCATGCGGTTATTCCGGCGGGCGGTGTGGGGACCCGGCTATGGCCACTCTCGCGTGCCGCTGCGCCCAAGTTCCTCCACGATCTGACCGGTTCGGGCAGCACGTTGTTGAGGGCTACCTATGACCGCCTGGAACCGCTGGCCGGTGAACGGGTCCTTGTTGTTACCGGCGAAGCGCACCGCGCAGCCGTATGCCGCCAACTCCCCGAAGTCGGGGACGACGAGTTGGTGCTGGAAAGTGAGCCCAAGGACTCCGGTGCCGCCATCGGGCTCGCCGCAGCCATCCTTTACCGTCGCGATCCGGACACCATCATGGGTTCGTTTGCGGCGGACCATGTCATCAGCCCGGACAACCTGTTTCAAGAGACTGTGCGCGAGGCCATCTACACCGCGGCTACAGGGAAGATCGTCACCATCGGCATCAAGCCCACTCATCCATCTGTCGGATTTGGATACATCCGCTCCGGTGCGGCGTTGAATGTTGACGGTGCCCCGAACGCACTTGCTGTTGCTGAGTTCGTGGAGAAGCCCAGCCAGGAAGTGGCTAACAAATACGTCGAAGCGGGGGACTACGTCTGGAATGCGGGCATGTTTGTCGCTCCGGTGGCGCTCATGCTCAAGCACCTGGAAGCCAACCAGCCGGAGTTGTTCAAGGGCCTCCAGGAAATCGCCGAGGCGTGGGACACGCCGGAGCGCTCGGAAGTGACGTCGCGCGTGTGGCCCACGTTGCCGAAAATCGCCATCGATTACGCCGTGGCTGAGCCCGCAGCGGAAGCTGGCGACGTCGCCGTCGTGCCTGGTACTTTCCGTTGGGACGACGTCGGCGACTTCGCCGCGATCGGCCGCCTCAACAATGCCGGCGATGTTGATGAAGTGACGGTGCTTGGTGAAGGTGCACGTGTGTTCGCGGAGAATGCCAGTGGCGTGGTGGTTTCCGATACCAAGCGCGTCATCGCGTTGATCGGCATCAAGGACGTGGTCATTGTGGACACGCCGGACGCGCTCCTTGTTACAACCAAGGAACACGCGCAACTGGTCAAGGGCACTGTTGACGCCCTCAAAGCCAGTGGCGACACGGACGTGCTCTAAGGCATCCGCTTATACCGTGAGCCACCTCTTTGGTTGTCCTGCGTCTGAACGCAGCGTAACCAAGAGGTGGCTTTCGTTCTTCGGGTCCCCCGCATGGCTAGAGTTGTGACGTGCGCAATTACACGACTGAAACCGAGCCCGCTCCCGTTGTGAGTCCTTGGGTTGATGAACTGCTTCCCGGACTCATCGACTTCCGGCGTGACCTCCATGCGCACCCCGAGCTTTCCTTCAAGGAATTCCGCACCACCGACAAACTGGTGGAGCGGCTTGAAGCAGCCGGATTGAAGCCGCGGCGCCTGGAGGAGACCGGACTGACGGTGGACGTGGGCGAGGGCCCCATTGCTACGGCCCTTCGCGGGGACATCGACGCACTGCCGATCATTGAGGAAACCGGCCTGCCGTTCGCGTCGAAGAACCATGGCGTTACCCACGCTTGCGGCCACGACGTCCACACCACTGCGATGCTCGGCATTGCCTTGACGCTGCAACGGATGCACAAGAACAATCCGCTGGGCGGGACGGTCCGGATCATCTTCCAGCCTGCCGAGGAGACCATGCCCGGCGGTGCACTGTCCTGCATTGAGCAGGGAGTGCTTGAAGGTGTGCCGCGTATCCTGGCGCTGCACTGCGATCCCCGGATCAACGTGGGCCAGATCGGCACCCGCATCGGTGCCATCACCTCCGCCTCGGACACCATTAAAATTGAGCTCTCCGGCCGAGGCGGACACACGTCGCGGCCGCACCTGACCGAGGACCTTGTCTTCGCGTTGGCGCAAATAGCGGTCAACGTGCCGGCTGTCCTTTCCCGCCGGGTGGATGTCCGCAGCGGCGTATCGGTGGTGTGGGGCCAGATTTCAGCGGGCTCCGCACCGAACGCCATCCCGGGCACCGGCTACATGGCGGGCACCATGCGTTGCCTCGATCGCGATGCCTGGCACAGTGCGGGGGAGCTGCTGGACGACGTCGTGAGGCAGGTCGCCGCGCCCTACGGCGTGGACGTCCACTTGGAGCACACCCGTGGCGTACCGCCTGTAGTGAACTCTGAGCACGAAACGGCCCTCATCGAAGCCTCAGCCCGCGCGGAACTTGGCGAAAATGCGGTGGTCCTCACGCCGCAGTCCATGGGTGGCGAGGACTTTGCCTGGTTCTTGGCCGACCTGCCAGGGGCCATGATGCGGCTGGGCACGCACACCCCCGGCGGCGAAGAATACGACCTCCACCGTGGCGACTTCATCGTTGACGAGCGTGCTCTCGGCTACGCCATCCGCGTCCTGACAGCAGCTGCCCTGCGCACCATCCGCGACCTCGAACCGTAACCCAGCTGAGTCGCAGTTCAGGTCGTTCTCAGCGCTGAGAACGACCTGAACTGCGACCCAGTTGGGTAAGCACGGCATACTTCGGTTGTGCACAATTGAATTGTGCACTATCGTTTTATCCATGAGTGATGCACCACGCCTCCGCCATCAGGTCTGCTTTGCGCTGTACTCAGCGTCCAAGGCAGCGACGGCGGTCTACCGCCCGGTATTGGAAGACCTCGGCCTGACGTACCCGCAGTACTTGGTGATGCTGGTCCTCTGGGAGCAGGAACCGCGCAGTGTCCGCGACCTCGGTGCGGAACTGGGCCTCGACTCCGGCACCCTATCGCCCCTGCTCAAGCGCCTGGAGGCCATGGGGCTGGTGGAACGCCATCGCTCGGCAGAGGATGAACGCCGGGTGGACGTGGTCCTTACCGACGCCGGCACCGCCTTGAGTGCCCGGGCACAGGCTGTGCCCAAGCGTCTCGCCGACGCCGCCGGCCTATCGCCCGAAGAGATCGAGCAGCTACATGCCACACTCGGCAAGCTCACGGCAGCACTGAATAGCTCACTCTGACAGACTCCCGAAAATCCCGGGACATCCATTCCCAAAGAGAACGGAAACACCATGAAGACTCTTTACACCGCCGAGGCATTGGCATCCGGCGAAGGCCGCGACGGCAACGCCCGCACCAACGACGGAAAATTGGACGTCGCCCTCGCCAGCCCCGTGGAGCTCGGAGGCAACGGGGAAGGAACCAACCCCGAGCAGTTGTTCGCAGCTGGCTACGCAGCGTGCTTCCACTCGGCTTTGCGCCTGGTGGGCCGTAAGGAACGCGTCGACCTCAGCGACTCGGCCGTTGCAGCCAAAATTCACTTCGGTGCACTGACGGACAGCGAAGGATATGGACTGGCCGCCGAACTCGAAATCGCGCTGCCCGCCCTGGACCGCGGTACTGCGGAGCAGTTGATGGCCAAGGCGCACCAGATCTGCCCCTACTCCAACGCAACGCGCGGCAACATGGCCGTAGACCTCAAGCTCGTGGAGTTCGCAGCATGAGCGCCGTGACAACCGAAACCCGCGAAATCCAGCTTGCCTCCCGCCCGGTCGGCCGCCCTGCTCCGGAGAACTTCCGGCTGGCAACAGCGCCCCTTCCCGAGCTCGCGGAGGGCCAGCTCCTGGTGAAGAACCAGTTCATGTCCGTGGATCCGTACATGCGTGGCCGCATGAACGACGTCAAGTCGTACTCGGCGCCCTTCCGCCTGGATGCAGCGCTCGACGGCGGTGCGGTAGGTGAGGTGATCGCGTCCCGTTCGGACGCGCACAAGGTGGGTGACGTCGTCGTGCATCAACTTGGCTGGCGCGAGCACGCGGTGGTGGACGCCGCGGCGACTACGCCGGTCCCCAGTGGCCTTGCCCCAACATCAGCGTTTCTTGGTGCTTTGGGAATGACCGGCCTGACTGCCTACGCTGGTTTGCTGAAAGTTGCCGAGTTCAAAGAGGGCGATGTGGTCTTCGTGTCCGGAGCGGCAGGTGCCGTCGGTTCGATGGTTGGCCAGATCGCCAAGGCCATGGGCGCTGCCAAGGTCATCGGCAGTGCCGGATCGCCGGAGAAGGTGGCCCGCTTGTTGGAGCTCGGCTTCGATGCTGCCTTCAACTACAATGATGCTCCCGTGCTGGACCAGCTGACGGAAGCAGCAGGGGAGCGCGGCATTGACGTCTACTTCGATAACGTGGGCGGCGAGCATCTCGAAGCAGCCCTGGCAACGCTCACGGTTGGCGGGCGGGTAGCAATGTGTGGCGCCATTGCCCAGTACAACTCTACGGAGCCTCCGGTGGCTCCGAGGAACCTGGCGGTTGCTATCGGGAAGCAGCTCACCCTGCGCGGATTCCTGGTGGGCGGGCAGCGACAGCACGCCGCCGAATTCGCGCAGAAGATGGCCGGTTGGCTCGCCGATGGGTCTGTCAGCTACGACGAAACAATCGTGGATGGACTGGAAAATGCTCCGCAGGCATTCATGGACCTGTTGGACGGCGCGAACACGGGGAAGATGCTGGTTCGCCTCTAGCCCATACGTAAAAACGCGTGTGACTTGCGCACCCGGCTACTGCTTGGTAACAAAAGGTCAACAATCTGACCTGCAGTGATCATTTGTGGTAGCTGGGTGTGTTGCAGGCCACTAGTGTTGGTTTCATCAATGCGCTTCGGCGCAGCTGCGAGCATCAGTGAAAACAGAATTTCTGCCTCGGGTATAGGAAACGGACACTCATTGACCATCCGTCGTAGCGCCAATCACTTTCTTCCTGGAGGAAAATTGAAGAAACCACTGCGTGCCACCCTGAAGCGCGGTTCAATGGCCGGTGTTGCCACCCTCGGTGCAGCAGCGCTCCTGCTGACCAGCTGCGGCCAAGCTCCCGACGCCGGATCCGGTGCGGCGACCAAGAGTGACTTTACGGGCTGCATCGTGTCGGACTCCGGCGGATTTGATGACCAGTCCTTCAACCAGTCCTCGTTCGAAGGCCTCAAGAAGGCAGAGACTGATTTGGGCATCACGGTGAAGTCGGCCGAATCCAAGGCCAACAGCGACTTCGAGACCAACCTCAACGGCATGATTTCCGCCGGCTGTAACCTCACTGTCACCGTTGGCTTCCTCTTGGGCGATGCCACGAAGGCCGCCGCAGAAAAGAACACCGACAAGCACTTTGCGATCGTCGACTACACATACGAGACTCCGATCGCCAACGTCAAGCCGATCGTCTATGACACGGCACAGGCGGCATACTTGGCAGGCTACGCAGCTGCCGCAACGTCCAAGACCGGCAAGGTGGGTACCTTCGGCGGCATCAAGATCCCCACGGTAACCATCTTCATGGACGGCTTCTACGACGGTGTGCAGGCCTACAACACGGCCAAGGGCAAGAGCGTCCAGGTTGTTGGCTGGGACAAGAACACCCAGGACGGTTCGTTCACGGGCGACTTCGAGAAGCAGGACACGGGCAAGCAGGTCACCATCAACCTGCTGGATCAGGGCGCGGACATCATCATGCCCGTAGCCGGACCGGTTGGTAAGGGCGCCGGTGCTGCGTTGAAGGAAGCCAAGGCTGCCGGCAAGGACGTCAAGCTCATCTGGGTTGACTCCGATGGCTACCTCACCGCTCCCGAGTACAAGGACCTGATGCTGACCTCCGTGGTCAAGCAGATGGGCGAAGCCGTTGAAGCCGTGGTGAAGGACGACACGGAGGGCAAGTTCAACAACGAAGCCTACGTCGGCACGTTGGAAAACGATGGTGTTGCCATCGCTCCGTTCCACGATCTCGACTCCGCCGTCCCCGCTGAAACCAAGTCCGAGCTCGATGCCCTGAAGGCTGACATCGTCTCCGGCAAGCTGGTTGTCGAATCGGCAGCGAGCCCCAAGAAGTAAATCAATTCCTGGACGCGCCGCCAGTACCGAGCCCCGGTACTGGCGGCGCGTTTTTGCCCTGACTACGCTGGGCCTCAAAGCCAGTGGCTTTGGAGCAGTACAGCCGTCCCTCGGACTCACAGAACGGTGGGAGTTGTGAAACTCGAATTGAAGGGGATCTCGAAAGCCTTCGGGACCTTCTACGCCAACCAAGACATCGACCTCGTGGTCGAATCCGGCCAGATCCATTGCCTCCTCGGCGAAAATGGTGCCGGCAAATCAACCCTCATGAACGTGCTGTACGGGCTGTACGAGCCCACAGCCGGCCAGATCCTGGTGGATGACCAACCGGTCAATTTCCGCGGACCCGGGGATGCCATGGCTGCCGGAATTGGCATGGTGCACCAGCACTTCATGCTGGTTCCCGTTTTCACTGTTGCTGAGAACGTGGCCCTCGGCGCTGAGCCGACCACGTTCGGAGGTGTCCTCGGCATCGAAGAAACCCGCAAGAAGATCCGGGAGATTTCGGACAAGTACGGTTTCGACGTCGATCCCGACGCCTTGGTGGAGGACCTGCCCGTGGGCGTCCAGCAGCGAGTCGAGATTATCAAGGCGCTGGTGCGTGAGGCGAAAGTCCTTATTTTGGACGAGCCCACCGCCGTGTTGACGCCTCAGGAAACCGATGAACTCCTGGACATCATGAGGCAGCTCAAAGCTGGAGGCACGTCCATCGTCTTCATCTCACACAAGCTTCGCGAAGTGAAGGCCGTCTCTGATGTCATCACGGTGATCCGCCGCGGCAAAGTTGTGGGGGACGCGCCTCCCACGGCATCAGCCACGGAACTGGCCTCCATGATGGTGGGCCGCCCGGTGAGCCTGAGCCTGAACAAAGCTCCAGCCCAGCCTAAGGAAACCACGTTCGTCGTGGAAAACCTGACGGTGCGCGCGGCCAACGGCACCAACGTGGTGGACGGGATCAGCTTCGACATCGCCCAAGGTGAGATCCTCGCCGTCGCCGGTGTCCAGGGTAATGGCCAGACGGAACTGACCGAGGCAATCCTGGGTATTCAGGAACACGTGACCGGTTCCGTGACACTGGACGGCAAGCAACTGCTGGGCCTTCCCGTCAAGGATGTCCTGCGTTCCGGCGTTGGGTTTGTTCCAGAGGACCGCTCGGTGGACGGACTGGTTGGTCCGTTCTCCGTGGCAGAGAACCTGGTCCTCGACCTTTACGACCAAGCCCCGTTTGCCAGCGGCATCAGCATGAAGCCTGCAAAGGTTGTGGAGCACGCGAACTCCAAGATTGAGGAATTCGATATCCGGACTCCTTCCGCGGCATCGGCCGCCGGAACGTTGTCCGGCGGCAACCAGCAAAAAGTGGTCATGGCCAGGGAACTGTCCCGGCCCTTGCGGTTGTTTATCGCGAGCCAGCCCACGCGCGGCGTGGACGTCGGCTCCATCGAGTTCCTGCACAAGCGCATTGTTGCCGAGCGCGACGTCGGAACGCCGGTCATGATCGTTTCCACTGAACTTGATGAGGTCATTGAGCTCGCCGACCGGATTGCCGTGCTTTACAAAGGCAAGCTCGTGGGCATTGTCCCTGCTGGAACACCGCGCGACACCCTTGGCTTGATGATGGCCGGCGTCGGCCCTGAAGGAGGCTCCGATGACAACTAAAGACGAGTCAGGCAAGGACCAAACACCCGAAGAATCCACCTCCGAAGTGCGGGCGGCAGACGTCGCATTGGACACCGCCGGAGGGACCCTGGAACCTTCCATAGTGCCTGTTTCCTCCCAAAGCGGGGACCCCGGACACCAGCAAGGCGGCCTCATGCGCCGTATCGTGATGGGCAACGGCTTTGTCTCCATCCTGGCGGTCGTTGTGGCGCTGTTCCTCGGCGGCCTGTTGATCGCCAGCACGGACGCCCAGGTGGCCAAAACAGCCGGCTACTTGTTCGCACGCCCCACGGACTTCCTGAGCGCGTTGTGGACAGCCATGACCGAGAGCTATGTTGCACTCTTCCAAGGCGCCGTGTTCAATCCACGTGAAGGCTTCAAGCCCGTGCTTGAAACCATGACCGTGGCAACCCCGCTGATCTGTGCCGGCCTTGGTGTCGCACTGGCGTTCCGCGCCGGCCTGTTCAACATCGGCGCCCAAGGGCAGATCATCATCAGCGCTACGCTCGCTGCCTACGTAGGGTTCGCCTGGCACTTGCCGTTCGGCCTCCACCTGCTGGTAGTCATCGTCATGGGCGTCTTGGGCGGTGCTCTGTGGGGTGCCATTGTGGGCATCCTTAAAGCCCGGACCGGCGCGCATGAGGTCATTGTCACCATCATGCTGAACTACGTGGCCTTGTTCTTGCTCGACTTCCTGCTGAACACTGCTGCGTTCCGGCGTCCGGGGGACAACAGCCCCATTTCGCCCCGCCTCGACGAATCGGCAACCTACCCTGTCCTCATCCCGGGATCCCGACTCCACGTGGGCTTCCTGGTAGCAATCGCGCTGACCTACGGCGTGTGGTGGCTGCTGAACCGATCCACCATCGGCTTCGAGTTCCGTGCCGTGGGTGCCAACCCCGTCGCAGCGCGGACCGCCGGCGTCAAAGTATCCCGCGCCACCATCCTGGTGATGGCCATGGCCGGCGCCCTCGCCGCGTTCGGTGGTATTGCCCAAGTGGCCGGTACCGAAAAGGTGCTGACAGGCGGCGTCGCTGCCCAGATCGGCTTCGACGCGATCACTGTTGCCCTGTTGGGGCGCAGTACACCATGGGGAACGTTCTTTGCGGGACTGCTGTTCGGAGCTTTCCGTGCAGGGGCAGTGCAGATGCAGATCCAGACCGGAACGCCTATCGACATTGTGCTGGTGGTGCAATCGCTGATTGTGCTCTTCATCGCTGCTCCACCCCTCATCAGGTCGATCTTCCGGCTTGAGCCCAAAAAGAAGAACAAGAACAAGACACCGAAGGCGGCCCGGAAAGCTGCCCTTGCCAACGCCACCGGAGGTGCCAAGTGAGCGCGACAACCACCGCTCCAAAGTCGGGATCCACGGCTTTGCCGGCATTCCGGCCTTCCATGAAAGTTCCGCTTTCGCTCGGCATCCTGGCGCTCATTGCGTTGGTTTTCTTCGGGTTCCTTGGCCCGGACCAGACTGCCGAGATGAAGATCAGCGACGCGGGCGACGCCGTTGCCGTTCCTGCGTTGATGATTCCGGGGCAGGTGGGCGGCATTGTCCTAGGCATCCTGCTGCTCGCCATGGCCGCCTACTCGATTTACCTCTGGACGCAAGGGGAGAGATCACCCAAGTGGCTGCCCATCGCCTTCGCCGTGGTGTTCGTCTTCGCCTTGCTTGTATGGATCGTGGCAGGCGCCCGCCAGCCCTCCATCTCACTGGCAGGCCTCGTCGCCGGCTCGGTGACACTTGCAGTCCCACTGGTTTTCGGCTCGCTCTCCGGCGTGCTCTGTGAGCGTGTGGGTGTTGTGAACATCGCCATCGAGGGGCAGCTCCTCGGCGGAGCCTTCACTGCCGCCCTGGTGGCCACCATGACGGGCAGTCCGTACATCGGCCTGATTGCAGCCGCTGCGGCTGGTGCTGCTGTGTCAATGGTTTTGGCCGTGTTCAGCATCAAATACCTGGTCAACCAAATAATCGTAGGTGTGGTCCTGAACGTCTTGGTGTCAGGCCTCACGGGCTTCCTCTACGGCACGCTGATGGTGCCCAACAAGGAGCAGTTCAACACTCCGGGCCGCTTGGACATCCTGCCGATCCCGCTGCTTTCGGACATCCCTATCATTGGGCCCATCCTCTTCGAGCAGTCCATCGCGGGCTACCTCATGTACATTGCGGTGGCCGTGGTGTGGTTCGGCTTGTTCAAGACCCGCTGGGGCTTGCGGGTCCGTGCCGTCGGCGAACACCCGCAAGCCGCCGACACGTTGGGTATCAACGTCAACGCAACCCGTTTCTGGAATGTCACGTTGGGTGGTGCGATCGCGGGCATCGGTGGTGCCGTGTTCACGTTGGTGACCATTGACTCCTTTACCAAGGACATCTCCGGTGGTCGCGGCTTCATTGCCTTGGCTGCCCTGATCTTTGGCCGGTGGAACCCGATCGGCGCCTTCCTGGCCTCGCTGCTGTTCGGCTTCGCCTACAACCTGCAGTCCATCCTGGGCATCATCGGTACCCCGGTACCGAGCCAGTTCATGGCCATGCTGCCGTACCTGGTGACCATCTTCGCCGTCGCCGGTCTAGTGGGTAAGTCGCGGCCACCGGCCGCAAGCGGCATACCGTACGTGAAGGGTTGACGATGCCAGCGGAAGATATCGACTGGCCCGCCTTGGAAGATGCGGCCAAGCAGGCCATGCAACGGGCCTATGCTCCGTATTCCAAGTTCCCGGTGGGGGCTGCGGCGCTCACCGACGACGGGCGGATTGTCAGCGGCTGCAACGTAGAGAACGCCAGTTACGGGCTGACCCTCTGTGCCGAGTGTGCCCTTGTAGGGCAGCTCCACATGACAGGGGGCGGAAAAATCGCCGCGTTCTACTGCGTGGATGGCCAGGGCAACATCCTTATGCCGTGCGGGCGTTGCCGCCAACTGCTCTACGAATTCAGGGCGCCCGGAATGCAGCTCATGACAACTCAGGGAATCAAATCCATGGACCAGGTGCTGCCTGACGCCTTCGGTCCCGAACATCTGGAGGAAACCACGTGACCAGCACAGAAGCGTTCGACGCCGTCCAGATCATCTCGATTAAACGGGACAAAGGCACGCTCACTCCCGAGCAGATCGACTGGACCATCGACGCCTACACCCGCGGCGTGATTGCCGAGGAACAGATGGCGGCACTGAATATGGCCATCCTGCTCAACGGCATGGACCGTTCTGAGATCTCGCGGTGGACTTCCGCCATGATCGCCTCGGGCGAGCGGATGGACTTTTCGTCCCTGACAAGGCCCGACGGCGGCATGAAAGCTACCAGCGACAAGCACTCTACCGGTGGGGTGGGGGACAAGATCACGTTGCCGCTGGCGCCGCTGGTGGCAGTTTTCGGCGTGGCTGTTCCGCAGCTTTCGGGTCGCGGCCTCGGCCACACCGGCGGGACGCTTGACAAGCTGGAGGCCATTCCCGGGTGGCGTGCCAACCTGAGCAACGACGAAATCATGGCCCAGCTTCAGGACGTAGGCGCAGTCATCTGTGCCGCAGGTTCAGGGCTCGCCCCCGCGGACAAGAAGCTCTATGCCTTGCGTGACGTCACTGGAACGGTGGAAGCCATTCCGTTGATTGCCTCCTCGATCATGAGCAAGAAGATTGCCGAAGGAACCGGCTCCTTGGTGCTGGACGTCAAAGTGGGTTCCGGTGCCTTCATGAAAGACGAAGCACGGGCCCGGGAGCTTGCAGAGACCATGGTGGCTTTGGGCAAGGATGCAGGCGTGCACACCGTCGCGCTGATCACGGACATGTCCACGCCACTAGGGTTGACCGCGGGTAACGCCATCGAGGTTGAGGAATCTGTGGAGGTCCTTGCCGGCGGCGGTCCGGAAGACGTCGTCGAACTGACCGTCCGTCTGGCCGAGGAGATGCTCGCCGGTGCCGGAATCCACGACGCCGATCCCGCAGCCGCCCTGAAGGACGGACGAGCCATGGACGTCTGGAACCGGATGATTGAAGCCCAGGGCGGAGATCCCCGGGCCGCGCTGCCCGTGGCCAGGGAATCCGAGGTTGTCTACGCGCCGGCGGACGGCGTCCTGGTGGAACTGGACGCGCTGTCCGTGGGTGTTGCCGCCTGGCGCCTGGGTGCTGGCCGTGCCCGCAAGGAAGACCAAGTCCAAGCCGGGGCCGGTGTCCGCCTGCACGCCAAGCCCGGCGCCCTGGTCCGTGCCGGCGAGCCCCTCATGACGCTCCTCACCGACACTCCGGAGAAGTTCGAACGGGCCAAGGAAGCGCTTCAGGACGCTGTAGTGATCGCGCCTGAGGGGTCACGCCCGGCACGTCAGCTGATCATCGACCGCATCGCCTAGGCTTAAGTGTTCCGGGCTGTTTCCAGGAACAGCCCGGAACATTAGCCATCCGGCGCCCGTGGGGCCGTCTACCGTAAGGAAACCGTGCAGGGCATCAATGATTTCATCCTCGCCGCGGCGGAACAGCCGTGGGTGTTGGTCCTGGTGCTGGCGTGCTGCGTGATCGATGGTTTCTTCCCCCCCATCCCCAGCGAATCCGTGGTGGTGGGCTTGAGCGCTGTTTCCGGCAGCAGCGGCTCACCCAACGTGTGGCTGCTGGGCGTGATGGCAGCCATCGGCGCGTTCTCCGGGGATAACATCGCCTACATCATTGGGCGTCGGATCGGAATCCGACGCTGGCGGTGGATGCGCACCCAGCGGATGCAGGGCGCCTTTCGTTGGGCGGGCAAGGAACTCCGACGCCGGTCAGCCTCGCTCATCATGGTGGCCCGGTTCATCCCTATCGGCAGGGTGGCCGTCAATCTGACGGCCGGCGCCACGCACTTCCACCACCGCAAATTCGTAGCCCTTACCGGCATGTCGGCCGTCCTGTGGGCAACGTATTCGGTGATCCTCGGCTACTTCTTCGGTGTCTGGTTCGAGGACAACCACCTCCTGGGTGCCGTCATAGCGATCGTGGTGGCCGTGATCCTCGGGATCATCATTGATCGCATTATCAGCAAAGTCCGGGGATCAGTGCCCCTGGATGGCAAGAACATTCCTGAGGAAGACGCCTCGGCTCCACCCACGGTATGACGATCGCTGCCCCGAAATATCAGCCCGCCGGTTGACGACGTCAGGATCTTCAAACCGATAGCGTTAAACGCGTGATCCCAAGGCTGGGACGTAGCGAACGACGTCCCGGCCGTGGGACACTAGAGCGACTTCCGTCACATCGTCAAGTCACATTCGTCTAGGAGCTACCCCCGCGTGGAGTTTTTGAATGAAATGCTCGAGCATGCAGCCGGGCAGCCCTGGATATATCCGGTACTTTTGGTGTTCTTTTTTATTGACGGGTTCGCCACCATTCTGCCCAGCGAAACAGCCATCGTGGGCCTCTCGGCGCTGTCCCTTCACAGCGGAGAACCCAACCTGTGGATCCTGGGAACAACTGCCCTGGTGGGTGCCATGGCCGGTGACAATATGGCTTACATGCTGGGCCGCAAGATCGGCCTTACGCGTTGGAAGTGGATGCGGCGTCCCAAGGTCCAGAAAATGTTCGCGTGGGCGCAGTACGAGCTGGACAAGCGCGGTGCGGTCCTCATCTTCACGGCCCGCTATATTCCGTGGGGCCGGGTAGCGGTGAATTACGTCGCCGGCCAGACAGGATTCCGCCATCGCACCTTCTTCTGGCTGGACGCCTTCGCCTGCATCACGTGGGTGGGTTACTCAATCGGCATTGGCTTGCTAGCAGGTCAGTGGGTGCACCACAACCCGCTCCTGGGCGTAGGAATTGCAGTGGCCTTCGCTGTGGTCCTCGGAATCGTGGTGGATCACGCCTTGCGCTGGTGGCACAAGTACCTTGAGAAAAAGGACCTGGCACGTGAAGCGGCTGCAAGGACTACAGCACCCGTAGCCGAGACGGATCTGTCGCGAAAAGCAGTTGCCGGGGCCGACCTCTCCAACCCTGCCGGCTAAGGACCTGTCCAAGCCCGCGCTGGGGACTAGTCTTAGTACGTGACTGAGCCCATTCTTGACGCTGCCCCTGCCCTCGACTTCGATCTGAAGAGCCTCCCCAAGGTTTCCCTCCACGACCACCTGGACGGAGGACTCCGCCCGGCCACCATCATCGAGCTGGCTGAGGCCGCCGGCCACACCCTGCCCTCCACCGATCCGGTGGCGCTGGGTGAATGGTTCCGTGAATCCGCCGACTCCGGTTCGCTGGTCCGCTACCTCGAAACGTTTGACCACACCGTCGCAGTCATGCAGACGAAAGAAGGCTTGTTCCGGGTCGCGAAGGAATTCGTGGAGGACCTGGCCGAGGACGGCGTCGTTTACGGCGAAGTTCGATGGGCTCCTGAACAGCACCTGCAGCAGGGCTTGACCCTGGACGAGGTTGTTGAAGCGGTCCAGACCGGGCTCGAGGCCGGTATGGATTCCACCGAAGAACGCGGTCAACAAATTCAGGTGGGGCAGCTCATCACTGCCATGCGCCATGCTGACCGAGGTCAGGAAATTGCAGAACTTGCTGTCCGCCACCGCGCCAACGGCGCCGTCGGCTTCGACATTGCCGGCGCTGAAGACGGCTTCCTCCCGTCCCGTTTCAAGGATGCCTTCACCTACCTGGCCGAGAACAACTTCCCCGCAACGGTCCACGCCGGCGAGGCTGCGGGCCTGGAGAGCATCCAGTCCGCATTGGTGGACGGCCGTGCCTTGCGTCTTGGCCATGGCGTACGGATCGCCGAGGACATCTCGGTGGAGTTTGAGGACAACTCCGACGACGACGGCGAAGACACCATCGGAATGGTGACCATCGGCAGTGTGGCAGCCTGGGTCCGCGACCGCGGAATCGCCCTGGAAATCTGCCCCTCCTCCAACCTTCAGACCGGTGCCATTTCCGGCTTTGGCGAGGGCATCGAGAGCCACCCGGTGGACATGCTCTTCCAGCTCGGCTTCAACGTCACCATCAACACCGACAACCGCCTCATGAGCGGCGTCACCCTCACCGACGAGTTCGAACTCCTGGTGGAGACCTTCGACTACGACCTCGATGATCTGCTCGAACTGACGCTCAACGCGGCCGAGGCGGCGTTCCTGCCGCTGGACGAGCGTGAAGCCTTGGTTGAGTACATCAACGATGCCTACGCCAACCTCGGCTAGCAATTCCAGCCTCCCGGAGCTGCATGGGCCCACAGCAGCTGGGGTTCCTGGCCGAGCTTGCGAGGTCGGGGAGCTGCTGGGGACAATAGCCGCCCTCCGGGAGCACTGCCCTTGGATGGGCGCCCTGACCCACGAGTCGCTGGTGGAATACCTGATCGAGGAAGCCTACGAAGTGGTCGATTCGATCGAAGCCGGGGCTGTTGATGATGAACTTCGCGGTGAGCTGGGCGATGTGCTGCTTCAGGTGGTGCTTCATGCCCGGCTCGCCGAGGAGCGCGGCAGCTTCGATTTCGGGGACGTGGCTCGCAGCATCAATGCCAAGATGGTCCGGCGAAACCAGCACGTCTTCAAAGCCGACGGTTCCCTGCAGGAGAGCTTCCCGGCCAGCGTCGAGGAAATCATCGTCAAGTGGGACGCCGCCAAACGCGCGGAGAAACCGGAGCGGAATGATCCCTTCGAGGGGATTCCGCCCCATCTGCCGGCTTTGGCGGGAGCGCAGAAGTCCATGGACCGGGCCGTCCGCGCAGGGTTGGACGTTGACGCCCAAAGCCGACTGGCCGCCGTCGGACTTCCTGCCATTCCGGCCACGGAAGAGGCGCTGGGGGAGCTGCTGCTCGCCGTCGTCGCGGGTGCCCGGGAGCAAGGACTCGACGCCGAACGGGCCCTCCGTGCCGCAGTTCGATCGTTTCAGAACAACCAGGCGCAGCCTTCATGACGTGAGCTGTTGGAAGCTGTGCCGTAACGTAAGCCACTCTCGACTACGCTAGTAGCGACGAGGACGTTGAGAATTTCCCTCCACATTCCTGTAATTCGCCCATAAGGAGCACATCCATGGCGCTTATCGATGCCATCCACGCCCGCGAGATCCTTGATTCCCGCGGAAACCCGACCGTAGAAGTTGAGGTCCTGCTCTCCGACGGCCAGATCGGCCGCGCAGCAGTTCCGTCCGGTGCCTCCACCGGTGAGCACGAGGCCGTTGAGCTTCGCGACGGCGACAAGGGCCGTTACCTCGGCAAGGGTGTCCAGAAGGCCGTTGACGCCGTCATCGACGAGATCTCCCCGGCCCTGATTGGTTTCGACGCCACTGACCAGCGCAGCATCGATCAGGCCATGATCGACCTGGACGGTACGCCCAACAAGGGCAAGCTCGGCGCCAACGCCATCCTGGGTGTTTCCCTGGCCGTGGCCAACGCAGCTGCAGCTTCTGCTGACCTGCCGCTGTACAAGTACCTGGGCGGCCCGAACGCCCACGTGCTGCCCGTTCCGCTGATGAACATCCTCAACGGTGGCTCGCACGCTGACTCCGATGTTGATATCCAGGAATTCATGATCGCCCCGATCGGTGCCGAGACCTTCTCCGAAGGCCTGCGCTGGGGCGTTGAGGTCTACCACAACCTCAAGGCTGTCCTGCAGGAAAAGGGCCTCTCCACCGGCCTTGGCGACGAGGGTGGCTTTGCCCCCAACCTGCCGTCCAACCGCGCTGCACTGGACCTGATCCAGGAAGCCATCAAGAACGCCGGCTACACCCCGGGCACGGACATCGCCCTCGCCCTGGACGTCGCTTCTTCCGAGTTCTACAAGGAAGGTGCTTACCAGTTCGAAGGCAAGGCACTTTCTGCCACCGAGATGAGCGCCTACTACGCTGAGCTCGTTGCCGACTACCCGCTGGTTTCCATCGAAGACCCGCTGGACGAGAACGACTGGGAAGGCTGGAAGACCCTCACCGACACCATCGGTGACAAGGTCCAGCTGGTGGGCGACGACCTCTTTGTCACCAACCCGGTCCGCCTGCAGCAGGGCATTGACGCCGCGACTGCCAACTCCCTGCTGGTCAAGGTCAACCAGATTGGTTCCCTGACCGAGACGCTCGACGCTGTTTCCCTGGCTCAGCGCTCCGGTTACACCACCATCACCTCGCACCGCTCCGGCGAAACCGAGGACACCACCATTGCTGACATCGCCGTTGCCACCAACGCGGGCCAGATCAAGACCGGTGCCCCTGCCCGCTCCGAGCGCGTTGCCAAGTACAACCAGCTGCTGCGCATCGAAGAAGAACTCGACGACGCCGCACGCTACGCCGGCCGCAGCGCGTTCCCGCGTTTCAAGGGCTAGCCTTCAGCGAAAACACGTAACCGGTGGCTATGGTGGAAAGACCATGGCCGCCGGTTCTGTTTAACTCCGGTTCTGTTCACCACAGGCCAGGTCAGCAACAGCAAGCGCAGCAACCCGCCAGGCAAGCACCGGGCATTACAGGAGTGTCATGGCCACCCGTCGTCCAAAGGTACCCAGGGCCGACGCCCTTGGTCGTCCGTCAAGTGGTGCGCGTCCGTCAAGTGGTACCAGTCCGGTCAGCGCAACTGGCGCCACCGGCAAGGATTCTGAAGGCGCGGGTGCTGAGGGCGCCGACGTCATTAAAGCCGAGTTCGGCGGGCCGCGGGCTTCCTCAAAGACAGCGACGGCCAAAGCTCCGGCCAACAGCAAGACTCCCTCCGGCGCGAAGAAGAGCCACGGCAAACCGGCAGGGACTCCACCGAAGGCAACGGACAACGGCACGGAAAAACCACGGCCCGGGGCGACGGAGGACCGGGAGCTGGATCCCGTACCGGCGAAGGCGTTCTCCGGAAGGATGCTCGCACTGGCAGTGGTGATGATTGCCATCACTATCCTGCTGGCCCCAACCGTGAAGATTTTCTTGGAGAAACGCGCCGAAATTTCCGCGTTGGAAGCAGAAATCGCCAGTAGGAAAGCGGAGCAAACTGAGCTGAACAAGCAACTCTCCCGGTGGCAGGATCCTAACTACGTGAAACAGCAGGCCCGCGACCGCATTAACATGGTTATGCCGGGTGAAACAGGTTACTGGGTGTTTGGGGGAGAAGAAGCCGCCGGCACACCGGGTGGCCGTTCCGGCTCCGGATCATCGGCCAACCCGGAGAATCTGCCCTGGGTGGATGCTCTCTGGGAGTCAATCAGACGATCGGCAACTGACTAGACGCGGTGCCCGCCGCCGTCGTGTCCGCATGGGACACGACAAAAGGGGCAGGAAGGTTGGCAGCGCAAGTGGAAGAGAACACGGCAGCCGTGCCGCAGGAATCCCGCCAGCCATCAGCACACGATCTCGAGGTCCTCAGCCGACAGCTGGGCAGGCCCGTCCGGGATGTAGTCGAGATCCCGGCCAGGTGCGTTTGCGGCAACCCCTTGGTGGCAGCGACAGCTCCCCGACTCAGCAACGGAACACCGTTTCCCACCACTTTCTACCTGACCCACCCGGTCATCACTTCCGCGGTGTCGCGACTTGAAGCGGGCGGGCTCATGAACGAGATGAACGAGCGACTGACCGCCGACCAGGAGTTGGCCTCTACCTACCATGGCGCCCACGATGCCTACCTTCAGGCCCGCAACCAGATCGCTGATCGCTCCGGTACCGGAGCAGTGCCCGAGATCGACGGTATCTCTGCCGGCGGTATGCCCACGCGCGTGAAGTGCCTGCATGTCCTGGTGGGGCATTCGTTGGCTGCTGGCCCGGGTGTCAATCCGCTGGGGGACGAGGCCCTGGACGCAATCACTGAGTGGTGGACCAAGGACCGCTGCTATTGCGACGGAGCCTGGGACACAGCCGGCGAGGCACCTTCGCGGGACTTGAGCCGCCATGGTCCGCAAGGGCTGCCGGACATCGTGGGGCGTCCCGCGCCGGTGCGGAAGTCGAAGATCGAATCCCAAGACGAGCAGGAGGGAACCGCATGAGCCGAGTGGCTGCCATTGACTGCGGAACCAACTCCATCCGGCTTCTTATCGCTGATGTCTCAAATGGACAACCGGATGCGCAAGGCCCGCTGACCGACGTCGTGCGTGAAATGCGCGTGGTGCGGCTGGGCCAGGGCGTCGATGCCGCGGGAGAGCTGGCTCCGGAGGCCTTGGAGCGCACGTTCGCTGCTACGCGGGACTACGCCGGGCTGATTAAGGAACACGACGCCGGGGGAATCCGTTTCGTTGCCACTTCGGCCTCTCGTGATGCCAGTAACCGCCAGGTCTTCGTGGACGGCATCCGGGATCTCCTGGGCGTGCAGCCGGAGGTCATTTCCGGTGACGAGGAAGCTGCGTTGTCCTTCGCAGGAGCCAGCAGTGTCCTGCCGGCCACGGGGGAGGACGCCATCCTGGTGGTGGACCTTGGCGGTGGGAGTACCGAATTTGTGCTGGGCGACTCCAGTGGCGTTATCGCGGCGCGCTCTGTGGACATTGGCTGCGTGCGGCTGACTGAACGTCACCTTCGCAGCGATCCGCCCACGGCTGCGCAAATCACCGCAGCAGAGGTCGACGTCGATGCCGCACTTGATCTTGCCGCGCAGACCGTGCCCCTTGACCGCGCCACAGCGGTTGTTGGCGTGGCCGGTTCCATCACCACCATCACCGCGCACGCGCTGGGCTTGAGCGAATATGAGCCGGGCCGGATCCACGGTGCTTCGCTGGATCTCGAAACCATCACCGATGCATGCACGAGCCTGCTGGAAATGACGCGCGAAGAACGTGCGGCCCTTCCCTACATGCACCCGGGACGCGTGGACGTGATCGGAGCGGGAGCTTTGGTGTGGCGCCGTATTTTGGCCCGGATGGCAACGGTCAGCAACGGGACCATTCGCGCGGCTGTTTCCAGCGAACATGACATTCTTGACGGCATCGCCCTGAGTATCCGGGACGGCGAATGACGTTGCGGCACCGACGCACCCTGTCCGCTGCGCTTGCCACCACGTTGGCCGGCGGGGCGCTTGCAGGGGCGCTGTTGTCGGCTCCGGCAGCCAACGCGGACGCGTGGCGTGACAAGGAGTACTGGCTCAAGGAATCGGGCGTCACCAACGCTTGGCAGGTGTCCAAGGGTGCCGGCGTCAAGGTCGCGATCATCGATAGCGGTGTTGACGGAAGCCACCCTGATCTTAAGGGCGTTGTGGTGGGAGGGACAGATGTCTCCGGGGCCGGGGCTCCGAACGGACAGAAGAGCATCGGCGCCAAGCCCGAACACGGCACCCTTGTTGCAACGATGCTCGCCGGGCGCGGCCACGCCACGCCCACCCCGTCGGCCTCGCCGTCGCCGTCGGCCTCAGGCTCAGCAGCACCAAAGCCACCGCCACCGCCCCCGACCACTCCGCCTGCCGGGGGACCGGACGGAATTACAGGAGTTGCGCCTGAAGCGGAGATCCTGGCCATCTCAACGTGGCTCGGTTCACCCAACCCGGGTGGCAAGACCGATCAGGAGCAAATACCTGAGGCCGTGCGCTGGGCGGTGGACAACGGCGCCAAGGTCATCAACATTTCCCTTGGCAGTACTTCGCCGGATTGGCCGCAGAGCTGGGACGCAGCGTTCCTGTACGCGGAGCAAAAGGACGTGGTGATTGTTGCCGCAGCGGGAAACCGGGTGGGTGGAAACATCCAGGTCGGCGCCCCGGCCACCATTCCCGGAGTCCTCACGGTAGCCGGATTGGACGGCGAGGGACGCGCCAGCGTGGACTCGTCTTCGCAGGGCATCAGCATTGGAGTAGCAGCCCCGGCAGAGAAGCTGGTGGGCGGCCTTCCCGGAGGCTCGTACGCCGAGTGGGCAGGAACGTCCGGAGCGGCACCCATCGTGTCAGGCGTGGCAGCACTCATACGTTCCAAATGGCCGGAAATGAGCGCCACCCAGGTCATTAACAGGATCGTCAGCACCGCGAAGGATGCCGGCGCCCCAGGCAAGGACCCTCTTTATGGCTACGGCATCCTGGATGCTGAGGCCGCGTTGAAGAATGACGTACCCACCACCAGCACCAACCCGCTGGGTTCCATTGCGGACTGGATCCGCGTCCATCGCCGCGGCGTCTTTAGCGAACCTTCGCAAGCGCCCGTGGCGAGTCCTACCAGCGCCGCTCCCACGCTTGCCGATCCGACTGTCCCTGTTGCGAAGACGCCGGCCACCGTGGACGACGCCCTTCCTGCCGCCGTCGTACTTGGTTTTGGCGCGTTGTTTATTGCCCTCGTGGCAGGTGCAGCCATCCAGCTGCGGAGAGTGCTAAAGAACCCGCCAGCGGTGCCCGAAGAGGTGGAAACTGGCGCCCTTTTGAAGGTCGATCCACCCTCCAGGCAGTAGTTAGTGAAGATTTTCACAAAGTGCTGTACTCTGGACTTATGGCAACCACCCCAGAGCTCATTGACCGTCCCCGGGTTCTCGTCGTCGGCGGCGGCTACGTCGGCCTGTACGTAGCACTCAAACTGCAGAAGAAGATCGCGAACGCAGGCGGCATCGTCACCGTCGTTGATCCACTGCCGTACATGACCTACCAGCCCTTCCTCCCCGAAGTAGCCGGTGGCAACATCGAGGCACGCCACGCCGTCGTCTCCCACCGTCAGCACCTCAAGCAGACTGAGCTCATCCAGGGCCGCGTCACCAGCATCGACCACGCCAACCGGACCGCCGTTATCGCGCCATCCGATGGCGGCGAGAACTTCGAAATCCCGTACTTCGACGTCGTGATCGCAGCCGGCGCCATCACTCGCACGTTCCCCATCAAGGGCCTCGCGGACAAGGGCATCGGCCTGAAGACCATCGAGGAAGCCGTAGCGCTGCGCAACAAGGTGCTGGAGCGCATCGAAGCCGCTTCCACCATGACTGATCCCGCAGAGCGCGCCAAGGCGCTGACCTTCGTTGTGGTGGGTGGCGGCTTTGCCGGCATCGAATGCCTCACCGAAATGGAAGACCTCGCCCGCGCCGCTGTGCGCAACAACCCGCGCATCCGCCAGGAAGAAGTCCGCTTCATCCTGGTTGAAGCCATGGGCCGCATCATGCCCGAGGTCACCGCCTCGCAGGCCGAGTGGGTTGTGGAGCACCTCCGTAGCCGCGGCATCGAAGTACTCCTGAACACCTCCCTTGACAGCGCGGAGGGCAACCTCAAGCTGATCAACCTCCCGGACAAGACCTCCGCCGGTGAAGTTGAAGCAGACACCCTTGTCTGGGCTGCCGGCGTGCAGGCCAACCCGATGATCCGCTCCACCGACTTCCCGCTGGAACCGCGTGGCCGCGTTCGCGTCCTGCCTGACCTGCGCATCGCAGGCGACGAAGGCATCGTGGAGAACGCCTGGGCCGCCGGCGACATCGCCGCTGTTCCCGACCTCACGGGCAAGGGCCTGCCGGACGGTACCTGCGTCCCCAACGCCCAGCATGCCCTGCGCCAGGCCAAGAAGCTCGCCAAGAACCTCTGGGCCTCCCGCTGGGACAAGCCGCTGCACGACTACAAGCACAAGAACCTCGGCGCTGTAGCCGGTTTCGGCGAGTGGAAGGGTGTGGCCAACATCAACCTGCTCGGCCGCATCGGCCTCAAGGGCGGCCTCGCCTGGCTGGCCCACCGTGGTTACCACGGCATGGCGATGCCCACGGTGGAGCGTAAGTTCCGCGTGATCCTCGGCTGGATCCTGGCCTTCTTCGCCGGCCGCGACACCACGCCGCTGATGGACCTGGACAACCCGCGCGGCGCCTTCGTGGCGGCAGCGACCCCGGCTCCCAAGCCTGCTGCCGCTCCGGCGCCGGTGGAAGCCAAGCCGGTTGCCGAGGAAGTCAAGACTCCGGTAACTGCTGACGCCAAGTAGTACACGCACGACGGCGGCCGTCCCCCTGAGGGGGATGGTCGCCGTCGGCGTTTAACGCCGCCGCTCAGCAGTGGCGCGGTCTACGCCCCTAGACTGTTGCCATGTCCGGTGAAACTGATCTGAAGACGCTCCTGGAATCCCTTCATCCCGTTGCCCGTGACGGCGACTACGTGTACGCCCTCTGGCCGCACGGTCGGCCTCTGGAAGGTGGCATCGAAGCGGCCGTTCGCGAGGCCGAAGGCCTGACTGTAGTCCTTAACCGCGACGAAGCCGATTCTTTGGGCCTTAGCTACGATTTCGTGGCTACGTGGATCACACTCCAAGTTCATTCGGCTTTGGAAGCCGTGGGTCTCACAGCTGCTGTCAGTGCTGCGCTGACTCACGCGGGGATCAGTTGCAACGTTCTGGCTGGGTTCCATCACGATCACCTCCTGGTGCCGTCAGCAGACGCAGGCCGGGCCATGGACGTGTTGCGGCTTCTGGCACGAGGCGTGGTCCTTCGCTCCGAACGGCCCGAGGACCGGGCCGAGATCCTGGAACTCACTGCCCGGGCGTTCTCCGTCTCGCCGGTGACCGGTGAACCCGTTGCAGGTACACCGATCGAAGTGGGGCTCTTGCGGGAGCTTTTTGATTGCAGCGAGTACGTTCCAGAGCTCAGCATCGTGGCGGAGATGGGCGGGGAGATTGTGGGTCACGCCATCAGCACGAGGGGCTGGGTGGGAGAGCTGAAACTGCTTGGCCTGGGACCCATAGGCGTGCTTCCACCATTCCAGCGGCGCGGGATTGGTTCGGCGTTGATGCGCGAGACGACGGCCCGTGCCACCGCACTCGGAGAACCGGGAATCGCCTTGCTCGGCAGCCCTCTCTACTACCCACGCTTCGGCTACGTCCCGGCCGCGTCGTTGGGCGTTGAACCGCCCGAGGCGAGGTGGGGCGAGCACTTCCAGCTCCTGCCCCTCCCGGGATGGCCCGACGACGTCCACGGCACCTTTCGCTACGCCGCGCCATTCAATCGGCTCTAGCTGGGATACCATGGTCCGGGCGCCCCAGTAGCCCAATTGGCAGAGGCAGCGGACTTAAAATCCGCGTGTTGTGGGTTCGAGTCCCACCTGGGGCACAGAGGCAAGGTGAGAGCTCTTTCTCCCTTCCAGTGCACAGTTCTTTCCTTCCGGGCTTTTCCCAGCAAGCTCGTAGATTCCCCACAGGCAACGAGTGTTATAGGGATGTGACCTGAATCACTTATGTTCCCGTGGCAATTGCACTAGTTTGAGTCTTAATCAGGAACACCTGAGTAATCGCATCAAAGGCAGTTCGCACCTTTCGATCGAGGAGACAACGAATGTTTGATCTTTCCCCAGCGGCGCCCCGAGCCGCCAAGCTAACAGCGCTTGGCATTGGGGTCGCTCTCTTGGCCACAGCTTGCGGTGGGTCTTCGACACCTACCCAGACTGGGTCCGAATCCGCCGCCGCAGCAGGTATCGCCTGCCCGGCACCTAGCGGCGGGGCGGGAGCCGGCAACAGCCAGGCTGCCACCAACACGGGACCTGTACCTCCCTCGACCACCACCACGGCTACGCCGCTTAAGCTTGGATCGCTCCTGCCGACAACGGGGTCGCTGGCGTTCCTCGGCCCGCCCGAAATTGCCGGTGTCAACCTTGGCGTCAAGGAAGTCAACGACGCCGGTGGCGTTTTGGGTGCCCCGGTGGAAGTGACCCACCGCGACTCCGGCGACACCAAGACCGACATCGCCACGCAGTCCACCACAGCCCTGCTGGGCCAGGGGGTGAGCGCGGTTATCGGTGCGGCCTCGTCCGGCGTTTCCAAGACGGTCATCAACCAGATCACCGGCGCTGGCGTCATCCACTTCTCCCCGGCGAACACCTCACCTGACTTCACCACGTGGGACGACAAGGGCCTCTACTGGCGCACCGCACCGTCCGACGTCCTGCAGGGCAAGGTCCTCGGCAACTACATGGCTACCTGTGGCGCCCAGACCGTTGGCATGATCGTTCTCAACGACGCCTACGGAACCGGCCTGCAGAAGAACGTCAAGGAAGCCTTCGAAGCAGCCGGCGGCAAGGTTGTTGCTGAAGAGCTCTTCAATGAGGGTGATTCTCAGTTCAGCAGCCAGGTGGACAAGGTCCTCGCAGCCAAGCCGGATGCGATCGCACTGATCACCTTCGACCAGGCAAAGAGCATCGTCCCGCTGATGACCGGCAAGGGTGTCAAGCCCACGCAGCTGTTCATGGTTGACGGTAATACCTCGGACTACAGCAAGGACTTCCAGGCAGGCACCATGAAGGGCGCGCAGGGAACCATCCCCGGTACGTTCGCGAAGGACGCCTTCAAGCAGAAGCTCCTCGCGATCGATCCCGCCCTGAAGGATTACAGCTACGCAGGCGAGTCCTACGACGCCGTGAACCTGATCGCGCTGGCAGCTGAGGCAGCCCAGAGCACCAAGGGCACGGACATTGCTGCCAAGCTCAAGGAAGTCTCTGAAGGTGGCGAGAAGTGCACCGACTTCCCGTCCTGCGTCACGCTGCTCCGCGAGGGTAAGGACATCGACTACGACGGCCAGTCCGGTCCGGTAACATTCTCCGATGCTGGTGACCCCACCGAGGCATACATCGGTATCTACGAATACCAGGACGACAACACCTACAAGCCGGTCCGCGAAGAATTCGGCAAGCTCTAAACTGAACTCCGGCTAGACCGCAGTTAGAAACGGGTCCCCTTCCTCCAAGGAAGGGGACCCGTTCCGCTTTAACCGTGCTCCTGGGCCTGTCAGGTGTGTTGTGGGGCCTGCTCTGCGTGCTTAAGGGGTGTGTTTGGGGCGCAGAGTAGGCCTCGCAACGAGCGGGCCGTGCGGCATCCACCCACTTTGACTCTGCAGCCCGTCCGACGCGCCGCATTCCGCGGCGTGTCACTATGTGTGGCCGTTCAAAGGAGGTGATAACCGCACCGAGTTGGTGGTGCGTTGTGGGGCCTGGTGTGCGGGTTTGGGGGTGTGTTTGGGGCGCAGAGTGGGCCTCGCAACGCGCGGGCCGTGCGTTGTGGGGCCTGGTGTGCGGGCTTGGGGGTGTGTTTGGGGCGCAGAGTGGGCCCCGCAACGAGTCGGTAGTCCGGAGCCGTCACAAACGAAAGGAGGGCCCCGGGGTATTCCGGAGCCCTCCTTTGCCCGTACCTTAGGTGTGAGGCGATTAAACCTCGTCGGCCAAAGTACCCAGGTAGAGCTGGATGACCTTGGGGTCCTTCATAAGCTCACGGCCGGTGCCGGTGTACGCATCCTTGCCCTGGTCCAGAACGTAGCCGCGGTCGCAGATCTGCAGGCAACGGCGGGCGTTCTGTTCCACCATGATCACCGAGACTCCGGCGCGGTTGATCTCATGGACACGGAGGAAGGTCTCGTCCTGCTTGACGGGGGACAGGCCAGCCGACGGCTCGTCGAGCAGCAACACAGCCGGGTCCATCATGAGTGCCCTGCCCATGGCCACCATCTGGCGTTCACCGCCGGACAGGGAACCTGCACGCTGGGCACGCCGCTTTCCCAACTCGGGGAAGAGACCGGTGACAAAGTCGAAGCGTTCGGAGAAGTCCTTGGGCCGCTGGAACATGCCCATTTGGAGATTCTCTTCAATGGTCAGCGTGGCGAAGACGTTGTTGGTCTGCGGGACGAAGCCCACACCCTGGGTGACCAACTTGTTGGCCTTCAACCCTGTGAGGTCCTGCCCACGAACCACCACTGTGCCGGAGTGGACCTTCACCAGGCCGAACATGGCCTTCAGGAGCGTGGACTTACCGGCGCCGTTAGGGCCGATGATGCCAATCAACTCACCTTTGCGGGCCTCTATGCTGCAGCCGTTAAGGATGTTGACGCCAGGAATGTAGCCTGCCACGAGGTTGGTGACCTTGACCACGGAATCGCCGGCCGGGGCGGCCGCCGAGGCGGGCATTGCGCTGGTGCTGCTCATTTCCCGTCCTCCTTCTTGGTTTCTTCGATCTCGGACAGGATGCCGGCGTCTTCGGTTCCCACTACCGACTCTTCGTCAGCTTCGAGTTCTGCCTCAAGCACCTTGATGCCTTCAGCGTCGCCAAGGTCAACATCGTGGTGGGCACCAAGGTAGGCATCAATCACGGCGGGGTTCTTCATGACCTCGCCCGGAGGTCCTTCGGCAACAACTTTGCCTTCGGCCATGACCACAACCCAGTCAGCAATGTGGCGGACCATGTTCATGTCGTGCTCCACGAAGAGCACGGTCATGCCCTCGGCTTTGAGGTTCTTGATGTGGTCCAGCAGCGACTGCGTCAATGCGGGATTCACACCGGCCATGGGCTCATCCAGCATCACCAGCTTGGGTTTGACCATCAAGGAGCGTGCCATCTCCAGGAGCTTCCGCTGACCACCGGAAAGTGACGCTGCATAGTCGTCCTTCTTGGTATCCAGCTTGAACTTCTCCAACAGCACGTTGGCTTGGGCCGTGATTTCCTTTTCGCGACCTCCCCAGATGCCTTTGAACAGGGCTTTGGACAGCCGTTCTCCGGGTTGGTCCGCAGCACCAAGGCGCATGTTTTCCATGACGGTCAGCTTGCCCATTACTTTGGTCAGCTGGAACGTGCGAACCATGCCCATACGGGCAACCTTGTAAGAGGAGACGCCAGCCAGGCTGTTGCCTTCAAACTGCCACTTGCCCGTATTGGGAGTGTCAAAGCCCGTGAGCAGGTTGAACAAAGTGGTCTTGCCGGCTCCGTTGGGGCCGATCAAGGCGGTGATCTTATGGCGGGGGATCTCGAGGTATTCCACGTCCACTGCGTTGATACCGCCAAAGGAACGCGTGACGTCCTCTGCCACCACAATGGGGTCGCGTTTCTTGCAGCCGGGGGTGTTTTCCCCGACGGCGATGGGCCGCGAATCGGTCATGTAGTCGATATTTTCGGTGTTGCGTTCGTTGGTCTCACTCATGCGAAAGCAAGCTCCTTCTTATTGCCGAAGACGCCTTGCGGGCGGAAGATCATCAGGAGCATCAGCGCAACGCCCACCAGGATGTAGCGCAGTTGGCCGGCCTGGACTGTGGTCAGCCAGGTGACTGCCCCTGATTCGATGAGGCCGTAGAGCAGGCTCTGGGTCAGCGAGAGCACCACCCAGAAAATCATTGCGCCAATGACCGGCCCCAGGACCGTGGCCATGCCGCCGAGAAGGAGGCAGGTCCACAGGAAGAACGTGAGTTCTGTGCCGTAGTTGGATGGCTGGACGGCGCCGCGGGGGAGGGTGAAAATCATGCCCGCCAAGGCGCCAAGCACGCCACCAATGATCAGGGCCTGCATCTTGTAGGCGTAAACGTTCTTGCCGAGTGAGCGAACAGCGTTCTCGTCTTCCCGGATGCCCTTCAGGACGCGACCCCAGGGGCTGCGCATCAGGAGCCACACCAGGAGGCAGCACACGATGACCAGGCCCCAACCGATGACGCGGATAAAGAAGTCCCGATTGTTCATGCCCATGTAGGACCCCTCAGGGAAAGGGTTCATGGCATAGAAGGTGTTCTCAAACGCTGCCAAGCCGTTGGCGGAGCCTGTGACGCTTGTGAGTTGGTTGGTGGTGACCACGTACCTCACAATTTCAGCGGCGGCGATGGTGACGATTGCCAGGTAGTCCGCCCGGAGCCGCAGCGTAGGAATACCCAGGATGAAAGCGAAGATCACCGAACAGAGAATAGAGATGATCAGTGCCAGGAAGAACGGGGCGTCGAAAGTCAGGGTGGAGATGGCGAAACCGTAGGCACCAACCGCCATGAAACCGGCCTGGCCGAAGTTCAACAGGCCTGAGTAGCCGAAGTGCACCGCGAGGCCCAAAGCGGCAAGTGCGTAAGCCGCCGTCGTTGGGCTGAATAATTCGCCAAGGGCGCTGGAGAAAATGAATCCGAAGTCCATGGCCCGCTCCTAACCCACACGCTCACGCCGGCCGAGGATACCCTGCGGTCGGAACAGAAGGACAACAATCATGATGAACAGGGCACCGACGTACTTGAGGTCGGCCGGGAGGCCGAACACTGTAGTCAGTTCCACGAAGATGCCGACGACGATCGAACCGATCAGGGCACCGAACACGGTTCCCAAACCACCCAGCGTCACGCCGGCGAAGATGAGCAGCAGGATCTGCGAACCCATGTCGAAGGTGACGCCCGGACGGTAGTACGCCCAAAGGATGCCACCCAGGGAGGCGAGGACGCCGCCAACGATCCACACAATGCGGATAACGGAGTCGACGTCGATGCCGGAGGCGGCTGCCAGTGCGGGGTTGTCGGCTACTGCACGGGTTGCTTTGCCGAGACGGGTCTTCAGCAGGACGATGCCGATCAGGGCGATGACTACTGCACTGATGATCAGCGACCACAGGTTGTTCGGGGAGATCGAAACAGGGCCGATTTGGATTTCAGCACTTTGAGCGCCGGGCAGCTGCTGTGTTGCACCGCCGAAGAAGAACTGGATGACGTAGCGGATGGCCAATGCCAGACCGATGCTGACGATCATCATGGGGACCAGGCCGGAGCCACGCTTCCTCAACGGCCGCCACAGACCTGTGTCCTGGACGTAGCCGAAGAGACCTCCGCCGACCAAGGCAAGCAGGATGGCCAGCCAGAAGGGGAGTCCGAAGGCGTTGAACATGAACACCAGGACTGCACCCAGCGTCACCATCTCACCGTGGGCGAAGTTGGTCAGTCCGGTGGTTCCGAAGATCAGGGAGAGGCCAACTGAGGCGAGTGCCAGGAGGAGGCCAAAGCTCAGACCCGCAACGAGGCGATTGAGGAGGTTTTGGCCGAAGTCCTGTTGCTGGACCACGATGCCCTCGCCGAAGGCAAAGATCACCGACAGGTTGGATGTCTGGCTGAACGTGACATCGCGGGGATTGTCCTGGCCCTCGGCCAGGGCGATGCCCTCCGGCAAGGTGGAGGTGTCCAGCTCGATGGTGTAAGTGCCTTGGACAGGAACGCCGATGGTCCAGGCTCCGTTGGCTCCGGAGGTGGCTTCACCTTCAAACCCGTTGCCCGTGGCTTTGATCTTGACGCCGGGTATGGGGGCCCGGGCATCATCGCGGAGGAACCCGCTGATGTTGTTCTGGAAAGTCGTCGGTGACGGCGAAGGCGAGGGGGTGGTTGCCTGTGCCGAAGGGGCGGCGATCAACAGAGCAGTGATGAGGGCTGCGAACAGCGCCCCCATGACTCTCTGCAGTCCCTTGGACCGTCTCATGGACGGGTCGCGCAGTGTGCTTCTCAAAATGGAAACCTCCACAGTGGGGGTGGTCCCGGCTGCGCCTTTGCAGCCGGTGCGAACGGTCATGGGGCTTGTGAACAGTTCTTGCCTAGCTGCCTCGTTTGTGATCTAAGTCACCCATGTGTGGCCTATGTTACCGTCCGGTGGAGATAATAAATGCCCCGTTCGGGGGTGGGAAGATCGCGATCGGATAACAACTGTGAAGCTATAGGCAACTAGTGATGTAGCAACCCTTAAGTAAACCTTTGTTGTTTAAGGGTGCTACTAAACGTTTGGAGGGTTACAGTCTGCCGATTTCTTGTCACGGTTGAGTTTCGTCTCCGTGAACAAGGGAACTTTCCCTGCCACGCGCGCGTAGTAATTGGTACCGTGAACTATCACTAGCCCTTTTTCAGGAGGACACCCGCAATGGCACTTGGCGGAAACCCAGTCTTCAACGGAAAGAATTTCCGTGGAGCAAAGCAGGCCCCGCCTGTACCGCAGAACCCGTACGGCCAGCAGTTCAACCAGGCGCCCGGCCGTGCACCGAGCCAGGTCATGGACGGCCACGCAGCATGGTCTGCCCAGCAGCAGAACATGACCAATGAGCAGCTGCAGCAGATGTACAACCAGCCCGCTGCAGGCCCGGCCGACACCGGCCGCATGACCTATGACGACGTCATCATGAAGACTGTCGCCTGCCTCGTGGTTCTCATCCTCGGCGCCGGCGTCACGCTCTTCGTGGCGCCCGCGCTCTCCACCATGCTCATGATCGTTGGTGCCTTGGGCGGATTCGTCCTGGCATTGGTCAACACTTTCAAGAAGCAGCCTTCACCGGCCCTGATCCTTGCCTACGCCGGCCTTGAGGGCCTGTTCCTCGGTGGCCTCACCCGCATCCTCGATGGCATGTACCCCGGCGTCGGCCTCCAGGCCGTCATCGGTACGCTGGCAGTCTTCGGCGTCACTCTGGCGCTCTTCAAGAGCGGCAAGGTCCGCGCCACCCCGAAGATGATGCGCTTCTTCCTGATCGCCACCATTGGTTACGCGGTCTTCGCGCTGATCAACATGGCTATGGTGTGGACCGGCGCTGTGCAGGAGCCCTTCGGCCTCCGCACAAGCGTTGAGATCTTCGGCATCCCGTTGGGTGTCTTCATCGGCATCCTGGCCATCGGCCTGGCAGCGTTCTCGCTGATCATGGACTTCACCAGCATCGAAGAAGGCGTCCGCGCAGGCGCCCCGGAGCGTTACTCCTGGGTTGCTGCATTCGGCCTGACGGTCACCCTGGTTTGGCTCTACGTGGAAATCATCCGCCTGCTGGCAATCCTGCGAGGCGACGACTAGCTACAAACAGCTCCAACGCGAAATGCCCCCGAAGAGACTTCGGGGGCATTTTTGCGTCCTGGCTTAGTTTGCGGGCTGGCTAGCTCAATCGTTCGAAAACAACCGCCATGCCCTGGCCGCCACCTACACACAATGTGGCAAGTCCCAGGGTTCCGTCTCGTTCCTTGAGGCCGTTGAGGAGCGTGCTTGTCATCCGGGCGCCGGTCATGCCGAAGGGATGGCCCAGGGCAATGGCCCCGCCGTGGATGTTGAGCTTTGCAGGGTCGATCCCAAGTTCACGGGCGCTCGCCACCACCTGCACGGCGAAGGCCTCGTTGAGCTCCACCAGATCAATGTCGTCTATCGTTAGGCCGGCCAGCGCGAGGGCCCGTCGCGTGGACTCCACGGGCCCCATGCCCATGAGCTCGGGGGAGAGGGCGCTGACGGCGGTTGAAACCACCCGCGCGAGAGGCTGCAGGCCCAGTTCGCGCGCGCGTGAGTCACTCATCACTACTACCGCGGCGGCGCCGTCGTTGAGGGGGCATGCGTTGCCGGCTGTAACGGTCCCCTCAGGACGGAAGACGGGCTGCAACGTGGACACCGCATCAAGGGTGACTCCTGCCCGTGGAGAGTCATCCCTGTCCACCACAAAGCCGTCCTTGCGCGTGTAGGGCGTGATGTCCCGGGCGTAAAACCCTGAGGCGATAGCGGCTTCGGCCCGATTCTGGCTCAGGACGCCCCACTCGTCCTGCTCCGCCCGGCTAATGCCATAGCTGGTGGCAACGTTCTCCGCCGTCTGGCCCATGGAGATGTAGATGTCCGGCAAGCGGCCGCCGAGCCGGGGGTCGGTCCAAGGGATGTTGGACGCCGCGCGGGATGCCGTACGTTGGGCTGCCGCCTCGAACAGCGGGTTGTGGTTGGACGAATCCGTTTCGCCGGCACCTGCCCAGTTCTGGTATCTGGAAACACTCTCCACGCCAGCGGAGACAATCGCGTGGGCCTCCCCGGATTTGATGGCGTGGAAGGCCATTCGCAGGGTCTGCAGGCTCGAGGCACAAAAGCGGTTGATGGTGGCTGCGGGTACTCGGTCCAGCCCGGCAAGGACAGCAACCACCCGCGCCATGTTGGAACCGGCCTCGCCGCTGGGTTCAGCGCAGCCCAGCAGGATGTCGTCCAAGCCCTGCCCGTCCTCCGCTCCGGGATCGAAGCCCGGAACTTTCGCCAGCGCGGCCTGCACCATGGCGGTTGCCAGGTCATCCGGACGTTCGTCTATGAGGGACCCTTTGAAGGCCCTGCCTATAGGGCTTCTTGCAGTTGCTACGATGACAGCCTCAGTCATGGCCTTAGCTTACGCCCGGCATCCGCTGGGACGCCGGGCGCTCGCAGGAAGAAACCGAGCGCGTCAGGCCAAGCGAAGGGCTCCAGCGGCGGGGGTAACGGTGAAGATGTCCGGGGCGGTAAAGCCCGCCTCGGCGAAGGAACGCACGACGGCGTCGCGCACCTGTTGCTCCTTGCCAACCGGAGTCAGTGCGATGGCAGAGCCGCCAAAACCGCCGCCCGTCATGCGGGCGCCGATAGCGCCGTTGGCCCGGGAAGTATCCACGGCAAGGTCGAGTTCCGGGCAGGAGATCTCAAAATCGTCGCGCATCGAAACGTGGCTGGCATCCAGCAATGATCCGATGGCGGCAGGGCCATGGGTTCCCAGGACTTCCACCGTCTGGAGGACCCGATCGTTTTCCGTGACCACGTGGCGGACCCGCCGAATGGTAGTTTCGTCCAGCAGGCCTGACGCTTCCTCCAAACGCTCCACGCCGACGTCGCGCAGTGCTTTGACGCCAAGAATCTCGGCACCCAGCTCGCAGGACGCACGGCGGGAGGCGTATCCGCCGTCGGCATGCGAATGCGACACCTTGGTGTCGATCACCAACAGGACCAGGCCGGACGCCTCAGCGTCGAACGGGACCAGCTCCACATGCTGGTCACGGCAGTCCAGGAACACAGCGTGTCCCTTGGCGCCGCGCAGGGATGCTGACTGGTCCATGATTCCGGTGGGTGCCCCCACGAACACGTTTTCGGCGCGCTGGGTTGCGAGCACCAGATCCTCGGCAGCGAAACCTGCACCGGTCAATTCGTTGAGGGCCGAAATGACGGCGCACTCGATCGCATGTGATGAAGAGAGGCCAGCTCCGGAGGGAACATCGGAATCAAGCAGGAGGTCAAAGCCAGGAACCTCGATGCCGCGTTCCTTAAGCGCCCAGGCGACGCCGAGCGGGTAGCGGGACCATCCTTCACCCGATCCCGGCTCAGAGTCCTCCAAGTCAGCTTCCACCACGCCGTGACCCCCAAAAGTGGACAGCATACGCACTTTTGAGTCGTCGCGGACGCGCAAAGCCACCTTCGCCGTCTTGTCGATGGCGAAGGGAAGCACAAAGCCCTCGTTGTAGTCCGTGTGCTCGCCGATCAGGTTGACGCGTCCCGGTGCCTGCCACACGCCGTCGGCCGCTGCGCCGAACGTTTCCTGGAAGCGGGCGGCGAGGACGCCGGTCTCGGTGGTGGTGGTCATGCTCGTGTGCCTTCCAGGGTCTTGTTCGACGGTGTCAGAGCGACGCTGCGAAGCCGCTCCGCCACCGCTTCGGGGGTGGTGTCGTTGATGAACGCCCCCATGGCGGCCTCGGAGCCGGCCAGATACTTGAGCTTATCGGCAGCGCGGCGAGGCGAGGTCAGCTGCAGGTGCAACTGGCCCGCAGGACGAAGAACAGGGTCCAGCGGAGCCTGGTGCCACGCCGAGATGTACGGCATGGGGGTGGGGTAGAGGGCGTCGAGCCGTTTCAACAGGTCCAAGTAGACGTGCGAGAGTTCATCGCGTTCTTCACCTGTGAGAGCCGCAAGATCGGGGACGCTGCGGTGCGGAACGAGGTGGACTTCCAGGGGCCAGCGGGCTGCGAAAGGTACGTAGGCGCTGAAATGCCTGGCTTCCAGGACCATGCGGCTGCCGTCCTCGCGTTCGGCGTTGAGGAGTGAAGCCCCGAGCGTTTCCTTCGCGTCGACGTCGTCGTAGTACTTCCGTGCCACCGCACCGAGCTGGGCGGCGCGGGGAGTTACATAGGGGTACGCGTAGATCTGGCCGTGTGGGTGGTGCAGGGTGACCCCGATGTCGGCGCCGCGGTTTTCGAACGGGAACACCTGCTTGATGCCGGGCAGGGCGCTCAACGATTCGGTCCGCTGGGCCCACGCTTCAATGACCGTGCGGGCACGCGTTTCACCCAGTTCGGCGAAGGAGCCGGTGTGCTGTGGCGTGAAGGCAACCACCTCACAGCGGCCGTGCGCCGATCCCTTGACGTTGTGGCCGGAGTGTCCAGGGGCAGGAATCGGGGGAACGTCGCCCAAGGCCGGGCCGAGGGACGGGAAACGATTCTCGAACACCACGACGTCGTAATCCGACGCCGGAATTTCGGAGGGGTTCGCAGCTGTGGTGGGGCAGATGGGGCACTGGTCAGCAGGGGGAAGGTGCGTACGCGTCTGTCGGTGGGCAGCCACGGCCACCCAGTCACCGGACAAGGCGTCATAGCGGACCTCGCCCGGCTCGCCGCGGGCCGGAAGTTCGCGGTGGTCCACCAGCGAGTCCGGTGTTCGTTCAGGAGTCCCGGGGTCGTCGAAGTAGATCAGCTCTCGGCTGTCTGCGAGGAGGGTGCTGGTGATGCGGCTCATATATCCATCATTCCACAAGCAACCAAAAACGCATAGTTTCTAACAAAAGCAAACATTCGTGGATGGGGAGGCGTCCACTCATGCAGTACGGTGTTGCCATGCCTGCCTCCCCATCGCGCGCCGATAGCATCCAACAGTCCGAGTCCCGCCGCTTTGCTACGGGTCGTCAATTCGAGCTCCGCAGGGACGATGCGCTCGCCGTCATCACCGAGCTCGCCGCGGGCCTTCGGCTCTACTCCCGTGCTGGAATCCAGTTGACTGAAAGTTACGGCGACGACGAAATTTCGCCCGGTGCTACCGGCATCACCTTGGCGCCGTGGGCCAACCGGGTAGAAGACGGGGTCTGGTACTTGGACGGCAAGAAGCAGCAACTAGACATCACCGAAGCCTCACGCAACAATGCCAGCCACGGTCTGCTGCGCAACACCGGGTACACCCTGGTGGACGAATCCGAATTTTCCGTGACGCTCGAAGCCACCGTCTTCCCGCAACACGGCTACCCGTTCCTGCTGCGGCACCGGGTGCGCTACGAGCTCGACCAGAACCTTGACCTCCGGGTCTCGCAGACCCTGATCAACGATTCCCGAGCCGCGGCGCCCTTCGTCTTGGGCGCGCACCCTTACCTGCGCGTCGGAGATGTTGCCCCCGAGGATCTGATCCTGACGGTCCATGCAGGCACCCGACTGGTGGTGGACGAGCGCCTCATCCCGCGCAGCACCGCTCCTGTGGACGGCGAGTATGACTTCTCCGGTGGCGCCGCCGTGGGCACCTTGTTGGTGGATGTTGCGCTGACGGACTTGGCGTTCGACGGCGGGACGGCACGCCACACGCTCACCGCGCCGGATGGCCGCAGCGTAAGCCTCGAGCAGGACGAGAGCTGCGGCTATGTCCACGTTTTCGTCACTGACACGTTCCCTGGCCGCTCCAAAGCAGTGGCTATCGAACCAATGACCGGCCCGGCCAACGCGTTCAATAGCGGCGATGGGCTTCGCTGGCTGGCACCTGGCGAGGAATTCACCATGCGATGGGGAATCACCGCGTCCCTATAGGCCCTCCGTCTGGGAAATGCCCCGGAACGTCTGGGAAATGCCCCGGAACGTCTCGGATTGCCTCGGAAGTGAGAGCCGGTTTCCCATAACGGCCCGGGCTACGGAATTATGGGTTCATGACGCCAACACCGGACGCCAAAACACGCTCTGACCGCCAAATTGCCGAAGACATCCCCTACGGGGTGCGCATTGCTGCAGCTTGGTCCTGGCGGGCAGGCCTGATCCTGCTCATGATCGGCGCCCTCGTCTGGCTGCTGGGCAAAGTCAGCTTCCTCATAATTCCGGTGATGGTTGCTGCGCTGCTGGCCGGCCTGCTGCATCCGGTCGTGGCGTGGTTGCGCAATCGCAAGGTTCCCAACGGGGGAGCAGTCGCCATTACCGTGCTGGGTTTCATCGGCGTGATCGGCGGTGCCCTAGCGCTGGTGGGCAGGCAGCTCGTTACGGGATTCGGTGCTCTCTGGCAGGAGGCACTGGCAGGCATCCAGCAGATTCAGACCTGGCTGGCAGATGGCCCTCTGCACCTGACCGCGGACCAGATAGACCAGTACATCTCCGACGGCGCAGATGCGCTCCAGAACAACAGCAGCAGCATCCTCAGTGGTGCCCTGTCCTTCGGCAGCACCGCCGGACACTTTGCGGCAGGTCTTATCCTGGCTCTGTTTATCCTCATCTTCTTCCTGCTCGAGGGGCCGCGGATCTGGGCCTTCCTGGTCCGTCTCCTGCCCAAGACCGCACGGAGGGCAACCGACGGCGCAGGGCGTCGTGGCTGGACATCAATGGTCAGCTATGTGCGGATCCAGATGTTCGTCGCGTTCGTAGACGCTGTGGGTATTGGTGTTGGCGCAGCCATCATCCAGGTCCCGTTGGCTCTTCCCTTGGCCGTCCTGGTATTCATCGGCTCGTTCATTCCGGTAGTCGGTGCCTTGGTTACGGGTGCCATCGCGGTGCTGCTCGCCCTTGTGGCCAACGGACCAATCAATGCGCTGATCATGCTGGCGATCGTTCTCGTAGTACAGCAGTTGGAAAGCCATATCCTGCAGCCGCTGGTCATGGGCAAGGCAGTGGCGCTGCATCCAGTGGCCGTGATCCTCTCGGTTGCCGCCGGTTCCTACCTCGCAGGCATCCCCGGGGCGCTGTTCGCGGTCCCGTTGCTCGCCGTAGTAAACACGGCAGTTCGCTACATTGCGGGCCGGACGTGGGAACATGATGAAGGACTGGGCGGTGTGGAACTCCAGCCGGCAGCCGCTTCGGCGGGGCCAAACGGCGACGCCAACTTCAAGGAGGTCCACCTCCCACGGTCCGAATCCCGCCTCGGAAAAGGCGTCACCGGCATGACCAAGGCTTCGGGAAGCACCTCTGTTGAGGAGCCCCACGCCGACACCAACAAAGGAGAATAGTCAGTGAATACCCTCGAAACCCTGCCCGTCACGCTGGACGATGTCCTCAAGGCGCAGGAGCTGCTCGAGGGCATTATTACCAAGACTCCTGTGGAGTCGTCCCGTGCGCTGGGCAGCCTCGTGGGCGGCAACGTCTTTTTCAAGTGTGAGAACCTGCAGCGTGCAGGCTCCTTCAAGGTCCGCGGCGCCTACGTGCGCATGGCCCGGCTGACAGAGGACGAAAAGAAGCGCGGTGTGGTGGCGGCCTCGGCTGGCAACCACGCCCAAGGTGTGGCAGTGGCTGCGAAGAGCCTGGGTATCAATGCCCGCATCTACATGCCCCTCGGCGTGGCCCTGCCCAAGCTGGCAGCCACCCGCAGCCACGGTGCCGAAGTGATCCTACACGGCCACAATGTGGATGAAGCACTGGCGGAAGCGCAGCGTTACGCCAACGAAACAGGCGCGGTATTTGTCCACCCCTTCGACAACGTGGACGTTGTTGCCGGGCAGGGCACCATCGGCCTTGAAATCCTGGACCAGATCCCCAACGTGGACACCATTCTCATGGGAGTCGGCGGCGGTGGGCTGTTGGCCGGTGTGGCTGTGGCCATCAAGGCCAGGGCCAAAGAACTCGGGCGTGAGATCAGGGTCATTGGCGTGCAGGCAGAGAACGCCGCCGCTTACCCGCCATCACTGGCTGCTGATGCATTGGTTCCGCTGAAGAAGGTCACCACCATGGCCGACGGCATCGCGGTTGGCCGTCCCGGGCAGCTTCCTTTCAGCATCATCCGTGAGCTTGTGGACGACGTCGTGACCGTGAGCGAGGACTCCCTCGCGCGAGCCCTGATCTTCCTGCTCGAGCGCGCCAAGATGGTGGTTGAGCCGGCCGGGGCGGTTGGAGTAGCCGCGCTGATGGACGGCAAAATCGAAAACCCGGGGAACACCGCCGTCGTGCTTTCGGGCGGCAACATCGATCCCATGCTGATGCTCAAAGTCATCCAGCGCGGTCTTTCGGCCGCCGGCCGCTTCATGACGGTTCGGATGATGCTGGACGACCGGCCGGGTTCATTGGCCACCATCGCCCGCATCATCGCTGAAAATGACGCCAACGTCACCGGCCTGGACCACACCCGGTTGGGTGGTTCCATCAGCATGGGCGACGTCTCCATCACTATCAACCTGGAAACCAAGGGCCACGAACACGGCGAACAGGTCCTCGGTGCACTGCGGGCCGAGGGCTTCCAACCGATCGTGGTGCACTGACAGAAGGGGCGCCCATGGTGCTAGGAATGCCTGAGGGCTCAAAGGAAGCGGCCAAAGAGTCGCTCGCTGGTCGGGCGAAGGGTGGACTGCTCTTCATGGGCGGATTCGTCATTCTGCTCTACGTCATCGAGATCCTCAACACCTTGATGCGCCACGGACTCAACTCAACCTTTGGTTTGCGGCCCCGTTCCGTGGACGGCGTGCTGGACATCCTGACGTTTCCCTTGCTGCACGCGAACCTGAACCATCTGCTGTCCAACACGTTGCCGCTGATTATCTTCGGCTTTCTGGTGTTCCTGTCCGGAATCCGGGTGTTCATCACAGCGTTGGCCTTCAGTTGGCTCGGATCGGGGCTTGCGGTGTGGCTGATTGGCGGGGGAGGGGTTACAGTCGGCGCTTCCGGCCTGGTGTTCGGCTTCTTCGCCTTCCTGCTGGTGCGGGGATTCTTCAACCGCAGCTGGTGGCAGATCCTGCTCTCAGTGGTCCTGTTCATGGCGTACGGCAGCATCCTCTTCGGCGTTCTACCCACGGTGCTGGGCTACATCTCCTGGCAGGCGCATCTCGGTGGGGCCGTAGGAGGCGTCGTGGCGGCCATCCTGCTGCGTCCCAAGGCCAAGCTCACCTCCTGACCCAAGTAAGTCGCAGATCAGGTCGTTCTCAGCGCTCATAACGACCTCAACTGCGACTTACTTGGGTGCGCACACGAAAGACGCCGGCCCTCCCCGTGAAGGGTGGACCGGCGTCGTGTATTTCAGGACGGTTTAGCCGCTGCCTAGGCGACGTAGGGCTTGGCGGAAACGATCTCCACCGGGATTTCTTTGCCGTTAGGGGCGACGTAGCTCAGGCTGTCGCCTTCCTTGTGGCCGATGATGGCGGCACCCAAGGGCGACTTTTCGCTGAAGACGTCAAGGTCGGAGTCCCCGGCGATTTCGCGGGAGCCCAGCAGGAACTTTTCTTCGTCGCCGGCGATGCGGGCAACAACCAGCATGCCCGGCTCGACGATTCCGTCGTCTGCCGGGGCTTCGCCCACCTGGGCATCGCGCAGGAGCGCAGTGAGCTGGCGGATGCGGGCCTCGATCTTGCCCTGCTCCTCCTTGGCAGCGTGGTAACCGCCGTTTTCCTTGAGGTCGCCTTCCTGGCGTGCAGCTTCGATCTTCTGGACGATTTCCGCCCGGCCAGCGCCGGAAAGGTGGTCCAGCTCAGCCTGCAAGCGGTCGAAAGCTTCCTGGGTGAGCCAAGCCGCAGTGGCGCTATTGGTGGTAGACACGGATTTCTCCTCTAGATCTGACAATGCAAAAGACCCCGCCGAGTTGGCCACTCGTGAATCTCAGTAACCAACTTAACGGGGTGAAGGTTTCATCCATTGTAGTAAATCCTCTGGACGAACCCAAACCGGTTGAGTCGTGGGTCACACGATTGTTATTTTCCGCTGTCCACGATCCAGCAGTTGTCCACGATTCCGGAGACTGCCGGGGACTCGGTCCTCAGGACTGTTCGCTGCATGGTGGTGCTGCCGCCGTCGGGATCGTCCCGTGGATCGTTGGGCCCGATCTCCACGACCTTCCAGCCGACCACTGCGAACTTCGAATCCAGGGCCTTGATGGCACATTTGGCCGTGGCTCCGGGGTACTTTGTCACCTGATAGTCCACCTCAGCCTGGGTGTCGTCCACGGTGCTGTAACCAATGTCCTTGAACGTGACCGGGGCCTGGGCCGAGCCCGTTGCCACGTAGGCGGCGAACCCAATTCCGAGGACCAATGCGGCGATGACAATGTTCCGCTTGGTTTTGCGGGTCATGGCGCGCTTTTGACCGCCGTAACGATTGGCTAGGCTGGTGCTTGCCGGTACTTGGGTGGCCGATAGGTCCTCTGAAGTCACCCATCCAGTTTAGTGCCGATCCCGGCGTCCCATCACCGCCCACAAAAAGCACGATCCATGAAAGAGGAGCCGTCACGTGACAGCGTCCAGCAGTTCCGAGCAGCCTCTGCGTCTGCTCGCCGTCCACGCCCATCCGGATGATGAGTCCAGCAAGGGCGCAGCAACCATGGCGATGTACGCCGCGGCTGGAGTGGACGTCATGGTTGCCACGTGCACGGACGGTTCGCGCGGCGACATTCAGAACCCCGCCATGGAGGACGCCCCCCATCCCAAGCGGGACATGGCCGGCGCCCGACGCCTTGAGATGGCCAACGCGGCAGCGGTGCTGGGAATCCAGCAGCGCTGGCTCGGCTTTGTGGACTCGGGCCTTCCCGAAGGCGATCCACTCCCGCCCTTGCCTCCGGGTTGCTTTGCCCTGCAGCCCTTGGAACGTGCCACGGCGCCCTTGGTCCGGCTGGTCCGGAGCTTCAAGCCCCACGTCATTCTTAGCTACGACGAAAACGGTGGCTACCCGCACCCGGACCACATCATGGCCCACAAGGTTGCGGTGGAAGCTTTTGAAGCCGCAGGCGATCCCGAGCGCTATCCAGGCATGGGAGAACCATGGACGCCCAGCAAGCTCTACTACGACCGCGCCTTCAGCCCCGAACGATTCCGCGCGCTGCACTTCGCCTTGGAAGAAGCCGGGCTGCAATCCCCGTATGCCGAGCGGCTTGCGGCATGGTTGGAAGCCGACGCGGAAGGCCACACTGCTCCGGTGACCGGGCATCAGACCACCACGCAAGTTGATTGTGGCGACTTCTTCGAGGCAAGGGACGACGCCCTGCGGGCCCACCGGACCCAGATCGATCCCGTCGGCTTCTTCTTCGCGGTATCCCCGGACCTGCAAAGGACCGCCTGGCCGTGGGAGGACTACACCCTGATCAAGTCCAGGGTCCCTTCCGAGCTGCCGGAGAAGGACCTCTTCGCGGGGATAAGATAGGAATGCCGGTAGTTTCTATCGCTTGTAGAAGTTACCGCATGGCCAGCCAGTTTCCCGGCTGCGCGCTGCCAGCCGGCACGCACCAGCTCCCATAGAAGGTTTGAAAGTGCATCACTTGATTCTTGCCCTGACCGTCACTCCGTCGCCCGATCCCACGGGCACGCTGCGGCCCGGCCTGTCCGAGGATCAGGTGACGCCCGGCACTTGGGGCTTTGTCCTCACGGCCTTCATCGTGATCCTCACGACGTTCCTGATCGTGGACATGGTTCGCAGGATTCGCCGCGTCCGCTACCGAGCCCAAGTGGAAGAAGCGCGCTTGGCAGCAGAGGCGGGGAACGCGGAGGGCGGAAGCGAAAGCGCTGCTGAAGCAGGTAGCTCCACTGACGAGAATGGCGATGGCGGCCCCAGGACCCGCTGAACCGGGTCGGCCCGCCGAGTCGGAACGGCCCGCTGAGTCGGGTCGATTCGCCGAAGCCGGCGGACCCAGCTGGCCCGGGGCAAGTAATGCCCTGGGTTCGGAACCTTCCGCTTATTTGCGGCAACACGCGAACAATCCCGTGTTCTGGCGTCCGTTCGGTGATGAGGCTTTTGCCTTTGCTGAAGAGCGTGATGTCCCCGTGTTCCTCTCAATCGGCTACGCGGCATGCCACTGGTGCCACGTCATGGCCCGCGAATCCTTTGAAGACCAGGTAACTGCCGACTACCTGAACGCCCATTTTGTCCCGGTGAAGGTTGATCGGGAGGAGCGACCCGACGTCGACTCCGTGTACATGGCGGCTACGCAGGCCATCAGTGGCGAAGGTGGGTGGCCGATGTCCGTCTTCCTCACCCCGGACGGGCTTGCCTTCCACGCTGGGACGTACTTCCCGCCTATTCCCTTACCCGGCCGTCCCTCGTTCCGCAATGTCCTGGAGGCGGTCCATGAGGCGTGGGTGGAGCGACGCGATGCCGTGGAGCAGAATGCCAGGGGGCTGGCAGCGAACATGGCGGATGCGCAGTTGGCCGGGACGGTCCGGCTCGACGAGCCACCTGAAATGTTGGACGCAAGCCTCCTCCCGGAGGCCGTAGCGCTACTGGCCCGTTCTGAAGACCCCGACGCCGGTGGGTTCGGCAGCGCTCCCAAGTTCCCGCCGTCGGCGGTTCTTGAGTTCCTCATCCGGCACGCTGCCGTACCGTCGGATACTGCCCGGGCAGCCCGCGACATGGCAGCCAGGGCCCTTGCCGGCATGGCACGATCCGCGTTGTGCGACCAGCTCGACGGCGGATTCGCCCGCTACTCGGTGACGGCGGACTGGTCCGTGCCGCACTTTGAGAAAATGCTGTACGACAATGCGCAGCTGTTGAGGGTCTACGCACACTGGGTTCGGCTTGGGGGCAATGAGGTCTTCCCGGTGGCCGAAGCAGCATCCGTGGCGTCGAGGTGCGCCGATTGGCTGTTGGGTTCCCTTAAGCTGCCCAGCGGCGCGTTGGCCTCCTCCTTGGACGCTGACACCGTGGTTAACGGCGTGCATCATGAGGGCGCCACATATTTGTGGACTCCCGAATCACTTGTGGACGCCCTTGACCCGCGTGACGCCGAGACCGTGGCGACCATGATGAGGGTCGGTACACACGGGACTGTCTCTGAGCTGGGTTCGCTGCTACACCCAGGCCGGGCGTTGACAGATGCAGAGAGCAGGCTCTGGGAGCGCGCCCGGCCGGTGCTGCTGGCCTCCCGCACCCTTAGGAGCCAGCCGGCTAGAGACGACAAAGTGGTGGCCGGGTGGAATGGTCTTGCCGTAGGAGCTCTCGCGGAAGCAGGGGCTATCCTGGGCCGCGCTGATTTGGTTGCCGCGGCCGAAGCCATGGCGGAGTACCTCGCGGAGGTTCACTGGGACAGCGCGTCACAGGTGCTGGTCCGGGTTTCACATGACTCGGAAGCGCGAGGCATTGGAGGACTGCTTGAGGACTACGCCTTCTGCGCAGATGGCCTCCTGGCCCTGTACGCCGTGACGGGAAACAGGCGCTGGTATGGCTTTGCGGAGGAGCTCGTCCTGGCTGCGTGCTCGCGTTTTGTAGAGAACGGTCGATTGGCCGACTCTGAGGGGGAGCCCTCGCAAATTTTCAACGCCCAAGGCCAGAAAGCTGCGCTGGACCCGTTCGACAACGCCACGCCCAGCGGTGCCGCCGGTTTTGCCGGCGCCTTGTTGTCTTACGCCGCGTACTCCGGTTCCCACGAGCATCGCCTGATGGCCGGCAGTATCCTAGGCCTCTTGCCACCCCTCGCCACGCGTGCACCGCGTGTTGCCGGTTGGCTGCTGGCTATTGCCCAGGCTGCAGTTGCCGGCCCGGTAGAGGCCGCCGTCGTAGGTCCGGACTCGCCGCTGCTGCGGGAGTTGCACCGGGCGCTGTTGAAGTCTCCCAGCCCCGGGCTGGTTGTCGCTGCGAAAACTTACGACGCCGCGTCCCCGGCAGGGGAGGCAGAAGTTCCCCTGCTGCTCCACAGGTCGGCTGCGGCGGATGGTTCTCCGCTGGTTTACTTGTGCCGCGACATGGTGTGCGACAGTCCGCTGAGTGGTGTGGCTGCGGTTCAGTCCCGCCTGGAAGAAATGGCGTCAGGCGACTGAGCCGAATTCAGCAGGCCTAGCTGAGCACTGCCATGATGATGGCCGCAAAGTGCGCTGCGAACGCCAGCACCGTGAAGGCGTGGAAGAGTTCATGGAATCCGAAGTGCTGGACGCTGAAATTCGGTTTTTTGATGGCGTAGAACATCGCTCCGGCGATATACAGCGCTCCACCGACGCAGATAAGTATTGCTGCCGGGGCATTGGCGGTGAAGAACTGGGGGAGGTAGAACAATGCTCCGCAGCCCAGCGCGATGTAAACCGGCACGTACAACCAGCGTGGAGCGTGCGTCCACAAAATTCGGAAGAGGACCCCAACTATTGCACCGGACCACACGAGCCAAAGCAACGTCACGGCTTGTGAGCGCTCCAGCAAGGACCATGCCAGGGGCGTGTAGCTGCCGGCGATCACCAGCATGATGTTGGTGTGGTCCAGACGTTTGAGCAGCATCCGGACCTTGGGCGACCAATTACCGCGATGGTAGACAGCACTGACGCCAAACAGCAGGAAGCCCGTCAACGCGTAGATGGCGGAGGTGATCTTGCGATCGGGTGTAGGGGCGACGGTCACCAGGACGATCCCTGCCGCGAGTGCAAACGGAGCGGCGACGGCGTGGATCCACCCACGCCAAAGGGGCTTGGTTTCGAGGAGCTCAGCCATGGGTCAAGAATAACTTACGTTTCAGTAAGTTACCCACTGGTAACAAGTCTCGGGGCGAATTTGACCGGCTACTGCACCGGCCCGGCAGCTCGGGACGGTAGCCTTGGATGTGCGCCGTCGTCGTACAAGCAAGGAAGTCAGGTGAGAGTCCGGTGGAGCTGCCCGGTTTCCTCTATGGCTTCTACGAGCGCAAATTGCTGCGTTCCCTCAAGCAAGACAGAATCCCGCGGCATATCGGCGTGATGGTGGATGGAAACAGGCGATGGGCGCGCCAGTTCAACGCACCCACCAGCCAAGGGCACCAAGCGGGCGCGGACAAAATCCACGAATTCCTCGGCTGGTGCCAGGAACTTGGCGTCAAAGTAGTAACCCTCTACATGCTCTCCACGGACAACATGAACCGCTCCGGTGAAGAACTGGACCTTCTCATGGGCATCATCGCGAACACCATGGACCGGCTGGATGAAGACGAAAACGTCTCCGTCCACGCAATGGGCGCACCGGAACTCCTCCCGGACTACTTGGCCGAACGCCTCAACAAACTGACCGCCCGCACCCCGGTCCACGAAAAGATCCACGTGAACGTGGCAGTGGGCTACGGCGGGCGCCGCGAAATCGTCGACGCCGTACGGGAACTCCTCCACGATGCCGACGCAAAGGGACGCAAGATGTCCGACGTCGCAGATGAACTTTCGGTGGACGACATCTCAAGGTTCCTCTACACCCGCGGCCAACCCGACCCGGACCTCGTCATTCGCACTTCCGGTGAGCAGCGGCTCTCAGGTTTCCTCATGTGGCAAAGCGCCTACAGCGAGTTCTACTTCTGCGAAGCCCTCTGGCCCGCCTTCCGCAAGGTCGATTTCCTGCGTGCGCTCAGGGACTATGCCGGGCGCCAGCGGCGATTCGGAACCTGACCCTACCGCGGTTAACCAGGAATTAATCAGCTGGCAATGCGACTTGCCGACGCAGGTTTCGGAATTTTCTGTGAGTGGGATTACGTTAATCCCATCAGCAGGCAAAACCGCCCGCTGATCGGGGAGGCCAGTATATGGAGCGGACTATCGCACCAGTTACAGGGGAGGCCACGCCCGGCCTCCCGGCCGAGCCGCTTCACCATTAGGCCGGGCGAACTGCCCGGGGCTGGAGTCGATGTGGCTATTTCTGAGCAACTGCCCGCAATGGTTTCCGACGGGGAAAGTGCAGCTACCTCTCGCACCAAGCGGGTCTCACAAAAAGCGCGGACCGCGCCGTCCGCCACAGGCCGCAGCTACGTGATCGATACGTCCGTCCTGCTATCCGATCCACACGCACTGTTGCGCTTCGCCGAACACGAAGTCATCGTCCCCATCGTGGTCATCAGTGAACTGGAAGGAAAACGCCACGATCCCGAACTAGGCTACTTCGCCCGAAAAGCCCTAAGGCTCCTGGACGACCTCCGAATCGAACACGGCGGACTGGACCACGCCATTCCAATAGGCAAAGACGGCGGCCTCCTCAGGGTGGAAATGAACCACATCTCCCCGGAAGTGCTGCCCGCAGGATTCCGCGGAGGCGACAACGACAGCCGCATCCTTGCCGTCGCCAAAAACCTGGCCAACGAAGGCCACAACGTCACAGTCGTCTCCAAAGACCTCCCCATGCGCGTCAAAGCCTCCGCCATGGGGCTCCACGCCGACGAATACCGCAACGAACTGGTCAAAGACTCCGGCTGGACCGGCATGGCCGAAGTGGACGCAACCGAAGAAGAAATCACCACCCTCTACGGCCACGAGCCCGCCTTCATCCCGGCCGCCGCAGAACTTCCCGTCAACACGGGACTCGTTCTACTCTCCAACCGCGGCTCCGCCCTCGGCCGGGTCGGAGCAGATAAACAAGTCCGGCTCGTCAAAGGCGACCGCGACGTCTTCGGACTCCACGGCCGCTCAGCAGAACAACGACTCGCCATCGACCTCCTCATGGACCCCGCAGTCGGGATCGTCTCCATAGGTGGCCGCGCAGGCACAGGCAAATCCGCACTCGCCCTCTGCGCGGGCCTGGAAGCCGTCCTGGAACGCCGGGAACACCGCAAAGTAGTGGTCTTCCGCCCCCTCTACGCAGTGGGCGGCCAGGAGCTCGGCTACCTCCCCGGCTCCGAATCCGAAAAAATGAACCCCTGGGCGCAGGCAGTGTTCGACACCCTCGGGGCGCTCGTCAGCCAGGAAGTCGTGGAAGAAGTCATGGACCGGGGCATGCTCGAAGTCCTGCCACTGACCCACATCCGCGGGCGCTCCCTGCACGACGCCTTCGTGATCGTGGACGAAGCACAGTCACTCGAGAAAAACGTGCTCCTCACCGTCATGAGCCGCATCGGACAAAACTCCAAAATCGTCCTCACCCACGACGTCGCCCAGCGCGACAACCTCCGCGTGGGGCGGCACGACGGGGTGGCTGCCGTAGTGGAGACGCTCAAGGGCCATCCGCTGTTCGGACACATCACGCTAACGCGGTCTGAACGGTCGCCGATCGCTGCACTTGTTACCGAGTTGCTCGAAGGGGCTGAGATCTAACTGATGTGTGGCCGTGGTTCGGTTCGCCGGGCCACGGCCCTTCGCCGTCGCTTAGACACGACCCATAGGGACCCTTACGGTCGCTGGGCGACCTTCGGGGTCCGATGGGTCGCGATGCGCTCCTCTGCGAAGGACCGCAGCTCGGCTGGCGATCAGCGCGGTTAGAGCGTGAGATAGGTTTTTAGTTCTTCGTGGCCTTGGACTTTTAGGGTCCAGTGGGGGCGGGTGAATGTGGTGGGGGTGAGGCGGACTCTTTGGACTTCCTCCACTTTTTCGCCCCAGCCGTCGCGGAAGGTGCCGTTTAGTTCGTAGCCGAGGCTGGTGGAGACGCCCAGGGATCGCTGGTTCCAGCTCGCAGCTTCTGACTCGGCTACTTCGGCGCCCAAGTGGTCGAAGGCGAAGCCCACGACGGCGGCACGCATCTCCTTGCCGAAACCCTGGCCCTGCGCGGACTGCTTGAGCCACGAGCCGGTGCTCACTGTTTTCAGGGTTTTGAAGCTCTTGGCGCCGACGTCCTGGACACCAAGGAGTTCGTCGTCATGCCAGACGCCGAGGAGGAGGGTCCAAGAGTCCTTTGTGAAGTTGGCGCGGCAGCGCCAGTACCACTGGGCCATGTTGGGAGCGAGTTCGTCCTCAGGGAGTTCGGTCCACGGCACGCTGAACGGGCTCTTGCCGGGCTCGTGGACACCGGAACGGGCCGCGGCTACGGCGAAAGGGATGTCTTCGTCGAGGACGGGACGGATGGTCAGCCTCGGAGTGGTGAGCGTGAGCCCGAACGGGGGCCATATTTCTGCCAGCGATGTCATCGCCGTAGCTTAGCCCCGAAGAGAGCTGCCGCTCAGGCGGCAGGGCCGATGTCCCACGAGATGTGGCGCCGGACGTCCGTGAGGTTCATCGATTCTGCCATGAAGAGGTCGTCCAGCATGTACTCGTCCACTGCCAGGATCTTGAGCCAGTGGCCCTTGCCTGCGGAGTCGCCGTCCATGCTCTGGCTGGCCACGCAAACGCCTGTGCCGGTGTCAATCCTGATCATTGTCCGGCCGGGGTGCGCCAAAGGTTCAGCGGGGTCCGAAGGAACATACGTCCGGCTGGGGGTAACGAAGGTTTCCAAGGCGAGGCGGCCCTCATGGTCCACCTCGCGGGGTTGCTCAAGGAAGACCCGGTTGGTGTCCGGAAACTCCAAGGGGACTGGCGCGTTGCCGACCAGCTCCACGGGATCGAGAGCGGCGGCAAGGCGACCATTGCCAAAAGAGGGCTCACCGTACGCGGCTTCGGGTCGACGGCGGACCAGGCCGGCGTCGTCGTAAACCGGGGTCACGAGGTGAGCCGGAAGTAGCCACGAACGGCGAGTGGCACTGACGTAAAGATCGTCCCTGGAGTCGTTAATGCCCGTGGTGCTGTGCAAAAGCAGGCCGTCCGGCGTCTCGAGGCGGAGGGCACCCGGGCGCCTGAGCCACGCCCGGACCATGGCGGCGTCGGAGGCGGGGCGTTCGAGGTACTCAAAGCGGAGGCTGGTCCACCTCCAAGGCGAAGAACGGCAAAGATTGCGGAATGTGGAGGACAAGTCAAAACCCGGTCCAGCTGCACTGTAGCGCCCCATATCCACAGTTTACCTACGGGTTCAAGCGGGAATGGCGGCCACCGGGATAGCATCCGAAGGTGATCCGACGACTCTCCGACCTCTGGGATGCCAATCCGCTGGGCTTCTGGCTCGTGATGGCGTCATGCCTGTACTTCGTGGTGATGGCCGTCCGACTCACAGTGATAGACATCCGGAGCCACCTGTTGCCAAACCGGATCGTGTTTCCGTCCTACGCAGTGGCTGGAGTGCTGCTGCTGGCTGCGGCACTGGTGGTGTACTTCGCTGATTCAACCCCGGTGGGCGCACCGGCGGCTGTCGTCTTTGGTGTGCCCGGCCTGGGCGTCATCGCCGGCGGTGCCTTGCTCTGGCTGTTCTACTTCATACTCAGGCTCGTCCATCCACCCGGAATGGGCTTTGGGGACGTCAAGCTGGCCGGGGTGCTGGGCTTGTATCTGGGCTACTTGGGATGGAGCCACATCTTTGCGGGAACGTTCGCTGCCTTCCTCTTGGGAGGGCTGTGGAGCCTGGGCATCCTGGTGGCCCGGCGAGGCACGCTGCGCTCGGCCATCCCGTTCGGCCCCTTCATGCTGGCCGGGGCGACGGCCGCCATGGTGGTCCTGCCCGCGTGAAGCCGCAAACCACTCGTCCCATAGCAACTGCGGCCAAATTGCAACGCTCCCCGTATTCTCGGCGTTTACCGGGCTGGGTCATGCTTAGCCCAGCGAGTGTTCGGACGTGTATGAGGGCGGCAGGAGGTTTGCAGTGCGGCGAATCAGGTTGAGGTTCCTGCTGGGCGCGTCCATTGCCTGCGCAGTACTGCTGACCGGATGCGGGCAGACAGTCAACGAACCTCTTGTATCCACGGGACCCGGCATCCAGCCGGGGATTGGTATTCAGTCGGGGAATACGCAGCAGCCGGGCATTACTCAACCGCCGGATCCCACACGCAGCCCGGAGACCCCCTGTGAAGGTGGTCCGCTGGGCTGTTCCGAGTTCACGTCCGTGCGGGGAACCGACGCCACGGGAGATGTGGCATGGCTCGGAACGGACCCGCTGAGAGTGAGCTCGAGGCATGCCAACGGAGAGTGGACCCTCTTCGTCCACACACCGTGCAATTATCTCCAGGTGGCAGTTTCAGTGCAGGATGATGTCTTTACTCAGCTTTGGATGATGGTCACCGACCACGGCTGCGTGGAGCCAACGGACAACTACCAGGCGTGGACAGAGGAGCTCTTTGAACAGCCTGTTCAGTGGAAGCTCGACGGCGACACCCTCACCTTGAAGAACTCACATGCGACCATCGAATTGAAGGAAAGCTGACACCATGGGTGCACCGGAATTCGTGATCAAACTGCGGGAAAAGATCGGCAACGACCCGCTCTGGCTGCCGGCCGTGCGGGGAGTGGTGTTTGACGACGAAGGCAGGGTCCTTTTAGGCCAGCGTGCCGACAACGGCCACTGGACACTTATCACCGGAATGTTGGAACCGGGGGAGCACCCCGCGCCTGGTTTGATCCGCGAAATCTTGGAGGAAACAGCCGTTGTGGCCGAGACGGAGCGCATCATCGGCGTCGGAGTTGTGGGGCCTGTGACGTTCCCCAACGGCGACGTGTGCGATTTCCTGGACATCACGTTCCGCTGCCGATACGTCTCTGGAGAAGCCCGGGTCAATGACGACGAATCTCTGGCCGTCGGGTGGTTTGCGCTGGATGAGCTTCCGGAGATGAGTGCCGGGAACCTTGAGGCCATCAGGCTTGCCACGGAGCCCGAAGGCCCCGTGGCGTACCAAGTGGAGGACTAGCGTTACCGTCTGGCCGCATCTGCCGTCGGACGATCCTTTTCGATGCCATCCGAGGCAGCCAACTCCGCTTCCAGTCGCGCAGTCTCCAGTCGCTCGGCCTCAAGCCGGTCCGCCTCTTCGCCACCCACAGCCTCCCCGCGCGCCACCATGCCGGCGGTGTCTGAGAGTGGAATCTGCTTCAGCGTGATGGCCAGCACCAAGGCGATGGCGATGAACGGCACCAAGTACCAGAACACCGGTGCCAGGGAATCTGCGTAGGCGTTCACCACCGCATCGCGGAGTTGCTCAGGCATCTGGGCCAGCGCCTGCGGATCTAGGGTGCTGGTGGATTGCGCAGCTTGGTCTGCAGATGCACCGGCACCGGTGAAGGCCTCGGTCAGGGATTCAGCCAAGCGGTTGGTGAAGATCGCTCCAAAGACGGCGACACCCAGCGACGCCCCTACCTCGCGGAAATAGTTGTTGGTGCTGGTGGCCGTGCCGATTTGGTCAGCCGGAACAGAGTTCTGCACCACCAGGACAATGACCTGCATGATGAGGCCCAAACCCGCACCGAAAATGAACAGCTGGATGCAAATGACCCAGATGGCGGTTTCTGCCGTGAGCGTGGTCAGCCACAACATGGCCGCGATAGTCAACGCCGCACCCAGGATGGGATACATCTTGTACTTGCCGGTCTTGGAAATGCGGATACCGGAGTAGATGGAGGTGCCCATGAGGCCTACCATCATGGGCAGCATCAGCAGGCCGGACTCAGCGGCCGACGTTCCGGAGGACATCTGCAGGAACGTGGGAACGAAAGCGATGGCGGCGAACATACCCAGGCCCAACGTAAAGCCGATGGCCGTGGCGTTGATGAAGATGGGGTTCTTGAACAGGCTCAGCGGAATGATGGGGTCCTCGGCGCGGCGTTCAACCATCACGAAGGCAAAGGCGGCCAGGACCATGCCGGCCCCGAACGCCCACGTCAGCGGCGAGTCCCAGCCTTCGTCCTTCTTGCCGCCGAAGTCGGTGAAGAAGATGAGGCAGGTGGTGGCTGCGGAGAGGAACAGGACACCCAGGATGTCGATCTTCTTCTCTGCCTTCTTATTCGGCAGGGTCAAAGTGAACCAGGCGGTGATGAACGCAGCGATGCCGATGGGGATGTTGATGTAGAAAGCCCATTCCCAGGTGAGGTGATCAACGAAGAAGCCACCCAGCAGCGGTCCGGCTACAGCGGACAGGCCGAAGATTGCGCCCAGCGGACCCATGTACTTGCCGCGCTCCTTGGCAGGAACGATGTCGGCGATGATCGCCTGCGAAAGGATCATGAGGCCGCCGCCGCCCAGGCCTTGAATGGCGCGGAAGATCACGAACCCCCAGAAGTCGGTGGCAAACGCGCAGCCAACGGATGCGAGGGTAAACAGGGCGATTGCCACGAGGAACAGGTTGCGACGCCCAAGGATGTCACCGAACTTGCCGTAGATGGGCATCACGATGGTGGTGGCAAGGAGGTACGCGGTGGTGATCCAGGCTTGGTGCTCCACGCCGCCCAGCTTGCCCACGATGGTAGGCATGGCGGTGGAAACGATCGTCTGGTCGAGGCTGGACAACAGCATGCCTGCGATCAGTGCCGAGAAGATGATCCAGATGCGTTTCTGGGTCAGCAGCAGCGGTTCGGCGGCTTTGGACAATGTACTCATGCGGGATCCTTTGAGGTTTCAAGGGGGTTGGGGCCCAGCTGTTGGTTCGTAGCCAGCGGCTGGGCGAAAAGTTTCCGTGCGGCGTTGAGGTTCTGTTCGAGGATCCCGCGGTAGGGACGCGAATTTTCCTCCGAGAAGAATTGCTGTGCCGTCTTCTTGGACACCGCCCCGAACAACGCGGTTGCCGTAACGACTTCCGGGTGCTCGGGAGCCAGCCCTTCGCGGGCGGCCACCAGCGCGGCGAATTGCCGTTCGCGGGCCTCCCCTTCAAGGGTGAGGCGTGCCAGGAGTTGTGGTTCGGCCGTGATGGCAGCGATGAACTGTTGGACCTCGGCACGGCTGATGGATGAACGCTCCATCAGGGTCACGGTGAGCACGTGCAGGGCTGCCAGGAGAGTCCCGGAGATGCTGTCCGGTGTGCGGGACGGGTTCTGGTTGAACGCTTCCAAGGCGTCCTCGGGCAACTCATCCGAGAACGAGCCGACCACGGCGTCTTCCTTGGAGTGGAAGTAGTTGAAGAAGGTCCGCCGTGAAATCCCCGCCTCCTCGCAGACTTCCTCAACCGTAAAACCGCTAAGGCCGCGCGATGCGGTCATGGAACGCGCGACGGCGGTGATCGCCGTCCGTGTGGCAGCCCGCTTGCGCTCACGGAGGCCACCATCAGTATTTGCACTATTGATCACAATGTAAAGTTTTGCACTCAAGCACTAAAAGTGCAAAAAGTTTGGGGTATGGCTTTACCCATACGTCCGGGAACGACGACGGCCGGTACCTTTCGTGCGAAAGGTACCGGCCGTCGTCGTGCTTTGAGTATTAGTTCTTGTGAGCAGGGGACGTCATGGTGGTGACGTCGAGGGCCTTGTCGAGCTCTGCCTCGGTGACTTTGCCTTCGCCCTCGCCAACGAAGCCAAGCTTCTCGGTGGCCTGGCGGATGGTCAGGCCCTCCTTCACAGCGATCTTGGCGATCTTGGCAGCGTTCTCGTAACCAATGAACTTGTTCAGCGGGGTCACGATGGACGGGGAAGCCTCTGCAAGGAAGCGCGCACGCTCAACGTTGGCGGTGATGCCGTCGATCATCTTGTCGGCCATAACGCGGCTGGTGTTGGCCAGCAGGCGGATGGACTCGAGCAGGTTGGCGGCCATCACGGGGATGCCGACGTTGAGTTCGAAGGCGCCGTTGGTGCCGGACCAGGCGATGGCGGTGTCGTTGCCGATGACCTGGGCGCAGACCATGATGGACGCTTCGCAGATGACCGGGTTGACCTTGCCCGGCATGATCGAGGAGCCCGGCTGAAGGTCCGGAATGGCGATTT
>NZ_JAPSHI010000001.1:323048-494405 GCF_031180005.1 Paenarthrobacter sp. | reverse complement strand
AGCGCTCATTGCCCTGGCCCGACGACGCTGCGACACCCTCTACGCCATGCTCCGCGACGGGACCCTCTACCAATCCCCAACACCCACAACCACTTGACGAAAAACATAGGGACACTCTCACGTCCCGCGCCTTAAACGCAAACGCTCTTCCACCTGTCACGGTGGAAGAGCGTTTGCGTTCGCTGCTTGCTACTTGGCCTTGCCCAGAAATTCCTGGATGCGGCGGACACCCTCGGCGAGGTCGTCATCGCCGAGTGCGTAGGACAGGCGGACGTAGCCGGAAGGACCGAAGGCCTCGCCCGGAACAATGGCGACTTCCACCTCGTCGAGGATGAGGGTGGCGAGTTCAGCAGAAGTCTCCGGGCGGACAGGACCATTGGAGGTCTCGAATTCCTTACCCAGCAGGCCGCGGACGTCCGCGTAGACGTAGAAGGCGCCGGTCGGCGTCGGGCATTCAACACCATCGATTGCATTCAGGCCGGCGACAATAGCCTTGCGGCGTCGGTCAAACGCAACTTTCATCTCGTCGACGGCGGTCAGCGGACCCGTGAGGGCTGCCGCGGCTGCGATCTGCATGATGTTGGAGACATTGGACGTCGCGTGGGACTGCAGGTTGGTGGCGGCCTTGATGACGTCGCTAGGGCCGATCATCCAGCCCACGCGCCAACCGGTCATGGCGTAGGTCTTGGCAACGCCGTTGAGGATGACCACTTTGTCGCCCAGTTCCGGTGCAGCAGTGGCGATGGACGTGAACTCGACGCCGTCGTAGGTCAGGTGCTCGTAGATCTCGTCGGTGACAACCCAGAGTCCCTTGGACGCGGCCCACTTGCCGATCTCCGCGACCTGCTCGGGGCTGTAAACGGCGCCGGTGGGGTTGGACGGGGAAACGAACAACAGGATCTTGGTCCTGTCCGTTACAGCGGCCTCAAGCTGCTCGACAGTTACCAGGTAGCCCTGTTCCGGTCCGGCGAAAACCTCAACCGGCACGCCACCGGCGAGCCGGATGGCTTCCGGGTACGTGGTCCAGAAGGGGGTGGGGATGATGACTTCATCACCCGGGTCCACGAGTGTCGCGAACGTGTTGTAGACGGCCTGCTTACCCCCGTTGGTCACCAGGACCTGGGAAGGATCAACCTGGTAACCGGAGTCCCGCAGGGTCTTCTCGGCGATGGCCTTCTTCAGCTCGGGGAGGCCACCTGCGGGGGAGTAGCGGTGATACTTCGGCTGACCTGCTGCCTCAATGGCCGCCTGGACGATGTAGTCCGGGGTGGGGAAATCAGGTTCGCCGGCACCGAAACCGATCACGGGACGTCCCGCGGCCTTCAGTGCCTTGGCCTTGGCGTCAACGGCAAGGGTGGCGGATTCTGCAATGGCGGAGATTCGCTGTGAAATGCGGGCGGTAGTTGTTCCGGCAGACATCTATGTACCGTTCTTCGCAGGCAGCTCGAGGGCTGGATGATGGGATTCGACGTAAACTACCTTATGCTGTTCTGCGGAGCTCCCGGGCGCCTGCAGAACTTTGTGACTGATAATGCCGGTCACAGGCTTTTAGGGCTGGGAGGTCCGGAATCGGCCGGTTCGACTATCGCGAAATTCTTGCGTAGACTGGTTCACCGGTGTTGAAAAGCACCACAGGCTGAAGTGCGGCCTGAAACATGGATCTGATCCATAGGGTAGTGGCGCAATTGGTAGCGCAGCGGTCTCCAAAACCGCAGGTTGCAGGTTCGAGTCCTGTCTGCCCTGCGCAAGCTGTTCCGGCGGAAACGCCGGGGCACGCGCAGCAACCATGGCTCTGATCAGAGTCGGGTCAACGACTTTGCAAGGTGAGTGAGGACCAGGTGACCGAAACAGCTGCCAGCAGCTCGAAGGGCCGTCCCGCCAAGAAGACCGACCGCGGCTTCTTCGCCCGTATTGCACTCTTCGTCCGCCAGGTGATTGGTGAACTGAAGAAGGTCGTTGCGCCCACCCGCAAGGAACTGATCAATTACACGCTCGTGGTGCTGGTGTTCGTAGCCATCATGATGCTCATCGTCAGCCTGCTGGACATCGCCTTCGGGACGGGAGCCAGCTGGGTCTTCGGTGGCGCAGGGGCTGTGGACCAATAAGCGGATCTGTCCGCAAACTGTGTGAATTCTTTGATTCGTCAGAGATTTTGCGGGGTTTGCGGAATTGAGCCATTTAAATAGGCATGTTAGGCAATGAGGAAGCAGGAGACCAAGTGTCTGAGCAGGAGCTCGAGGTAAACGAGACTGAGCTGGAAGAAACTGAGGGCGCCGCGGCTGAGGCTGTGGAAGAGTCCGAGGTTGATTCTGCTGCGCCCGAATCTGCCGACGTCGACGATTCCGAAGAGGACTTCGAAGCTGACGTGGACGACGAGTCTGATGACGCGTCGGACGAGGTTGCCGGCGACGAGGAAGAGTCCGACGGCGACGACCTGGCAGCCGCTGCTGCAGCAGCACCGGCCGATCCGGCTGAGGAATTCAAGGCCAAGCTGCGCCGCCAGGAAGGTGACTGGTACGTCATCCACTCCTACGCCGGTTACGAGAACCGTGTGAAGGCCAACCTTGAAACCCGCATCCAGACCCTGGACATGGAAGATTACATCTTCGAGATCCAGGTGCCCATGGAAGAGGTCGTCGAGATCAAGAATGCGCAGCGCAAGGTCATCAACCGCGTGCGCATTCCCGGCTACGTCCTCGTCCGCATGGACCTGACCGACGCTTCCTGGGGCGCAGTCCGCCACACGCCGGGTGTCACCGGCTTCGTGGGCAACGCCCACAACCCCGTCCCGCTGCGGCTCGATGAGGTCTTCTCCATGCTCGCCCCGGTCTTCGAAGAAGAGCAGGCAGAGCAGGGCAAGCCCGTCAACAAGCAGAACCAGGCTCCCGTGGCCGTCGACTTCGAGGTCGGCGAGTCGGTCATCGTGAAGGAAGGTCCGTTCGAGACCCTCCCGGCGACGATCTCCGAGATTAAGCCCGAGTCCCAGACCCTTGTGGTTCTGGTCTCGATCTTCGAGCGCGAAACCCCGGTGACGCTCGCATTCAACCAGGTCACCAAGATCTAGCTGATTCCAAAATTTCGCTCCAGTCCTGCCTGCTTAGCAGTTCGGGAGCGGCCGGTCGCCTTGCCATGGCGGCCACAAACCTGGGACGCGCTCCTGTGTCCCAGGAAGCTATTGAGAGAAGGACCCTACATTGGCTCCCAAGAAGAAGGTCACCGGCCTCATCAAGCTGCAGATCCAGGCAGGTGCCGCTAACCCGGCTCCGCCGATCGGTCCTGCGCTTGGCCAGCACGGTGTCAACATCATGGAATTCTGCAAGGCGTACAACGCTGCAACGGAATCCCAGCGCGGAAACGTTATCCCGGTTGAAATCACGGTTTACGAAGACCGTTCCTTCACCTTCATCACCAAGACCCCGCCGGCTGCAGAGCTCATCAAGAAGGCTGCAGGCGTTGCCAAGGGTTCGGCTACCCCGCACACCGTCAAGGTTGCCAAGCTGACCCAGGCACAGGTTGAGGAAATTGCTTCCACCAAGATGGAAGACCTCAACGCCAACGACATCAAGGCAGCTGCCCTGATCATCGCAGGCACCGCCCGCTCCATGGGCATCACCGTAGAAGGCTAGTAACCTTCGAAGGCCCTTGTGGCCTTCAACCGCCGGGTAACCGGCATCTGAAACATTGAAATGTCGCAGGATCCTTGCCGGATCCACGACTTGTGGCAGGGCCCAGCGCGGTCCGCAGACCACAACTGCACAAGGAGAAATAGCAGCATGGCAAAGCGCAGCAAAGCATATGAGGCAGCCGTAGCCAAGATCGAGGCAGACAAGGTCTACGCCCCGATCGAGGCCATCACCCTCGCGAAGGACACCAATCCTTCCAAGTTCGACGCAACCGTTGAGGTCGCTTTCCGCCTGGGCGTTGACCCGCGTAAGGCTGACCAGATGGTTCGTGGCACCGTCAACCTGCCCCACGGCACCGGTAAGACCGCCCGCGTCCTCGTTTTCGCTACCGGCGACAAGGCTGAAGCAGCTATCGCTGCCGGCGCCGACTTCGTTGGTTCCGATGACCTGATCGAAAAGATCGCAGCCGGCTGGACCGACTTCGACGCCGCAGTGGCAACCCCTGACCTCATGGGCAAGGTTGGCCGCCTCGGTAAGGTCCTCGGCCCCCGTAACCTGATGCCGAACCCGAAGACCGGTACGGTTACCCCGGATGTCACCAAGGCTGTCAACGACATCAAGGGTGGCAAGATCGACTTCCGCGTCGACAAGCACTCCAACCTGCACTTCATCATCGGCAAGGTGTCCTTCGACGTCAACAAGCTGGCTGAGAACTACGCAGCTGCTCTGGAAGAGGTGCTTCGCTTGAAGCCGTCCGCTTCCAAGGGCCGTTACATCCAGAAGGCTACCGTTGCCACCACGTTCGGTCCGGGCATCACCGTTGACCCGAACGTCACCAAGGTCCTCGTCGACGCGTAAGCTTCGCGGGCACTTGCTCTGATAAAAGGACCGTCCGGCTTTGCCGGGCGGTCCTTTTTCTTGCCCTTTTCCCTGTTCACCACCGGGGGAGAGCCGTAGGCTGTGGTGCGTGCCGACGTCGAACTCTTCCGCCATCGCCGGGTTGTCCGTGCAGCGGATCCCGGTCCCGAAAAGCCCCGACGCGAAGGGGGATCCCGATTTCCGCGCCTTCCATGACCTGGACGTTGCCCACCACATGGATCTCTGGGGGAACCTGGACCGTTGCTCCACGCTGGCCGAAGCTGTCCTCTTCTGGCAGGGCAATGAATACGAAGAACGGCATGTCTACCTGGCATTCCTCCATGGAGCCGTGGTGGGCAGCGGCACCTTGACGCTGCCTCTTAGCGAAAACACGACGACGGCGGGAGTGGACGTTCTTGTTGACGCTGCCTATCGCCGGCGGGGCATCGGGACGAGGGTCCTCGGGGTGCTGGAGCAAGTGGCCCGTGAGCGGGACCGTACGTCCTTTGACGCGTTTTGCGCGGAGCCAATCCGGCTCCTCATCCCGGGCGTTGAGTTGCTGGAGGCAAAGTCAGGCACGGGTGGCGTCCCAATGGACTCCGCTTCCACCCGCTTTGCCCTCCATCACGGATATTCCCTGGAGCAGGTCGAAACCAACAGCACGCTGCCCCTCCCGGTCGAAGAAGTGCTCCTGCAGGACCTTGAAGAGCAGGCAACAAAGCGGGCAGCCGGCTACAGCCTCATCGTGTGGCAGGACCGCTGCCCTGATGAGTTTGTGGATGTGTTCGCGAAGCTCAAAAGCCTCATGAGCACCGAGGTGCCCATCGCAGGCCTTGGCTGGGAGGGCGAGGACTGGGACGCCAATCGCGTCCGTCTCGAGGAATCCACGTGGCTGTCAGGCGGCGTTGCTTCCATGGCGGCCGTTGCCCGGCACGACGCCACGGGGGAACTGGCGGCCTACACAATACTCACCCACCGCGAGGCTACCCCGGGCATGGTCTACCAAGAGGACACGTTGGTTGCCCCAGGGCACCGCGGACACCGCCTTGGCATGCTGGTCAAGATTGCCAATCTTCGCCGTATCCACGAGCTATGGCCCAGCGCCACGTCCGTGATGACATGGAACGCCAATGAAAACCGGCATATGCTGGCCATAAATATCGCACTAGGATTCAAGCCCTCCGGCTTTGACGGCGAATGGCAGAAACGGCTGGAATGACTGTAGACGAGGCGAAGACTGTTCAAGTCGAGCAGCTGTGGGTGCCTGACACCCTGGACAGCCCCGACGCCGCTGATTTTTTGGACGCCGTTGAAGTAGGGCGCCGGGTACGCATGGAAACGTGGGGGAGTGACGACCTCGCCTATACGCCCTTGGAAAAGCTGTTGGAGCTTTCCGATCCTTATGAGCGCCAAGTCATTCTGGTGGCAAAGGTAGAGGGCGTCATTGTGGGCACGGTAGACATTGCCTTGCCGTTGGCGGACAACCTGGACTTGGCCGAGTTCACTCTGGACATCCTTCCCGAGTTCCAGGGCCAAGGTGTTGGCCGCCAGTTGCTGGAAGCCGCTGAGCAGCTCGCCCGGGCGGAGGGACGCACCATGGCTTTGGTGGATACCAACCACCCGGCAACGTCGCTCACTGAGATACCCGAGGACCAGTTGATTCCGGGCAGCGGCGCTGGCTTTGTTCCTGAGAGCAGCAGGGAGGTGGACTTCGCCAAGCGCGCTGGCTACACCCTTCAACACATCGAACAGTTCAGTTCATGCGTGCTGCCCCTGGATTCCAAGCTGGTGGGGGATCTGCAGCTTGAAGCGGAAGAAGCCAACGGCGGCAGGTACGCCCTGCACCACTGGACTGACCGTTGCCCCGAGCCCTGGCTGGAAGCCGTGGCCGCTTTGGAGAACGCTGCCGGTGAGGTGGTCCGTGACGAAGGCGACGAAGATGCGCCTGAAGTGGAAGCGAGCGGAATGGTCTTCGACGCAACGGTACTCCGCGAAACCGAGGATGCGGCCTTGGCGCAGGGGCGGCGAACGGTGGTGACCGCCGTCGAGCATGTAGAGAGCGGGAGGCTGGTGGGCCTGACCACCATCAGCGTCCTTGCGCACCGCCAGGACGTGGTTTTCCAGGACGATACTTTGGTCTTGCAGGAGCATCGCGGCAACAAGCTCGGCTTGTTGATCAAGGTGGCCAACATGGAGCGGTTGAGTGAGCAATTCCCGGATGCCCGGGTCATCTATACCTGGAACGCGCCCGAGAACAGATACCTCCTGACCGTGAACAAGCAATTGGGATTTACTACCGCGGGTGTCACTGGACTGTGGCAGAAGGAACTTCCGGGCAGACTTGCGGGAGCCACGTCGTCAGACTAAGCAAGGTCGATTTGGTTTGCCGACCACTCTCCCGTAACCTTGAAGTACCAAAGACCGTCGGTTGATGGGAATCCACTCTTTCGAGCACAGCTCAATTCTGTAGCTGCGCCCTTGAGGTAAAAGTGAATTCCTTGACGAAGGACCCTGAACATAGGGCGGCCGGCGCAGGTGAACGAAGCAAGTCTCCACGGATCAAACTGTGTTGAGCCAAGCCCCGTGCATCTGCGCGGGGCGTTTTTAGTTTTTAGCTCTCGTGAGCGGGGACCCGGAAGACCGGCTTTATTCCCCGGAAGGAGGGTTATGACAACGCCTAGCAAGATCTCCGCAGTTGCAGAGATCACCAACGATTTCAAGGAATCGAACGCGGCTGTCCTGACCGAATACCGCGGGCTCACTGTTGCACAGCTCAAGGAACTGCGTGTTGCGCTCGGCCAGGACACCAAGTTCTCGGTCGTCAAGAACACCCTGAGTGCCATTGCAGCCAAGGAAGCTGGAGTTGAAGCATTCAACGATCAGCTCGCCGGCCCTACTGCAATCGCCTTCATCAAGGGTGACGCTGTTGCTGCTGCCAAGAGCCTGACGGACTTTGCCAAGGCCAACAAGCAGCTGGTTATCAAGACCGGCGTCTTCGAAGGTAAGGCATTGGACGCAGCAGGAGTTGCCGCACTGGCAGCCCTCGAGTCCCGCGAGCTGCAGCTTGCACGTGTTGCTGGTGTCCTCAAGGCTCCCGCATCCGCTGCTGCACGCATCATCGACGCCCTGCGCCTCAAGCTTGAAGAAGAGGGCGGCGCATCTGCACCGGCCGCTGAAGAAGCCCCGGCCGCTGAAGAGGCTGCTGCTGAAGAGGTTGCGGCTCCGGCCGAAGCCGCTGAAGCTGCAACCGAAGAGAACTAAGTTCTCCCCTCAATCAAACTCTGGTGTATGGACAGGCTTAGCCCGGATCTGCACCAACTAATGGAAGGACGCCACCATGGCGAAGCTCAGCAACGAAGAGCTCATTGAAGCTTTCAAGGAACTGACCATCATCGAGCTCTCCGAGTTCGTCAAGCTCTTCGAAGAGACCTTCGAAGTTACGGCTGCTGCTGTTGCAGTTGCTGGCCCCGCTGCCGGCGGTGCTGCTGAAGCTGCTGAAGAGAAGACCGAATTCGACGTCGTTCTCGAAGCTGCTGGCGACAAGAAGATCGCAGTGATCAAGGAAGTTCGCGCCATCACCTCCCTCGGCCTCAAGGAAGCCAAGGACCTGGTTGACAGCGCACCGAAGGCTGTTCTCGAAGGCGCCACCAAGGAAGCTGCCGAGAAGGCAAAGGCTCAGCTCGAAGAAGCTGGCGCAACGGTTACCCTCAAGTAACTCGTCTTGCTTGTGGAAGCCCCGTCCGGTTCACCGGGCGGGGCTTCCTGCCCTTAATGCACCCCAAGTAGATCGCAGTTGAGGTCGTTCTGAGCCGTCAGAACGACCTCAACTGTTACTCAGTTGGGTTCGCTGATGTCGGCTACTACCGCGCCCAGGGCGGCGGTGAGTGCATCCGCGTCCACGAACGCGCTCCGGCCATGCGCCCCGGCACCCATGGAGATGCGGCGCCCGGTAATGGTGGCATCGGCATAGACAGGCCACGGTGTGGTGCTGCCCAGCGGAGTGATGGTTCCACGCTCGTAGCCGGTGGCGGCCAAGGCGACGTCGGCATGGGGGAGTGAAAGCTTGTTGACGCCTACCAAGGCTCGCAGCTTGGGCCATGAGATCTGGCGGTCCCCCGGAATGAGCGCGAAAAGGAAGCTGCCATCGCGATGCTTGACCACCAGTGACTTCACGATGTCCGCGGGGCTGATGCCCAGGATGCCGGCAGCCTCCTCCAAGCTGCGGGCAGCCGGACGCTCGACGACGTCAACGTCCAGGCCGCGCGCGGCGGCGTCTGACAGAAACCGTTCGACGCCGTCGCCCGGCTTGGATGCGTCAGTCATCAGTCGCGGTACAGGAGGAGGGCTTCACCCTGGCCTCCGCCTCCGCACAAGGAGACAGCCGCTTTTCCGGTTCCCCTGCGCTTGAGTTCGTGTGCGGCATGCAGGGCGAGCCTTGCTCCGGACGCCCCGATGGGGTGGCCCAAGGCTATGGCGCCGCCATGGATGTTGCACTTCTCCAAGGGGTAGCGGAGGTCTTTGAGGGACTGGACAGCCACAGAACCGAAAGCCTCATTGATTTCGATGAAGTCCAGGTCCTCCGCCGTCCAACCGGCGCGCTTCAAGGCCTGCGCTATGGCGTTCGATGGCTGTGAGTGAAGCGAATTGTCAGGACCTGCAACCTGACCGGGTTTTCCAACAACAGCCAGGTAGTCCAGCCCGTTGTCCTTGGCGAAGCGGCGACTGGTCAACACCAGTGCGGAGGCGCCGTCGGACAGGGGAGAGGAATTGCCGGCGGTGATGGTGCCGTCTGTTGCGAAAGCAGCTTTCAGCGGCGCCAGCGTTTCCAGTGAGGTGTTGGGCCTGACGCCCTCATCCGTGGTGAGGACCAGGGGATCGCCCTTGCGCTGCTTGACGCTTACCGGAGCGATTTCGACGTCGAAAGTTCCGTCCGCGATGGCGGCTGCAGCGCGCTGGTGCGAGGCCGCCGCAACTTCATCCTGGGCCTTGCGGTCGATGCCGAGCGTGACGTTCTTCGTTTCCGTCGACAAGCCCATGGATTGTCCGTCGAAAGCATCGGTGAGGCCGTCATGGGCGGCGACGTCCAGTGCCTGGATGGCGCCATAGGTCCAACCCTGGCGGGATCCCGGAAGGAGGTGCGGTGCCCGCGTCATGGATTCCTGGCCGCCGGCAACTACCACTGTGGCATCACCGCTGCGGATCATGCGTGCGGCATCAATGACGGCTGTGAGTCCGGATAGGCAGACCTTGTTGATGGTGACGGCAGGGATGTTCCAACCGACGCCGGCGGCGATGGCGCTCTGCCGGGCCGGATTCTGGCCTGCGCCGGCCTGAAGAACCTGGCCCATGATGACAGCGTCCACCTGCTCGGCTTTGACACCGCTGGCCGCGAGTGCCGCGGTTATGGCGTGAGCACCGAGGTCGACGGCGGTGAAGCCGGCTAATTGCCCGTTGAGCCGGCCCTGTGGGGTACGGGAAGCAGCAAGGATGACAACGTCATTGTCGTCAGCGGAGTTGGTCATGGTCTCTCTTCCGATCCTGGAGTGGTGTAGCAAGGCTATCGCGGAGCGCGCGTCAGCCTATCTCTTCAACAATTGTGCAGTTCCTCCCATTCCATAGCGGTTTCCCGGGGGACACGTTCGGGCATTGGTGCCTGCAGCAACCGTGCTTGCAATCACGGACGATCTGGGGTAGACAGAAAGGCTGCTTTGCCGTATCGTAGATATTTGCGTCTTCCCTGTTAACCTTCAGCCTTCATATAGCGGTGGGCTTTATCTCTCAGCTGCGTCATTGACGTGCCGTTCCGAAACGTGCACTGTCATAAGCGGACTGGGTCCGGGTCATATAGCGGAACCGGAACAAGTATCTTGCGGAGCACTCTGCAGGATGCAAACGGGGGAGATCTGAAAACGCCTGAAGGTCTGTGGAAGGATCCCTCTTGGTCGCCTCGAGCACCTCTAATAACGAAACCGCTAACACGGCAAGCACCGATGGTGCCACCCGCCGCCTCTCATTCGCAAAGATTCACGAACCACTTGATGTTCCGAATCTTCTCGCCCTGCAGACAGACAGTTTCGACTGGCTGGTCGGAAACGAACGCTGGCAGGCGCGGGTAGCGAAGGCTGTCGAGGAGGGCGACCTCAGCGTCGCCACCAGCTCCGGACTTGCCGACATCTTCGAAGAGATCTCCCCCATCGAGGACTTCCAGGGCACTATGTCCCTGAGCTTCTCCGAGCCGGAGTTCGCTGACCCGAAGTACACCATGGCCGAATGCAAAGACCGTGACGCCACCTACTCGGCCCCGCTGTATGTCAAGGCCGAGTTCATGAACAACAACACGGGTGAAATCAAGCAGCAGACCGTGTTCATGGGCGACTTCCCTCTCATGACTGAAAAGGGAACGTTCGTCGTCAACGGCACCGAGCGTGTCGTTGTCTCCCAACTGGTCCGTTCGCCGGGCGCCTACTTCGAGCGCACCGCTGACAAGACCAGTGACAAGGACATTTTCACTGCGAAGATCATCCCGTCGCGTGGTGCATGGTTCGAACTCGAAATCGACAAGCGCGATCAGGTCGGCGTTCGCCTCGACCGCAAGCGCAAGCAGTCGGTCACGGTTCTCCTGAAGGCCCTTGGCTGGACTGAAGGCCAGATCCTGGAAGAGTTCGGCCAGTACGACTCCATGCGTGCAACGCTGGAGAAGGACGCCACCGAGACCCGCGAAGACGCGCTTCTGGATATCTACCGCAAGCTGCGTCCGGGCGAGCCGCCCACAGTTGAGGCTGCCCAGTCCCTGCTGGACAACCTGTACTTCAACGCCAAGCGCTACGATCTTGCCAAGGTTGGCCGTTACAAGATCAACCGCAAGCTCGGCATCGACCGCTCCCTTGGCGACAAGGAAGCATCGGTCCTGCACGTTGAAGACATCGTTGCCATGATCAAGTTCCTCGTTGCGCTTCACGCCGGCGAGAAGACCCTCATGGGCAAGCGCGACGGCGAAGACCACGAACTTCGCGTCGACGTCGATGACATCGACCACTTCGGCAACCGTCGCATCCGCGCCGTTGGTGAACTGATCGAGAACCAGGTCCGCACCGGCCTCTCCCGCATGGAACGCGTCGTCCGCGAACGCATGACCACGCAGGACGTCGAGGCCATCACGCCGCAGACACTGATCAACATCCGTCCCGTCGTGGCAGCCATCAAGGAGTTCTTCGGAACTTCCCAGCTGTCGCAGTTCATGGACCAGAACAACCCGCTCTCGGGTCTGACCCACAAGCGCCGCTTGTCCGCGCTTGGCCCGGGTGGTCTGTCCCGTGACCGTGCAGGCATGGAAGTTCGAGACGTTCACCCGTCCCACTACGGACGTATGTGCCCCATCGAAACTCCTGAAGGCCCGAACATTGGTCTGATTGGTTCGTTGGCTTCCTACGGCCGCATCAACCCGTTCGGCTTCATCGAGACGCCGTACCGCTTGGTTTCCGAGGGCGTCGTTTCCGACGAAGTCCAGTACCTGACGGCCGACGACGAAGCCGAGGTCCTGATCGCACAGGCCAACGCTCCGCTGGATGCTGACAAGAAGTTTGCGGAAGAGACCGTTCTTGTCCGTGCCCGTGGTGGTGGAGGCGAGCCTGTCCTGGTTCCCGCCGCCGACGTTCAGTTCATGGACGTTTCCCCGCGCCAGATGGTGTCTGTGGCAACTGCCCTGATCCCGTTCCTTGAGCATGACGATGCCAACCGTGCACTCATGGGTGCCAACATGCAGCGCCAGGCCGTGCCGCTGGTCCGTTCCGAGGCTCCCTTCGTGGGCACCGGCATGGAGCGCGCAGCAGCCGTCGACGCCGGTGACGTAGTCATCGCCAAGAAGGCAGGTGTGGTCACCGAGGTTTCCGCCGAGCTGGTTGTCATGATCAACGACGACGGTACTGAGACGAACTACCGCATCAACAAGTTCGCCCGTTCCAACCAGGGCAACTGCTACAACCACCGCGTATTGGTCAGCGAAGGCCAGCGCCTGGAAGTTGGCGGCATCATCGCTGATGGTCCCGCAACGGACCAGGGCGAACTCGCCCTTGGTAAGAACCTCCTCGTGGCATTCATGTCATGGGAAGGCCACAACTTCGAGGACGCCATCATCCTCTCCCAGCGCATTGTTGCTGAGGATGTACTTTCCTCCATCCACATCGAGGAGCACGAAATTGACGCCCGCGACACCAAGCTTGGTGCCGAGGAAATCACTCGTGATATCCCCAACGTGTCCGAGGAAGTCCTTGCAGGCCTGGACGAGCGTGGCATCATCCACATTGGTGCCGAGGTTGAAGCAGGCGACATCCTGGTCGGAAAGGTCACCCCTAAGGGTGAGACCGAACTGACCCCGGAGGAGCGCCTTCTCCGCGCGATCTTCGGTGAGAAGTCCCGCGAAGTCCGCGACACCTCCCTGAAGGTGCCCCACGGCGAGTCCGGTACGGTCATCGGCGTGCGCGTCTTCGACCGCGACAACGACGACGAACTGCCGCCGGGCGTGAACCAGCTGGTCCGCGTCTACGTTGCAGCCAAGCGCAAGATCACCGACGGCGACAAGCTCGCCGGCCGTCACGGCAACAAGGGTGTTATCTCCAAGATCCTTCCGATCGAGGACATGCCCTTCCTTGCAGACGGTACCCCGGTGGACATCGTCCTGAACCCGCTGGGTGTTCCGGGTCGAATGAACGTTGGCCAGGTTCTTGAAACCCACCTCGGTTGGGTTGCCAAGACTGGTTGGAAGATCGAAGGCGAGCCGGAGTGGGTCAAGAACCTCCCGAACCTGCCCCGTGAAACCGGCCAGACCACCGTTGCCACCCCGGTGTTCGATGGCGCGCGCGAAGAAGAAATCACGGGCCTGCTTGACTCCACCAACGTGACCCGCGATGGCGACCGCCTGATCGACTCCTCCGGTAAGACCCGTCTGTTCGACGGCCGCTCCGGCGAGCCGTTCCCGGATCCGATCTCCGTCGGTTACATGTACATCCTGAAGCTCCACCACTTGGTGGACGACAAGATCCACGCACGCTCCACCGGCCCGTACTCCATGATCACGCAGCAGCCGCTGGGTGGTAAGGCTCAGTTCGGTGGCCAGCGCTTCGGTGAAATGGAAGTGTGGGCGCTCGAAGCTTACGGTGCCGCTTACACCCTTCAGGAACTCCTCACGATCAAGTCGGATGACATCCATGGTCGTGTGAAGGTCTACGAAGCCATCGTCAAGGGCGAGAACATCCCTGAGCCTGGCGTTCCCGAGTCCTTCAAGGTCTTGATCAAGGAAATGCAGTCGTTGTGCCTGAACGTGGAAGTTCTTTCCACTGATGGAACCACGATCGAAATGCGTGACTCTGATGACGCAGTCTTCACGGCTGCGGAAGAACTGGGCATCGATCTGTCTCGTGCAGAGCCCAGTTCCGTAGAAGAGGTCTAGCAGCTGTTCCGGCGGGCAGCCTCAACAACTGTCCGTCGGAACAACTCCCTCTTCCCGTAACCAAGACTTCAGAATTTAGAGAACAAGAGAGAACAGGGACCATATGTCCAGCGAATCCTCCTTCGGCCTCATGCAGATCGGCCTCGCCACCGCGGAAGACATCCGCGGATGGTCTTACGGTGAGGTCAAGAAGCCGGAAACCATCAACTACCGCACGCTCAAGCCCGAGAAGGACGGCCTCTTCTGCGAGAAGATCTTCGGCCCGTCCCGCGACTGGGAGTGCTACTGCGGCAAGTACAAGCGCGTCCGCTTCAAGGGCATCATTTGCGAGCGTTGTGGCGTTGAAGTCACCCGCGCCAAGGTGCGTCGTGAGCGCATGGGCCACATTGAGTTGGCGGCGCCTGTAACCCACATCTGGTACTTCAAGGGCGTTCCCTCGCGCTTGGGCTACCTTTTGGACCTGGCACCGAAGGACCTCGAGAAGGTCATTTACTTCGCTGCCTACATGATCACCAGCGTTGACACCGAAAGCCGTCACGCTGAACTGCCGAACCTCCAGGTCGAGCACGACCTCGAGAAGAAGCAGATGGTGGACAACCGCGACAGCGACATCGCCACGATTGCCCGCGACCTTGAAGACGAGCTTGCCCGTCTTGAAGGCGAAGGCGCCAAGGCTGCCGACAAGAAGAAGGCCCGCGACTCTGCTGACCGCCAGATGGCGAACGTCCGCAAGCGTGCCGACGCCGACATCGAGCGCCTTGAGCAGGTTTGGGACCGCTTCAAGAACCTTAAGGTCGCTGACCTTGAAGGTGACGAAGGCCTTTACCGCGAACTGCGCGACCGTTACGGTCTGTACTTCGAGGGCTCCATGGGTGCCGAGGCTATCAAGAAGCGCCTCGAGACCTTCGACATGCAGGCTGAAGCCGAGTCACTCCGCGACACCATCCAGAACGGCAAGGGCCAGCGTAAGACGCGTGCCCTGAAGCGCCTGAAGGTTGTCAACGCGTTCCTGACCACCAACAACAGCCCGCTCGGCATGGTTCTCGACGCCGTTCCGGTGATCCCGCCGGAACTGCGCCCGATGGTCCAGTTGGACGGTGGCCGCTTCGCGACCTCCGACCTCAACGACCTCTACCGCCGTGTGATCAACCGCAACAACCGACTCAAGCGACTGCTTGACCTCGGCGCTCCGGAGATCATCGTCAACAACGAGAAGCGCATGCTTCAGGAAGCTGTTGACAGCCTCTTCGATAACGGACGTCGTGGCCGCCCCGTTACGGGTCCGGGCAACCGTCCGCTGAAGTCCCTGAGCGACATGCTCAAGGGCAAGCAGGGTCGTTTCCGCCAGAACCTCCTCGGCAAGCGCGTTGACTACTCCGGCCGTTCGGTCATCGTCGTTGGCCCGCAGCTGAAGCTGCACCAGTGTGGTCTGCCCAAGCAGATGGCCCTGGAGCTCTTCAAGCCGTTCGTGATGAAGCGCCTGGTTGACCTCAACCACGCTCAGAACATCAAGTCGGCAAAGCGCATGGTTGAGCGTTACCGTCCGCAGGTTTGGGACGTGCTGGAAGAGATCATCACCGAACACCCGGTGCTGCTCAACCGTGCACCTACCCTGCACCGCCTCGGCATCCAGGCCTTCGAACCGCAGCTTGTGGAAGGCAAGGCAATCCAGCTTCACCCGCTGGTTTGTGGCGCTTTCAACGCTGACTTCGACGGCGACCAGATGGCAGTACACCTGCCGCTGAGCCCGGAAGCCCAGGCAGAAGCACGCATCCTGATGCTGTCCTCGAACAACATCCTGAAGCCGTCCGATGGCCGTCCGGTGACCCTTCCTTCGCAGGATATGATCATCGGTCTCTACCACCTGACCACCAAGCGCGTCGGCTCCGCCGGCGAAGGCCGCATCTTCTCCTCGGTTTCGGAAGCCATCATGGCGTACGACGCCCGTGATCTGCACCTGAACTCCCAGGTGAAGATCCGTCTGGACGACTTCGTGCCTTACGCAGGGTGGGAAGCTCCGGAAGGTTGGGAGCCCGGTCAGCCGGCTCTCGTTGAAACCTCCCTGGGCCAGGTCATCTTCAACCAGACGCTGCCCGAGGATTACCCGTGGGTCGAGGCCGTTGCGGATAAGGGCGAACTGTCCCGGATCGTCAACGACCTCGCCGAGCGCTACCCGAAGGTTGTTACCGCGGCAACGCTGGACAACCTGAAGGATGCCGGCTTCTACTGGGCCACCCGTTCGGGTGTCACGGTTGCCATCTCCGACATCGAGGTGCCTACTTCCAAGCCTGCCATCCTGGCCGGTTACGAGAACATGGCTGCCAAGATCCAGGGCCAGTACGACAAGGGCCTGATCGACGACGACGAGCGTCGCCAGGAACTGATCGAAATCTGGAACAAGGCAACCAACGAAATCGCCCAGGCGATGCGCGACAGCCTGTCCCCGATGAACACCATCAACCGCATGGTGTCCTCCGGTGCACGTGGTAACTGGATGCAGGTCCGCCAGATCGCGGGTATCCGTGGTCTTGTGGCCAACCCGAAGGGTGAGATTATTCCTCGCCCGATCAAGTCCTCCTACCGTGAGGGCCTGTCGGTTCTGGAATACTTCATCGCCACGCACGGTGCCCGTAAGGGTCTGGCCGATACCGCTCTCCGTACTGCCAACTCGGGTTACCTGACCCGTCGTCTGGTGGACGTTTCGCAGGACGTCATCGTCCGCGAAGAGGACTGTGGTACTGAACGCGGTCTGGTCACCCCGATCGCCGTGCCGGATTCCAATGGTGAGCTCGCCTTGGACGAGAACGTCGAGAACAGCGCCTACGCACGTACGCTGGCTGTCGACGTCGTCGATGCCCAGGGCAACGTCCTGGCTGCCGGCGGCACTGACTGCGGCGACGTTGTAATCGACCAACTGCTGGCTGCAGGCATCACCGAGGTCAAGGTCCGCTCCGTACTCACTTGTGAGTCCAAGGTGGGCACCTGTGCACTTTGCTACGGCCGTTCGCTGGCCACCGGCAAGACCGTGGACATCGGCGAGGCCGTGGGTATCATCGCCGCACAGTCCATCGGTGAGCCCGGTACCCAGCTGACCATGCGTACGTTCCACACCGGTGGTGCTGTTTCCGCCGGCGGTGGCGACGACATCACCCAGGGTCTGCCCCGTATCCAGGAGCTCTTCGAAGCCCGTACTCCGAAGGGTGTCGCACCGATTGCTGAAGCAGCCGGCCGCATCACCATCGAAGAGTCCGAGCGCCAGATGCGCCTGGTCATCACTCCGGACGATGGTTCCGAAGAGATTGCCTACCCGGTGCTGCGCCGTTCACGTCTCCTCATTGAGGACGGCGAGCACGTCAGCGTCGGCCAGAAGCTGATCAACGGTCCGGTGGACCCGAAGCAGGTTCTGCGCATCATGGGCCCCCGTGCCGCACAGAAGTTCCTTGTGGACGAGGTTCAGGGCGTTTACCGCAGCCAAGGTATCGGTATCCACGACAAGCACGTCGAGGTTATCGTTCGCCAGATGCTGCGCCGCGTGACCGTCATCGAATCCGGCGACTCCGACCTGCTCCCCGGTGAGCTTGCAGAGCGCGCCCGCTTCGAGGACGAGAACCGCCGCGTCGTATCCGAGGGCAAGGCCCCGGCTTCGGGTCGTCCGGAACTCATGGGTATCACCAAGGCTTCCTTGGCTACCGAGTCCTGGCTGTCCGCAGCTTCCTTCCAGGAAACCACCCGCGTCCTGACGCAGGCGGCCATGGAAGGCAAGAGCGATCCTCTGCTGGGCCTCAAGGAAAACGTCATCATCGGTAAGCTCATCCCGGCTGGTACGGGTCTGCCCCGCTACACAGAGGTCACTGTGGAGCCGACGGAAGAAGCAAAGGCAAGCCTGTTCACGGGCCCCAGCGCGTTCACCGACTTCTCCTATGACGCCCTGGGTGGCGACGGTGCTCCCGAGTTCCACGCCATCCCCTTGGATGACTACGATCTCGGCAACGACTTCCGCTAAAACGGAAAGTTGACGCCGTAAAGGTCAGGCCCCGTACTTTCGAGTGCGGGGCCTGACCCTTTAACAGCCTCCATACACCCGATTAAGGCTCTAGATCAAGCCGTGCTAGACTTTTGGTAATTGTTCTGTGTGGCAGTGGATGAAGGCCGCCGCAGCATCATTTTGGTTTTGTTCTCATGGTGCTGGGTGGAGCCTGTTTCCGGGTTGCGGGCAACATGCGCAACGAATGCCGCACTTTTGCACGCCTACCGGAGTTTTCGGCCGGCTGCACGAGCAACGCCAAAGTTCCCACGTTTACACTGGCTGGCGCCTGTGTGTGGGGGCAGAGATCAAACAACGGAGAACACGAAAGTGCCTACGATTAACCAGCTGGTCCGCAAGGGCCGCACGCCGAAGGTCTCCAAGACCAAGGCTCCCGCGCTGAAGGGCAGCCCGATGCGCCGCGGTGTTTGCACCCGCGTTTACACCACCACCCCCAAGAAGCCGAACTCGGCTCTCCGTAAGGTGGCACGTGTGCGCCTCAACGGTGGCGTAGAAGTTACCGCCTACATCCCCGGTGTTGGCCACAACCTCCAGGAGCACTCCATCGTGCTCGTCCGTGGTGGTCGTGTTAAGGACCTTCCGGGTGTCCGCTACAAGATCGTCCGCGGCGCACTCGACACCCAGGGTGTCAAGAACCGCAAGCAGGCTCGCAGCCGTTACGGCGCAAAGATGGAGAAGAAGTAATATGCCTCGCAAGGGTCCGGCCCCGAAGCGGCCGCTAGTTTCCGATCCCGTTTACGGCTCCCCGTTGGTCACGCAGCTGATCAACAAGGTTCTTGTCGACGGCAAGAAGTCCACCGCAGAGCGCATCGTTTACGGCGCACTCGAAGGTGCACGTGCCAAGTCCGGCGGCGACCCCGTTGCCGCTCTCAAGAAGGCCATGGACAACGTCAAGCCTTCCCTCGAGGTGCGTTCACGCCGTGTTGGTGGCGCTACCTACCAGGTTCCGGTTGAGGTCAAGCCGGGTCGCTCCACCGCCCTCGCTCTGCGTTGGCTCGTGGGCTACTCCAAGGCCCGCCGTGAGAAGACCATGACCGAGCGCCTCCAGAACGAAATCCTGGATGCCTCCAATGGTCTTGGTGCCGCTGTGAAGCGTCGCGAAGACACCCACAAGATGGCCGAGTCCAACAAGGCCTTCGCACACTACCGCTGGTAAAAACTTTCCGGACGCCGCCGGCTCACTGAGCCGGCGGCGAACGTGTAGTCCATCCGAAAGGGAGACCCCGTGGCACAGGACGTGCTTACCGACCTTAATAAGGTCCGCAACATCGGCATCATGGCCCACATCGATGCCGGCAAGACCACCACTACCGAGCGCATCCTGTTCTACACGGGTGTGAACCACAAGATCGGCGAGACGCACGACGGCGCTTCGACGACTGACTGGATGGAACAGGAAAAGGAACGCGGCATCACCATCACGTCTGCCGCCGTGACTTGCTTCTGGGACAAGAACCAGATCAACATCATCGACACCCCGGGCCACGTTGACTTCACAGTTGAGGTTGAGCGCTCCTTGCGCGTCCTCGACGGTGCAGTCGCAGTGTTCGACGGCAAGGAAGGCGTGGAGCCGCAGTCCGAGACTGTTTGGCGCCAGGCTGACAAGTACAACGTTCCGCGTATCTGCTTCGTCAACAAGATGGACAAGTTGGGCGCTGACTTCTACTTCACCGTAGACACCATCATCTCCCGCCTTGGTGCCAAGCCGCTGGTCATGCAGCTGCCCATCGGTGCTGAGAACGACTTCATCGGTGTTGTCGACCTCCTCGAAATGCGCGCCCTGGTTTGGCCTGGCGACGCAAAGGGTGACGTCACCATGGGCGCTTCCTACGAAGTGCAGGAAATCCCCGCGGACCTCCAGGCCAAGGCCGAGGAGTACCGTGCACAGCTCGTTGAGACTGTGGCCGAGGCTTCCGAAGAACTCATGGAGAAGTACCTCGAAGGTGAAGAACTCACTCTCGAAGAGATCAAAGCCGGCATCCGCAAGATGACCATCAACTCTGAGCTCTACCCGGTCTTCTGTGGTTCGGCCTTCAAGAACCGCGGTGTCCAGCCGATGCTTGACGCCGTTGTTGACTTCCTGCCGAACCCGCTCGACGTCCCGCCGATGATCGGTCACGATCCCCGCGACGAAGAGAAGGAACTCACCCGCAAGCCGTCTGCGGACGAGCCGTTCTCGGCCCTCGCCTTCAAGATTGCTGCGCACCCGTTCTTCGGTCAGCTGACCTTCGTCCGCGTGTACTCCGGTCACGTCGAAGCCGGCGCCCAGGTGGTTAACTCCACCAAGGGCAAGAAAGAACGCATCGGCAAGCTGTTCCAGATGCACGCCAACAAGGAAATGCCCGTCGAGGGCGCTACCGCCGGCCACATCTACGCTGCCATCGGTCTGAAGGACACCACCACGGGTGACACCCTGTGTGATGCCAACAACCAGATCGTCCTCGAGTCCATGAGCTTCCCGGAGCCCGTGATCTCGGTTGCCATCGAGCCCAACACCAAGGGTGACCAGGAGAAGCTCTCCACGGCCATCCAGAAGCTCTCCGCTGAGGACCCGACCTTCCAGGTCTCCCTCAACGAAGATACGGGCCAGACCATCATCGCCGGCATGGGCGAACTTCACCTGGACATCCTGGTGGACCGCATGCGCCGCGAATTCAAGGTCGAGGCAAACGTTGGCAAGCCGCAGGTTGCTTACCGCGAAACCATCAAGCGCGCCGTTGAGCGCCTTGACTACACGCACAAGAAGCAGACCGGTGGTTCGGGTCAGTTCGCAAAGATCCAGATTGCGATCGAGCCCATGGACACCGCTTCCGGCGAGCTGTATGCGTTCGAGAACAAGGTCACTGGTGGCCGCGTTCCGCGCGAATACATCCCGTCCGTTGACGCTGGTATCCAGGATGCACTGAACGACGGCGTCCTGGCCGGTTACCCGGTTGTCGGCATCAAGGCCACGCTGATTGATGGCGCGTCCCACGACGTTGACTCCTCGGAAATGGCGTTCAAGATCGCCGGCCGTATGGCTTTCAAGGAAGCTGCACGCAAGGCGAACCCTGTTCTGCTTGAACCGCTGATGGATGTTGAGGTCCGCACACCTGAGGAATACATGGGTGATGTTATTGGTGACCTGAACGCCCGTCGTGGCCAGATGCAGTCCATGGAAGACGCAGCAGGCGTGAAGGTTATCCGTGCGCACGTTCCGCTGTCCGGCATGTTCGGTTACATCGGCGACCTGCGGTCCAAGACCCAGGGTCGTGCTGTGTACTCCATGACGTTCAACAGCTACGCGGAGGTCCCCAAGGCAGTAGCCGACGAGATCATCCAGAAAACCCGCGGCGAGTAATCTCCCGGTAACGGATGCAATTCCGGTATCGGGAAGGCATCTGAGCGCTTGAGGCGGGGCTGCGGCGACAGCCGCGGCCCGGCCCCTGCGCAAACAGGCTCGAGGAACTACCATTGGTTCCTGAATCTGCAATTTCACCAAAACCAAGCCCCCAAGTAGACTTGCTAAAGTTTCTGCCGCGAAAAGCGCGGCCGAGGAGCACTTCACTTGAAATCGTTCTAGGAGGAACCTGTGGCAAAGGCAAAGTTCGAGCGGACTAAGCCGCACGTCAACATCGGCACCATTGGTCACGTTGACCACGGTAAGACGACGCTGACTGCCGCCATTTCCAAGGTGCTGTACGACCAGTACCCGGATCTCAACGAGCAGCGCGACTTCGCGTCGATCGACTCTGCTCCGGAAGAGCGCCAGCGCGGTATTACCATCAACATCTCCCACGTGGAGTACCAGACCGAGAAGCGCCACTACGCACACGTAGACGCCCCGGGTCACGCTGACTACATCAAGAACATGATCACCGGTGCTGCCCAGATGGACGGCGCAATCCTCGTGGTTGCCGCAACCGATGGTCCGATGGCTCAGACCCGTGAGCACGTTCTGCTCGCCCGCCAGGTTGGTGTTCCCTACCTGCTGGTCGCACTGAACAAGTCCGACATGGTTGATGACGAAGAACTCCTCGACCTCGTCGAAATGGAAGTTCGTGAGCTCCTGAGCTCGCAGGGCTTCGATGGCGATGAGGCTCCGGTTGTTCGCGTTTCCGGTCTGAAGGCTCTGGAAGGCGACCCGGTTTGGGTCAAGTCCGTCCAGGACCTGATGGCAGCTGTCGACGAGTCCGTTCCGGACCCCGTACGTGACCGCGACAAGCCGTTCCTGATGCCGATCGAAGACGTCTTCACGATCACCGGTCGTGGCACCGTTGTTACGGGCCGCGCCGAGCGTGGAACCCTCGCCATCAACTCCGAGGTTGAGATCGTCGGCATCCGCCCGATCCAGAAGACCACGGTTACCGGTATCGAGATGTTCCACAAGCAGCTCGACGAAGCATGGGCCGGCGAGAACTGTGGCCTCCTGCTCCGCGGTCTGAAGCGCGACGATGTCGAGCGTGGCCAGGTTGTCGTCAAGCCGGGTTCCATCACCCCGCACACCGACTTCGAGGCTAACGTCTACATCCTTTCCAAGGACGAAGGCGGACGTCACAACCCGTTCTACTCCAACTACCGCCCGCAGTTCTACTTCCGTACCACGGACGTAACCGGCGTTATCACCCTGCCGGAAGGCACGGAAATGGTTATGCCTGGCGACAACACTGAGATGACCGTTGCGCTCATCCAGCCGATCGCTATGGAAGAGGGCCTCGGCTTCGCTATCCGCGAAGGCGGCCGCACCGTTGGTTCGGGACGTGTTACCAGTATCATCAAGTAGTCTCTACTTGTAGATCGGTGACGCTCCGGCCCAGCCGGTAGTTAGCTAAAAAGAACCCCACCGCTACGGCGGTGGGGTTCTTTTTGCTATAGTTACTCTATCGAATGGATAAAGGCCGTGCATCTGCTGCGTCCGGCGCAACCTAGGAGCTTCCATGACTGCATTCCTTATACTGCTGCTCCTCGTCATCGGCGGCGGGGTTGGCTTTGCGGTCGGGTTGGCTAAGGGGCGCCGAGGGGCTTCGTCCGATGCTTCTTCCACGCCGAACCAATCCGCCTACCAAGCGGGCTACCTCGCCGGCCACCTGGCTGGTTGGCGGGACGCGGAGGCCAAGAGGCAGGCCGCGGACAGGCCTTCCGACGTGACAGTCATGCCTTCCCCTGCGAGCCCGCCAGTGGCTCCCTATAGCCAGTCGCCCACACTCTTGCCAGCCCGGCCCACCATGCCTGCGCCGGCTGTCCGGCGTCCTCTGCCGAACCAAGCGCAGTATTTACAGCCGCCGGTTGCTCGGGAGACTCCGGAAGCCGCCGCTGCTCGCAAGGCGAAGCGAGACCAGCAAAACATCAACGTCACGCTCTACGTAGCCAGCCTCCTGCTGGTAGCTGCAGGGGCCTTGTTCGTGGGCACGAGCCTTCCTGTACTCTTCCGCTTCGTGGGTATTTGGTTCATCACTGCCTTGTTCTACGTATCGGGCATGGTGATCCATTCCCGCGTTCCCCGCCTGCGACCAGCTGCTGTTGCCTTCGTCGGAACGGGCCTCGCGCTCGTCCCTGTCACCGGCTTGGCCATGTACAACTTCGTTCTCCACAACGGTCCTGCTGCTTGGCTGGTCACGTCGTTGCTGGGCACGGCCGTTTATGCATACACAGCAGTGAAGTTGGATAACAAAGTCCTGGCTTTCCTCTCCCTGAGTTTCGTCGTGTCAACGGCGTGGTCCGGTGTCTCCGTTCTTGGGGGCGCTTTGGTCTGGTACTTCACGGCACTCATCGGCGTGGCCATTCTCCTGACTGTTGCTTCCCTGCTGCGTCCCAAGTGGCTTCCTCCGTTGTATGTCCGTCCGTTGATGGTGCTGCACCCCTCCCTGGTTCCCCTCGTGGCCGTCGCCGTGACCTTCACTCCGCAGCTTTTGTCGAAGGGGGAGTACGCCTGGGTGATGCTGATGTGCGGCATCTACTTTGCGGTCATGTTCTTCGTGCCGCGGGCCCGGTACAGGGTGCAGCATCTTTATGCTGCCAGGGCTGCGCTAACACTGGCTATCCTCGGGGTGGTGTGGGATATCACCGCTGATGTGAGCTCCGTGATGTTGGCTGCAGTAGTCTGCCTTGGTGTTCAATCCTTGGCAGTTGCCTTCGGCGGCAGGAAGTTGTTGCCGCGCTTCTGGTGGTACGACGCCGTCTTCTGTGTGGCGTTGCAACTGATCGCGTCGGCAATACTCACTGTTGTGCTGGAGTTCGGGGCGTTCGACCTTCCCAACTATGTTCCGCTGTCCCTGACGATGCTGACTGTCATGGCAATTGGTTGGAAACTGGGCCAAGGGGTGGAGTTCGCCCCTGCCATGGTGCTCGGGGTAGGCGGTGCGCTCGGTGGCCTGCTGGGTGCATGGACCGTTGCGGCACTCCTGGCTTCAGCCGCACTTTACTGGTTCGTGCGGGCGACGATTAGGCCAGTTGCTTCCCGTCAATACTTGATTCTTGCGGGACGGATCGCGCTTACCCTGGCAGTGCCCGCCGGTGTGGCAGGAATGATGACCGGAAATCCGGATAGGACTGCATACTCCTTGCTGGCACTCGTTGCCGGGGCCGCCTTGCAGCAACTTGTGAGCGCTGGGTTTGAACGCGGGGGAGTCTGGCTGTTGTCCCCGCAAGCTTCTGTGGCCGGCTTCGGCGGTGCCGCCGTGGCAGGGCTTCTTGTCCTCCCGGTATTCGATGGTGGTGCCGGACGCCCGGTAGTGGCTGCAGCTGTTCTGCTCGTCTTGTCGGCGGGTGTGGCCGCGGGCCTCTTGATGTTTCCGGGAACTCGTCGGGCGCCAGTTGCCCGGGTTGCGTGGCAACCAACGGTGGCTGAGGTCATCGCTCCGGTAACTGCGGTTATTGCTGGGGGCATGGCAGCCGCGTTCGTGTCCTGGACGCTGGGAAATGCTGTCCTTCTGGCGTTGCTTGCCTACTTTGTGGTCACTGCCTTCCGAATCTCCCCGTCCTTCCACAGGCAGTGCTATTGGTGGCTGGCCCGGGCAACCGGCACGGTGTTGGCAGCATCGGCCTACGGAGATGCGACGCACGATGGTTTGAGCATCCGCCTCGGCGGTGAGATTCCCGCTGTAGGACTTGTGCTCGTCATGGTTGCTGCCCTCCAGTTGTTCCTTCCCCTGCATGCGGGCAATCGACGCCGATATCCTCGTGCGTCCGTATTCGATGCCGGTGCTGTGGTAGTCGTCATGGCTGCGGCCACTGCCTTCCTCAGCGTCACTCCGGCGGTGGCATGGTGGAGCGTACGTGAAGACAGCTGGCAGCCGGGTGCTGCCGCAGTAGCAACTGCCCTTGCTGCCGTCCTGGTCAGTGCGGTTCTCCGAAGCCACCCCGCAGCTTGGATCTTCGCTCCCGCGGCATTTGTACTGCTCGTGGCTCTTCGCCTGGGGGAAATCCGGGACATCGAAATCTTGCTTGGTATCTTTGCGGCCTACAGCGGTTTCATGATGGGCGTGGTAAAGGATCGATTGATCCGGGGTGGCTATTTGATAGGTGTCCGGGTGCTGGGGGGCGCCTTCATAACTGTGACTGTCGCCGATGTCACAGACTCTCCGGCAGCGGTGTCCATCACCCTGGCCCTCGTGCTCGCGATACAGCATGTGTTCACTTCGGTCCTGCGCCGGCGCGGTGTCGATGTCGCCTTCCAACAGGCAACCGTTCAGCTCACCTTGGGTGCCCAAGTCTTGCTGCCGTTCGCCTACTTGCTCGCAGGAGATTACGACGGCGGTGGCCGCTGGGTGGCGTTGCTGCAGTTGGCCCTGGTCCTGGTATCGGCTGCGATGGCCTGGCGAGTCCTTGCTGCACGCGGATCCCAATATTTCGGCATCGCCGCCCTAGGAGTGGGCGTCATCGCCGCCGGACCCGCGCTCACGTTCCCTGCATCAACCTGGCTGTACTTACCACTGCTGGACAAGTCCCAAGTGCCTGTTGTCTTGCTCGCGCTGGCTGTCGGCATGATTGCCGTCAGGGCTGTGTTTCCGCCTGAAAAGGCGGCTGCCGGTTCAGCTGTCGGTGCCGTGGAGCGGGGGTTCTGGCTCATCTCAGCAGTGGCGTTCACAGTTGCGGGCGGCCTTCTGACCTTGGGTGTTTCCTTCTCCCTGACCGGACTGTCTGTGTTGGTCCTGGCTTGCGTATTGTTCGCAGCCTCGCACTTTGAACGAGTGCCGGCCCTTTACGCGGCAGCCGCTCCGGCGGTGCTGGTAGGGGCGATTCCCGCCGTCGACGGGCTGCTCCAAGGACTGCCTGCGGGTATCTGGAGCGATTACGCTGTTTGGCTCCTTGGCGGGGCGGGGAGCGCTTTTCTCCTTTATGCGCTAAAGACCTTCGGAGGACCGGCCATTAGGGACGAAGACTGGCGGGGGAACTCCCTGGCTGCCGCTGCGGCCTTGGCAGTTGCATCATCCGCGGCGGTGGGACTGGGGCGGGACGAAACATCCATGCTCGGCTTCATCCTCGTAGTCGCAACCGGGGTGCTCGTGGTGGCTGAGGTTCCGCACGGGAAATGGTTGGCTGCTGAGGTTGCGGGACTGGTCTCTGTTGCAGCCCTCCAGCGGGCGGTGCTGTTTGTGGAGGCGTCCAGGCCTGATTGGTTCTGGGCTGCGCAGTGGTACGTGATAGCCGGCGCCGTTATAGCAGGGTTGCGCTACGTGAAGGGGCAGCGGGCGGATGGCCTGCTCCGGCTATGCATTGCGGCCGGCGCTCTGTCGCTTACGTCCTTGGGGACCATCGTCGGCGGTACCTCATCGCAGCAATTGTACGTACTCGTGGCACATGTCCTGCTACTGTCCGCCGGCCTGCTGCTGGCGGAGCGGGTACTGGTGTGGTGGGGTGCCATCGCTGTTGCGCTGAGCATCATGTGGTCGTTGCGTTCCTATGCCTTCGCGATGCTTGCCCTTGTCGCCTTGGGCCTGATTGTGCTGGCGGTGTGGCGCTTGAACCGGAAGCCGCCAAGCAATGCAGACGGACCGGGAGAGGGCGGAATCCCAAGTGATGTCCCTCCTGCGAGGACCCACGACGGAATCCGATAATGTTGCAGTCTACGGAGAGGAGCGCACCATGGAATTCCTGATTTTCCTGGCAGTCATTGCAGCTATCGGCGGCGGCGTGTTGTGGGGTCGAAAGAACTTCAAGAGTGAGATCGAACGCGCCAAGCGGATTCGGCGCGCCAACAAGAGCAAGTAGGCGACATTCCAGACGGCAGGAGTTAACCCAAGCGGGCTATATGTGCCGGTGGCGGGCACGGCCCAGGGACCGGTACCAGTAGAACGAATCCTTGGGCGTCCTTTCCAAGGTTTCGAAGTCCACATGGATCAGGCCGAATCGCTGCGAGTAGCCCGCCGCCCACTCAAAATTGTCCAGTAAGGTCCAGACGTAGTACCCGCGCAGGTCCACGTCCTCGGCGATTCCCCCAGGGCCGGTTGCAGTCAGTGCATGGCCCAGGTGTTCAGCCAGGTAGTGGATGCGGTTGGTGTCTTGGACGGGACCGTCAACGTGGGCAGGTTCGGGGAAGCTGGCGCCGCCTTCAGTGATGTAAATGGGGGGAAGTGCCTCTCCATACCGGTCCTTCATTTGGCGCAGCAGCAACGCCAGGTATTCCGGTGCAACGGGCCAGCCGAACCCCGTGGCCTCATATTCCTGGTAGGCGGCCAAGTGGAAGGGAACCTTGGTCATCTGGGGCGACGTGCCGGTGGGTATCTCCGCCGGCCCTGGACCCGCTGCCACCTTCACGGGGTAGTAGTAGTTGAGCCCGTAGAAGTCCAAGGGTTGGCTGATCAGTTCAAGATCGCCGTCGTGGACGGTACCCAGTGAGCGGAACCACGGTTTCATGGGCAGGGGTGGCTTGGGGTATTGGCCAAGCAGTATCGCATCGGCATAGATGCGGTTGAGGGTCAGGTCCATCGCCTGCGTCATCAGCCGGTCGCCAAGACTGTTGCTGGCGGGCTCGACGGGGCAGTGCATGTTCGACACGCCAATCTGTCCTTTGACCCCGGCGTTTCGGAGGACCTGGACCGCCATTCCATGTCCCAACAATTGATGATGTGCGGCTGGCAGGGAATCGAAAAGGAGTTGCCGGCCCGGTGCATGCACTCCCAGCGCGTATCCCTGCACGGTAACTGACACGGGCTCGTTCATGGTGACCCAGTGCTCAACGCGGTCCCCGAAGCGGTCCGCTGCGGCCTGGCAGTAGACTGCGAAGCGTTCGGCAGTGTCCCTGTTCATCCACCCCCCGGCATGCTCCAACTCCAGAGGGGTGTCCCAGTGATACAACGTGGCCATGGGAGAGATGCCCGCGGCAAGGAGTTTGTCGAGCAGGCGATCGTAGAAGTCCAGCCCCCGCTGGTTGACGGCGCCCTTGCCTCCTGGTTGGATGCGCGGCCAGGAGAGCGAGAAGCGGTAGGAGTCGACTCCGAGCTCCTGCATCAAGGCGATGTCTTCGTCTGCGCGGTTGTAGTGATCGCAGGCCACGGTGGGGGAGCCGCCGTCGACTATTGCCCCGGGCTTCTCGGAGAACGCATCCCAACCCGACGGCCCGCGTCCATCGGCCGTCAGTGAACCTTCAATCTGGAAGGCGGCAGCTGCCACACCCAGTGTGAATCCCGGGCGCAGGCGGGCGGCGAGATCTTCCACGGAGCCTGAATCCCGGGCGTTCATCACCCCATCATCCCCACCAGATGGGGACTGGGCAATGGCTCCTCAACGTCGATTGGCCTTTACACCATATTTCCGCCATACTGGATGAGTTGTTCAAGCGCTTCTTCGTGTCCCGATCCGGATAATGCCGGGTGTCAGGGTCCAGGCTGAAGCCCAAACATAACCCTGAACCCCATGATTGCGGTCGAGTTTGCGTGGAAATCGCGACACGCCCGACCGCGGGGGTCGGTGCGCCGACAAGGTGAGGAACCCGGATTACTCCGGATTCAGCTTGTGCGGCGTGTGGTGGTAAATCCTCAAACGCTTCGGCGGCCACATCAACAGGTAAGTAAACAGAGCAGCCCTAACTAGAGCAGCACTAGCTGAAAGAGAGTCAGGCGACATGGCGGGACAAAAAATCCGCATCCGGCTGAAGTCATATGACCACGAGGTCATTGATGTTTCAGCGCGGAAGATCGTTGAGACGGTCACGCGCGCAGGCGCAACGGTAGTTGGCCCCGTGCCGCTGCCTACGGAGAAGAACGTGTACTGCGTTATCCGCTCTCCGCACAAGTACAAGGACAGCCGCGAGCACTTTGAAATGCGCACGCACAAGCGTCTTATCGACATCATCGATCCCACGCCGAAGGCTGTTGACTCGCTTATGCGTCTCGACCTGCCGGCCGACGTGAACATCGAAATCAAGCTGTAGGGAGGTGCTGAGAAACTATGACCGCAACCCGTAACGTAAAGGGCCTGCTGGGCACGAAGCTCGGCATGACCCAGGTCTGGGACGAGAACAACAAGCTCATCCCCGTCACTGTGGTCCAGGCAGATTCGAACGTCATCACCCAGCTGCGCAACGCAGAAGCTGATGGCTACGTAGCCGTACAGATCGGCTACGGCCAGATCGATCCCCGCAAGGTCACCAAGCCGCTGGCTGGTCACTTTGAGAAGGCAGGCGTCACGCCTCGCCGCCACGTCGTCGAACTCCGTACCGCAGATGCTGCTGAGTACGAGCTGGGCCAGGAGCTCTCCGTAGAGGTCTTCGAAGCCGGCCAGAAGATCGACGTCATCGGCACCACCAAGGGTAAGGGCTTCGCCGGTGTTATGAAGCGTCACGGCTTCCACGGCGTTGGAGCTTCCCACGGTGCCCACAAGAACCACCGTAAGCCCGGTTCAATCGGTGGCGCATCCACCCCGAGCCGCGTCTTCAAGGGCATGAAAATGGCCGGCCGCATGGGCGCCGTTCGTCACACCACGCTGAACCTCACGGTTCACGCGGTTGACGTCGAGAAGTCGCTGCTCCTTATCAAGGGTGCCGTTCCCGGCGCCCGCGGCCAGGTCGTACTCGTACGCACCGCCGTGAAGGGAGCCTAGTTCAATGGCTAACACTGTCCAGGTTGACCTGCCTGCAGAGATCTTCGACGTTCAGACCAACGTGCCGCTGCTGCACCAGGTTGTCGTTGCCCAGCTCGCTGCTGCTCGCCAGGGTACCCACAAGACCAAGACCCGCGCTGAAGTTTCCGGTGCAGGACGCAAGCCGTTCAAGCAGAAGGGTACCGGCCGCGCCCGTCAGGGTTCCATCCGTGCTCCTCACATGACCGGCGGTGGCATTGTCCACGGTCCCACCCCGCGTGACTACAGCCAGCGCACCCCCAAGAAGATGATTGCTGCTGCACTGCGCGGCGCACTGTCTGACCGGGCGCGTAACGGACGCATCCACGTTGTTGCCGAACTGGTTGAGGGCTCCAAGCCGTCCGCCAAGGCTGCACTTGCAACGCTGCGCGGCGTTTCCGACCGCAAGAACCTGCTGGTTGTCATCGAGCGCGCCAACGACGTTGCTGCACTGTCCGTGCGCAACCTCGCCGGTGTTCACGTTCTGTACGCAGACCAGCTGAACACCTACGACGTTCTCGTGTCTGATGACGTTGTCTTCACCAAGGCTGCCTACGAAGCATTCGTTGCCGCGAAGGCAGCTAAGAACGAGGAGGATGCCAAGTGAGTGCAGCCACCATCAAGGATCCCCGCGACGTCGTGCTTGCACCCGTCGTGTCGGAAAAGAGCTACGGCCTGATCGACGAGGGCAAGTACACCTTCCTGGTGGACCCCCGGTCGAACAAGACCGAGATCAAGCTGGCCGTGGAGAAGATTTTCTCCGTCAAGGTCGAATCGATCAACACCATCAACCGTGCCGGTAAGCGCAAGCGCACCAAATTCGGATGGGGTACCCGCAAGAACACCAAGCGTGCGATTGTCACCCTCAAAGAAGGCACTATCGACATCTTCGGCGGTCCGCTCGCGTAGCGGAGACCACTTTAACGAGGAAATAAATTATGGGAATCCGTAAATACAAGCCGACTACCCCGGGCCGTCGCGGCTCGAGCGTAGCGGACTTCATCGAAATCACGCGGTCGACGCCGGAAAAGTCGTTGGTACGTCCGCTGCCCAAAAAGGGCGGCCGTAACAACACCGGTAAGATCACCACCCGTCACAAGGGTGGCGGACACAAGCGCCAGTACCGTCTGATCGACTTCCGTCGCCACGACAAGGACGGCGTTAACGCCCGCGTTGCTGAAATTGAGTACGATCCGAACCGCACGGCTCGCATCGCCCTCCTGCACTACGTTGATGGCACCAAGCGTTACATCATCGCGCCGAACAAGCTGGCCCAGGGTGACATGGTGGAAGCAGGTGCCAACGCTGACATCAAGCCTGGCAACAACCTGCCGCTGCGCAACATCCCCGTGGGTACCGTTATCCACGCAGTTGAACTGCGTCCGGGTGGCGGCGCCAAGATGGGCCGGTCCGCCGGTGCATCCATCCAGCTCGTCGCCAAGGAAGGCCGCTTCGCCCAGCTGCGCCTGCCTTCCGGTGAAATCCGCAACGTTGACGTGCGCTGCCGCGCAACCGTCGGCGAGGTCGGCAACGCCGAGCAGTCGAACATCAACTGGGGCAAGGCCGGCCGTATGCGCTGGAAGGGCGTTCGCCCGACCGTCCGTGGTGTCGCCATGAACCCGGTTGACCACCCGCACGGTGGTGGCGAGGGCAAGACGTCCGGTGGACGTAACCCCGTCAACCCGAACGGTAAGCGGGAAGGCCGCACGCGCCGCCCGAACAAAGAGAGCGACAAGCTTATTGTGCGTCGTCGTCGTACTGGCAAGAACAAGCGATAGGAGCCTGGACACATGCCACGCAGCCTGAAAAAAGGTCCTTTCGTTGACCAGCACCTCTTTGTGAAGGTAGCCAGGGAAAACGAAAAGGGCACCAAGAACGTCATCAAGACCTGGTCCCGCCGTTCGATGATCATCCCCGACATGCTCGGGCACACGATCGCCGTACACGACGGACGCAAGCACATCCCGGTGTTTGTCACTGAGTCGATGGTCGGGCACAAGCTCGGCGAATTCGCTCCCACGCGGACATTCCGCGGCCATGTTAAGGACGACCGTAAGGGCAAGCGCCGCTAGGCGCCTGACTTTACGTCTTAGACGAGAGAAGGAAAGCAATGGAAGCCAAGGCTATTGCGCGTCACATCCGCGTAACGCCTATGAAGGCCCGGCGCGTCGTCAACCTTGTTCGTGGTAAGCAAGCGAATGAGGCTCTGGCAATTCTGAAGTTTGCCCCCCAGGCAGCTTCGGAGCCGGTATTCAAGGTACTTCAGTCGGCAATGGCCAACGCACGTGTCCTCGCGGACCGTGACGGCGTTGCATTCGACGACAGCGACCTCTTCATCACCGAAGCATTTGTTGATGAAGGCCCGACCATGAAGCGGTTCCAGCCGCGTGCCCAGGGCCGCGCCTACCGCATTAGGAAGCGGACCAGCCACATCACGCTGGTTGTCGCAACCCCGGAGAAAGAGGAGGCTCGCTAAGTGGGACAGAAAGTAAACCCGCACGGGTTCCGACTCGGCATCACCACCGACCACGTTTCGCACTGGTTCGCTGACAGCACCAAGCCCGGACAGCGCTACAAGGACTTCGTCCGCGAGGACATCAAGATCCGTCAGCTCATGTCCACCGGCATGGAGCGCGCCGGCATCGCCAAGGTCGAGATCGAGCGCACCCGTGACCGTGTCCGCGTGGATATCCACACGGCACGCCCGGGTATCGTTATCGGCCGCCGCGGCGCTGAAGCAGACCGCATCCGCGGCGAGCTCGAAAAGCTCACTGGCAAGCAGGTCCAGCTGAACATCCTCGAGGTCAAGAACCCCGAGATGGAAGCACAGCTTGTTGCCCAGGGCATCGCTGAGCAGCTGACTTCCCGCGTGGCTTTCCGCCGTGCGATGAAGAAGGCCATGCAGTCCGCACAGCGTGCGGGTGCCAAGGGTATCCGTGTTGCTTGCTCGGGTCGTCTGGGTGGCGCAGAAATGTCCCGCTCGGAGTTCTACCGCGAAGGCCGTGTGCCCCTGCACACCCTCCGCGCGAACATCGACTACGGCTTCTACGAAGCCAAGACCACCTTCGGCCGTATCGGTGTGAAGGTTTGGATCTACAAGGGTGACGTAACTGCCAAGGAACTGGCTCAGCAGGCAGCTGCTGCTCCGTCCCGTGGCCGTGCAGGAGACCGTCCGGGCCGCCCGGGTGGCGACCGCCGTCGTCGTAACGACCGTCCGGCAGCTGAGGCAGCACCCGCTGCCGTTGAAGCACCGGCCGCTGAAGCTGCTGCTCCGGCAGCAGAAGGAGGACAGGCTTAAATGCTTATCCCACGTCGAGTCAAGCACCGTAAGCAGCACCACCCGGGTCGTTCCGGCGCTGCCACGGGCGGCACCAAGGTCAGCTTCGGTGAGTACGGTATCCAGGCACTTAGCCCGGCATACGTAACCAACCGTCAGATCGAGTCCGCTCGTATCGCGATGACCCGCCACATCAAGCGTGGCGGTAAGGTCTGGATCAACATCTACCCGGACCGTCCGCTGACGAAGAAGCCTGCTGAAACCCGCATGGGTTCCGGTAAGGGTTCTCCGGAATGGTGGGTCGCAAACGTCAAGCCGGGCCGGGTTCTCTTCGAACTCTCCGGTGTCAATGAAGAGGTAGCTCGCGAGGCCCTGCGCCTGGCAATCCACAAGCTCCCGTTGAAGGCACGCATTGTGCGTCGCGAAGGTGGTGAATAGAAATGGCAGTAGGGTCGAAGGATCTCGCACCCGCACAGCTGGACGGTTTCGACAACGAGCGTCTCGTTGAAGAACTCCGCAAGTCCAAGGAAGAGCTGTTCAACCTGCGTTTCCAGTCCGCCACCGGACAGCTGGAGAACCACGGTCGCCTGCGCGCGGTAAAGAAGGACATCGCACGCATCTACACCGTTCTCCGTGAGCGCGAGCTGGGCATTCGTGCCGAGGTTGCCGCACCGGTTGTGGAAGCCAAGGAAGAAAAGAAGTCCAAGAAGGCTGCCAAGGCTGAAAAGGCCGAGGTTGAAGCTGGAGAGGACGCCAAGTGAGCGAGAAGGAAACTGTGACGGAAGCAGCAGCCAGCGCTGAACAGCGCGGTTACCGTAAGACGCGTCGCGGCTACGTTGTCTCTGACAAGATGGAAAAGACCATCGTTGTTCAGGTTGAAGACCGCGTGAAGCACGCTCTGTACGGCAAAGTTATTCGCCGCACCTCGAAGATCAAGGCTCACGACGAAGAGAACACCGCCGGCATCGGCGACCTCGTTCTCATCTCTGAGACCCGCCCGCTGTCCGCTACCAAGCGGTGGCGTCTGGTGGAGATCCTCGAAAAGGCCAAGTAAATCCGACGCCGGGCACGCCTGGCAGTGATTCACTGGAAAGGCCCGCATTCCTTTGGGAATGCGGGCCTTTCCGCTGCTCCAGCCGTTTCGGTTTCAGGCCGTAAACGTGCTAGGATATTGAGTTTGTATGGCGCCACTTGTGCGTCGTCCACTACCTCGTAAACAATCGTGCCGCTGCATACTGCCCCGCGCAGAGTTTTCTGCAAGGGAAGCTGATGCTTGTGGCACGGGCGTTTAGGCCTGTACTGGCAAAATCCAGGCAGGTCAAGAGACACCCCGATCAACCGTTCCGCAAGGCTCATTCCGTATGCATGATTTCGGTCTGAGAACCGGCGCGACGCAAGGAGTAAAAATTGATTCAGCAGGAGTCGCGACTCAAGGTCGCCGACAACACGGGTGCTAAGGAAATCCTTACCATTCGCGTTCTCGGTGGATCCGGTCGTCGCTACGCAGGCATCGGCGACGTCATCGTCGCCACCGTCAAGGACGCTATCCCTGGCGGCAACGTAAAGAAGGGTGACGTCGTCAAGGCTGTCATCGTTCGTACCAAGAAGGAACGCCGCCGTGCGGATGGTTCCTACATCAAGTTTGACGAAAACGCAGCTGTGATCCTGAAGAACGACGGTGACCCCCGCGGTACCCGCATCTTCGGCCCGGTTGGTCGTGAGCTTCGCGACAAGAAGTTCATGAAGATCGTTTCGCTGGCCCCGGAGGTGCTTTAGTCCATGGCTAAGATCAAGAAGGGTGACCTCGTTCAGGTCATCACTGGCGCCAAGCAGGAACGTGGCGGCGACCGCGGCAAGCAGGGCAAGGTCCTGCGCGTATTCCCGGACACCAACCGCGTGCTGGTAGAGGGAATCAACCGCGTCACCAAGCACTCCAAGGTCGGTCAGTCGCAGCGCGGCACCAAGACCGGTGGCATCGAGGTTGTTGAAGCCCCGATCCACGTTTCCAACGTTGCTTTGGTTGACCCGTCCACCAAGAAGCCGACCCGTGTTGGTTTCCGTCTCGACACCGTTGAGAAGGATGGCGCTACCAAGACCGTCCGTATCCGCGTGTCCAAGGCCACCGGGAAGGACATCTAATGACTGAGACTCTCGAGACTCCAGTAAAGATCGTTCCGCGTCTGAAGACGAAGTACGCAGAGACCATCAAGAAGTCACTGCAGGACGAATTCAGCTACGCGAACGTCAACCAGGTTCCCCGCCTGGTGAAGGTTGTAGTGAACATGGGTGTTGGAGATGCCGCTAAGGACTCCAAGCTGATCGACGGCGCTGTCCGCGACCTCACCCTGATCACCGGCCAGAAGCCGCAGGTAACCAAGGCCCGCAAGTCGATCGCACAGTTCAAGCTGCGCGAAGGCATGCCCATCGGTGCACACGCAACTCTGCGTGGAGACCGCATGTGGGAATTCGTGGACCGTCTGGTTTCGCTGGCACTGCCGCGTATCCGCGACTTCCGCGGCCTCAACGGCAAGCAGTTCGATGGCAACGGCAACTACACCTTCGGTCTGACCGAGCAGGTTATGTTCCACGAAATCGACCAGGACTCCATCGACCGCGTTCGCGGTATGGACATCACGGTCGTCACCACCGCCAAGACCGATGACGAAGGCCGCGCGCTGCTCAAGGCGCTTGGTTTCCCGTTCAAGACCGAAAACTAACTACGTGACAGGTCCGTCCGCGCAGGCTCTTAGGAGCAAGCGCAGCGGAAACCGGTACGAGGAAGGGCTATAGCCCAAATGACTATGACAGATCCTGTCGCAGACATGCTCACGCGTCTGCGCAATGCAAACTCGGCATACCACGACACCGTGTCCATGCCGTACAGCAAACTGAAGGCACGCGTTGCTGACATCCTGAAGGCAGAAGGCTACATTGCCGGCTGGAAGGAAGAAGACGCCGAAGTTGGCAAGAAGCTGACCATCGACCTGAAGTTCGGTCCGAACCGCGAGCGTTCCATCGCTGGCGTCCGCCGCATCTCCAAGCCGGGCCTCCGCGTTTACGCGAAGTCCACCAACCTGCCGCACGTGCTGGGTGGCCTGGGTATCGCAATCCTGTCCACCTCTTCCGGCCTCCTGACTGACAAGCAGGCCGGCAAGAAGGGCGTGGGCGGCGAAGTCCTCGCGTACGTCTGGTAACGGGAAAGGAAGAGAATAATGTCACGTATTGGACGTCTCCCCATCACCGTTCCTGCCGGAGTTGAGGTCAAGCTCGATGGCTCCGTCATCAGCGTCAAAGGTGCCAAAGGCGAGCTGAGCCACACTGTGGCCAGCCCGATCGAGGTTACCCAGGAAGAGAACACTCTCACGGTCACCCGCCCGAACGACGAGCGCAACTCGCGTTCGCTGCACGGCCTGACCCGCACCCTGATCGCCAACATGATCCAGGGAGTTACCGAGGGCTACGAGAAGAAGCTTGAAATCGTTGGTACTGGTTACCGCGTTCAGGCCAAGGGTTCTGACCTGGAGTTCGCTCTGGGCTACAGCCACCCGGTCAGCGTCTCTGCACCCGAAGGCATCACCTTCGTAGTAGAGGGTCCGACCAAGCTCTCTGTTGCGGGTATTAACAAGCAGCAGGTCGGCGAGGTTGCTGCCAACATTCGCAAGCTGCGCAAGCCCGACCCCTACAAGGGCAAGGGTGTCCGTTACGCCGGCGAAGTCATCCGCCGCAAGGTCGGAAAGGCTGGTAAGTAAACCATGGCCATCGCAATTAACAAGAAGCGTTCGAACAAGAGCAAGTCTGCTGCACGCAGCCGTCGCCAGCTTCGTATCCGCAAGCGCATCACCGGTACGGCTGTACGTCCTCGTCTGGTCGTCAACCGTTCGGCACGTCACGTATTCGTCCAGGTTGTCGATGACAGCAAGGGTGTAACCGTGGCTTACGCTTCCACTCTGGAAGCTGACCTCCGCGCATTTGACGGAGACAAGACTGCCAAGGCCAAGCGCGTCGGTGAGCTCGTTGCCGAGCGTGCCAAGGCTGCAGGCGTCGAAGCTGTTGTCTTCGACCGTGGCGGTAACAAGTACCACGGCCGCATCGCCGCCGTCGCTGACGGTGCTCGCGAAGGTGGGCTGGCACTGTGACCGTTGAAAATAACGAAAAGGACACCCAGGTGACTGAAGCTGTAGCTGCTGAAGCAACTGAGACCGCACCCGCTACCGATGACCGCCGCGGCGGACGTCGTGGCGAGCGCGGCGACCGTGGCCAGGGCCGCGGCGACCGTGGTGGCCGTGGTGGCCGCGACGGCGGTCGTGAGGCTGAGAAGAGCCAGTTCGTAGAGCGCGTTGTCACCATCAACCGCGTTGCCAAGGTCGTCAAGGGTGGTCGTCGCTTCAGCTTCACCGCTCTCGTCGTCGTCGGTGACGGCAACGGTATGGTCGGCGTCGGCTACGGCAAGGCCAAGGAAGTTCCCGCGGCTATCGCAAAGGGCGTTGAAGAGGCCAAGAAGTCCTTCTTCCGCGTTCCCCGCGTTGGCAGCACCATCCCGCACCGTGTGCAGGGTGAGGCCGCTGCAGGTGTAGTCCTGCTGCGTCCGGCTTCCGCCGGTACCGGTGTTATCGCCGGTGGTCCGGTCCGCGCGGTATTGGAGTGCGTGGGTATCCACGACATCCTCTCCAAGTCGCTCGGTTCCTCAAACGCGATCAACATCGTTCACGCGACTGTTGCCGCTCTGAAGCAGCTCGAAGAGCCCGCTTCCGTGGCTGCCCGCCGTGGCCTGCCGCTGGACGAGGTTGCTCCTGCTGCTCTGGTGCGCGCGCTCCAGAACCAGAAGGCAGGTGTTTAGTCATGGCTAAGAACCTGACTCCCTCCGACGCCAAGTTGGAGATCACCCAGATCAAGGGCGTCATTGGCGCCAAGCAGAACCAGAAGGCCACCCTTCGGTCCCTCGGCCTGAAGCGCATCGGACACACCGTTGTCCGTAACGCTGACGCTGTGACCGTTGGAATGCTGAACACGGTTCCGCACCTCGTGAATGTAGAGGAGGCGAAGTAATGGCAGAGAACAAGACCGCCGAAGAGACTGCTGAGAAGCAGCACGCTCTGAAGGTCCACCACCTGCGCCCCGCCCCGGGTGCCAAGACCGCCAAGACCCGTGTTGGTCGTGGTGAAGGCTCCAAGGGTAAGACCGCTGGTCGCGGTACCAAGGGTACGAAGGCCCGCTACCAGGTAAAGGCTGGCTTTGCCGGCGGCCAGCTGCCGCTGCACATGCGCCTGCCGAAGCTGCGCGGCTTCAAGAACCCGTTCCGGGTTGAGTTCCAGGTTGTTAACCTGGAGAAGCTCAACGAGCTGTTCCCGGAAGGTGGCGCTGTCACCGTCGAGTCCCTGGTTGAGAAGGGTGCCGTTCGCAAGAACCAGCCCGTCAAGGTGCTGGGCACCGGCGACATCACCGTAAAGGTTGACGTCACCGCCCACGCATTCTCTTCCAGCGCTGCGGAAAAGATTGCTGCAGCAGGCGGAAGCACCACTGCCCTCTAAGAGCCAGTGGGGCAAATGCCCGTTGTAAAAGGATCCCGGTATGCGGGGCTTCGGCCCTGTATACCGGGATTTTTTGCGTGATTGTGGACTCTCGATTATTCCGACGGCGTCACAAGCGGTTAGACTCGGTTGTTGGGTTTCATTGATCCCATCCACATCCTTGTACTTTCTACTCAGGAGGACGCTTGCTAAGCGCATTCGGCCGGGCGTTTCGGACGCCTGATTTGCGACGCAAGTTGTTGTTCACGCTGGGAATCATCACAATCTTCCGCTTGGGAGCTTTTATCCCCTCGCCTGGTGTGAACTACCAGAATGTCCAGCAATGCTTGAACACCGGTGACACCTCGCAGGGCATCTACCAGCTGGTGAACTTGTTCAGCGGCGGCGCGTTGCTGCAGGTTTCAGTGTTTGCCTTGGGCATCATGCCCTACATCACGGCGAGCATCATCGTGCAGCTGCTAAGGGTGGTCATTCCCCGGTTCCAGCAGCTCTACGAAGAGGGCTCCTCCGGTCAGTCAAAGTTGACGCAGTACACCCGGTACCTCACCATCGCTCTCGGACTGCTGAACGCCACCACGTTGGTGTCGCTCGCCCGGTCCGGCCAGTTGCTGCCCGGCTGCAACCTGCCCATCATTCCTGATGAGAGCATCATGACCACCATCCTCATCATCATCACGTTGACGGCCGGCACCGGCCTCATCATGTGGATGGGCGAGCTGGTCACGGAAAAGGGTGTGGGCAATGGCATGTCGCTGCTGATCTTCACGTCCATCGCTGCAAGCTTCCCCGGTTCGCTGGGCTCCATCTGGGAGTCGAAGGGCCCGGGCACCTTCTTCATGGTCTTGGCCGTCGGCTTGCTGACGGTGGCCCTCGTGGTCTTCGTGGAGCAATCCCAGCGTCGCGTTCCCGTTCAGTACGCCAAGCGTATGATCGGACGCCGCACTGTGGGTGGCACCAGCACCTACATCCCCATCAAGGTGAACATGGCCGGCGTCGTGCCTGTCATCTTCGCGTCCTCCATGCTCTACCTGCCCGGGCTGATTTCACAGTTCAACCAGCCGGCTCCAGGGGAGCAGATGGCCCCGTGGGTTGAGTGGATCAACAACAACCTCACCCGTGGCGACCACCCCATCTACATGGCGCTGTATTTCGCCATGATTGTGTTCTTCACCTACTTCTACGTGGCCATCACCTTCAACCCTGAAGAAGTGTCGGACAACATGAAGAAGTACGGCGGGTTTATTCCGGGCATCCGGGCGGGTAAACCGACCGCGGACTACCTGCAGTACGTGCTTTCCAGGATCACTTTGCCTGGAGCCCTTTACCTGGGCTTCGTGGCGTTGATTCCTTTGGTTGCACTCGTCCTGATCAACGCCAACCAGAACTTCCCGTTCGGTGGCACGTCAATCCTGATCATGGTGGGTGTTGGCCTGGAGACCGTCAAGCAGATTGATGCGCAGCTACAACAACGTCACTACGAAGGGCTTTTGCGATGACGAGAATGCTGATCATTGGACCTCCCGGTTCGGGTAAGGGTACGCAGGCTGAGCGGATTTCCGAGCGCCTCGGCGTAGTCGCCATCTCCACCGGCGACATCTTCCGTGCCAATGTAAAGGGCGAAACCCCTTTGGGTATCGAAGCCAAGAAGTACATGGACGCCGGCGACTTTGTTCCGGACAGCGTCACGAACAACATGGTTCGCGACCGCCTGAGCCAGAGCGATGTCGAAAACGGCTTCCTCCTGGATGGCTACCCGCGCACCACCGCGCAGGTGGACTACCTGGACCAGATCCTCGCTGAAGGTGAGCAGGAGCTCGACGTCGTGCTCCAGCTGACGGCCGATGACGAAGAACTGGTAAGCCGTCTTCTTGGCCGCGCCAAGGAAACGGGCCGTTCGGATGACAATGAGACCGTCATCCGGCACCGCCTGGATCTCTACCACGAGCAGACCGAGGCAGTTGTGGCCAAATACGCCGAGCGTGGCATCCTCACGCAGGTTGATGGCATCGGCGGTATCGACGAAGTTACCGACCGTGTGCTGACGGCCATCGAGTCGGCCAAGGCCGTTTAGCTGGTTCTCCACATAGCCGGTAAAACGGCGCTGGAGCGAAGGGTGTGTCCCGTACCGTGAGTGCGGGACGCACTCTTTTTCTTTTCCACACTGCTTTTCAATTTCAGCCACGCTCCCGGGTACGGGAAAATGGTTGCAGCATGAGGCCTGATCGGCCTCTACAGCAAACCTTCCAGAGGAGATCATGGCGTTCGGTCAGCCCCGCATTGAATACAAAACCAACGACCAAATGCGCACCATGCACCAGGCAGGCCTTGTCCTGAGCCGTGCACTCGACGCTGCCGTTGCGGCGGCCAAGCCGGGCGTCACCACCAAGGACCTGGACGACGTCTTCGCCGCAGTCCTCAACGATGCCGGAGCAAAGTCGAACTTTCTTGGTTATCACGGCTTCCCGGCCACTATCTGCACCTCGGTCAATGAGGAAGTGGTCCATGGCATCCCGGGCGGCAGGATTCTCAACGACGGCGACATCATTTCCATCGACGGCGGCTGCATCGTTGACGGCTGGCACTCCGACTCTGCCAGGACCGTCATTGTTGGCAACGGTGATCCGGAAGACCAGCGTCTTTCCGATGTAACCGAAGCAGCCATGTGGCGGGGCATCGCAGCCCTCGCCCAAGGCAAGTTTGTAGGAGACATAGGAAACGCGATCGACGATTACGTGTCATCCGTCCCCGGGAAGCCGTTGGGCATCCTGGAGGATTACGTGGGCCACGGCATTGGCTCGGAGATGCACATGGCCCCGGACGTTCTGAACTACCGGACCAGCCACCGCGGCCCCAAAATCCGGCCCGGCCTGTGCTTGGCCATTGAACCCATGCTGGTTCGCGGCGGCATCGAGACTGCCACCCTCGACGACGACTGGACCGTCGTCACCACGGACGGTAAGCGTTCCTGCCAGTGGGAGCATTCGGTCGCTGTCCACGAAAAGGGCATCTGGGTCCTGTCCGCCCCGGATGGGGGCGCCGAGCAGTTGGCACCGCTCGGCGTCGTGCCTGTTCCCATCCCGTAACACGTGCAAAGGAAGAGCTGGGCTACTCAAGTAGCCCAGCTCTTCGCATATCCAGGAAAGCAGTTATGCCTTCAGTTTGGGCTTTACATCCTTGGTGTAGATGCCCTCGAGGGTCTTCTTGAGCTCGGTCATCGTTGTTTGGACGTCACCTTGTTGCGTCAGGATCTTGGCCGCCGATTTCGCCATCTCCTGGTCAGCGCCCGGCAAGAACACGCGGGCGTTGTCCTGAACCCTGGTGGCGGTGAGTTGATCCATGGCGGTCTTGATCTGTGGCGTTGCCGCAAGAACCGCTGTCATGTCAGCTGAGAGCCTGGTGGGCATGTAGCCGGTGGCGGCCGAGAAGGCGGCAGTGTTCTCAGGTTCAGTCATGAACTTGAGGAACGTCGCCGCTGCCAACTGCGCTTCCTTGCTGATGCCGCTGGGGATGCCCAGGCCCGCGCCGCCCGTGGGGCAGACGCCGCTTGGGGCCTCCGGGCCACCGGGCAGGAAACCGACACCCACGTTGAACTTTGCCGCCTTCAGGACGCCAAGCAATGACCCTGTTGAAGAAATAGTGGACGAGGTGATCCCGGCGGCGAAGTCATCAGCAGCTTCCTTGGACGAGACGCCTGCCCAGCCGTCTTTGTAGATGGAGTCCTGCGCCCACTGCAGTGCGGCCACGGATTGAGGGGAATCGCAAGTGATGTCCCAGTCCTTTGACCAGCTTCCGCCCCAGCCCCAGAGGTTGTTCTGAAGGGTCCAGCCTGCGTACCCGGCCAGGGCGGGGTAGATGTAGGCATACTGGGCACCTGAGGCGGCCTTGAGTTTCGGCGCCCACTCTGCGAACTCTTGCCATGTGGCAGGCGCCCGGTCCGGAAGTCCTGCGGCCTTGAAGTGGTCCTTGTTGTAGTAGAACAGCGGTGTGGATCGGCCGTAGGGGAGCGCCCACTGCTTGTCCTCGTATTTGTAGTCGTCCACCAGCGACTTCTGGAAGTCCTCGATTTTGATGTCCAGTTGCTTCACCAATCCGTCGATTGGAATGATGCTGCCGTTTGAGTAGTAGCGGAACCACCAGACGTCCGAAAGTACTACCAAACCCGGCAAGCCCGTCTTGGCCGCCTGGGACGTCTGGAACTTCTGGGCGATCTCTTCGTAGTTGGCGCCCGCCGTCACCAAGTTGACCTTGATGTCAGGGAACTTGGCGTGGAACTTTTCGATAATCGCCTTCTCCACGTCCTGTGACTTGCCCGGGTGGTTGGTCCAGAAGTCGATGGAGGCTGCGGGCTTTACACCGCTGAAGTCGATCGATGCGGTGTCGACGGCGTCTGCCGTACCCGCCGTCGACGGTCCGCCGCATGCGGCGAGGGCCGCAGCTCCGGCGCCGAGGCCTGCCAGTCCCAGGAAATGTCGGCGGTCAAGGTTGGTGCGCATGGTGCTTCCTCTCAATAGCTTACTTCGATGCGAATGGTGCGGTTGGAGAAACTCAGCCGGTGACACTGCCTTGGGTCAGGCCGGCAACGATGTAGCGCTGGAGTGCTGCGAACACCAGCAAGATGGGGACTATCACCAGTACCGCTCCGGCCATGAGAATTCCCCATCCGGCACCGTTGCCCTCAGAGTTCTGCAGCAGGGTCAGGCCCACGGGGAGCGTCATGGTTTCAGGGCGGTCGGTGATGATAAGGGGCCAGATGTAGTCGTTCCACTCGCTGACCACGGTCACCAGCGCCACAGTCGCGATCGATGGCACCGAGACAGGCACGATGATCTGCCACAGCCGGCGCCAGTGGCCCGCACCGTCAATTTCAGCAGCTTCAAGGATCGACGGCGGCAGGGTCAGGAAGTGTTGTCGCAGCAGGAAGGTACCGAATGCCGTCCCCAATCCTGGAAGGATGATGCCCCACAAAGTGTTCTTCCCGCCCATGCCGGCGATCAGGATGTAGTTGGGCAGGATGGATACCTGCGCCGGAACCATGAGTGCCACCAGGATCAGCACGAAGATCACGTTCTTGAACGGGAAGCGCACAAAAACCAGCGCGTAACCGGTGAGGATCGCCAGGATGACCTTGATGGAGGAACCCACCACCGTAACCATCAAGCTGTTGGCGAAGAACTGCGCGAACGGAACCGTAGTCATGGCCGTGGCGTAGTTCTCCAGGTTCAAGGACTCCGGCAGGATCTTTAGATCCATGGTGACGATCTCACCCGGTTGCTTGAAGGAACTTAACAACATCCAGAGCAACGGCAGGAACACCACAAGCGTTGCGGTGATCAGTGGCACATACCCGGTTGCGACGGTCCGGAGGAGATTGGCCCTGGAGAAGGGGAGGAGTGTCTCGTTCGGGCTGGGCTTTCGGGGGAACTCTTGTGGGGAATCAACGACGACGGCGGGTGCGGGCGCGCTCATGAATAGTGGACCTTTCGCTCAACGAACCGAAGTTGAAGAACCGTAATGATCAGCAGGATCGCGAAAAGGATTACCGAGATCGCGGCAGAATAGCCGGCCCTGTTGTAGGCGCCGAACGCCTGCAAGTACGCCTCGTAGATGAGCGTGCTGGTGCCGTTGCCAAGTGGCGTCATGATGCGGATAAGGTCGAAAGCCTGCAGCGAGCTGAGCATGGTGGTGATCAACAGGAAGAAGGTGGTGGGGGAGAGCAGCGGCATTGAGATGTTGAAGAACCTCCGCACGCTGTTGGCGCCGTCCAACGCCGCAGCTTCCATCACGTCCCGGGGCAAAGACTGCAGGCCAGCCAGATAAACCACGGCGCAGTAGCCCAGGTTCTTCCAGACGTACACAATCATGACCATCACCAACGAGAGCTGGGGATCGTTGATCCACTGCGGGCTCTGTTGTCCAAGGCCACGCAGGACCCAGGAGAGTACTCCGTAGCCGGGATCAAAAATAAACAGCCACACCAAGCCAACACCCACCCCTGACAGCACATAGGGCGCGAACACGGCGGAACGGGCGAACGTGGTGCCGCGGACCTTGGAGTTCAAAGCAAGGGCAACCAACAGGCCGAGGACCATCGAACCGCCCACCGTTACCAGCGTGAAGATGGCCGTGGTCCCAAGGACCTTGGACGCGTCCTCACTGGTGAAGAACGTGATGTAGTTCTGCAGTCCAACCACCGTTGCCGAAGCCGAACCGAGCGTCCAATCCAACGTGGAGTAGTAGATGTTGTTGATCAGCGGCCAGTACGTAAACGTGCCGATCAGCACGAGATTCGGCAGGGCCATGGCAAGGAACACCAGAAAGTCCTTGCGGCCCCGGCCGGACCAGCGCCGCCGTTCGGGGGTGGCCTTGGTTGCAATTGCGGGAACAACAGGCGGCTTGGTGGCCGGCCTGTCTGCAGGCGCGCTGCTGTTGTGAATCAATGGGGCAGTCATGGGTCACTAACGGTTTCGGGCCAATGTGGGGCGCCAGCTCCCGAACCCGGGGCGGCGAAGACAGGCCTAGCTCACCACACCGGAGGACCTGGGCACGTCGAAAAGGGTGCCCCGTAGCGATAGTTGTCTAACACTTCCAGAACCGTTTACGCGGCGTTGCTCCGGTGTTCGAATTCGGGGCTCGGCTCCCACTTTCCATTGGTCCTTGCCCTGCGGGCGGACTGAGCCCCTCTGCGCGCTCGGTCGTGCCTCCCTTAGACGCGCGCTGCCGGGGCCCAGCCCGCCCGCAGCGTTGGGCGCCGGTCCAGGTGGAGAATGGAGCCATGAATTCGATCACCGATGTTGCCGGCATACGGGTTGGGCATGTGCAGAGGGTAGGGGAGAGGTGGTTGACCGGGGTTACTGTGGTGCTTCCTCCTGCGGGGACTGTGGGGTCTGTGGATGTGCGCGGCGGCGGTCCGGGCACTCATGAGACCGATGCCCTGGATCCGACCACGTTGGTTTCCACTGTGGACGCCGTGGTGCTGACCGGGGGAAGTGCCTTTGGGTTGGCTTCGGCTATCGGGGCCCAGCTGTGGTGTGAGGAGCAGGGACGAGGGTTTGCTGTTCCCGGGACTGTGGTGCCGATCGTGCCGGCGGCCGCCATCTTCGACCTCGGGCGCGGTGGCGACGTCAAAGCGCGACCCGACGCCAACATGGGCTACCAGGCAGCTGCCGCAGCTTTCGCCTCAGGCGACCACGCCGCCGTCGTGCGTGGAAACGTGGGTGCCGGGACCGGGGCCGTGGTGGCGCGCGGGCAATACAAGGGCGGCATTGGCACGTCGTCCATCACTCTCGATGGCGGGGTGATCGTTGGAGCCATTGCGGTGGTGAACGCGATGGGGGCGCCTGTCTTCCGGGCGGCGGGGCCGCAACCCTCTGCGCGCTCGGTCGTTCCTCCCTTAGACGCGCGCGGCCGGGTTCCGGCCCCGCCGCAGGGGCTCAACACAACGTTGGTGGTGATCGCGACGAATGCTGTTCTGGACCCGGCGGAATGTAAGCGGACTGCTTCCGCCGGGCATGCCGGGCTGGCCAGGGCTTTGGACCCGTCCCATACTTTGGCGGACGGTGACACCGTGTTCGCCTTGGCGACTGGCGGCGTCGGGCTTGACCGCAGCACCGAACAGGCGCGGCAAGTGTCGCTGATAACGCTCCAAAGCGCCGCGGCGGAAGCTGTTCGGCTGGCGATACTCGACGGCGTCCTGGCCGCCGAAAGCGTCTCGACGGCGGCGGGTGACTTCCCCGCCTATCAGCCAGTGGGGGAGTGACGGCTGGAGGTAGGTGCGCTACCATAGACGGATTTAACTTTCCGGCCTCATTGGCGTAGAGTTATTTGTTGGTTGTCTGTGCAGCCACGCCCTTTTTAGTGTCGTGGTTCCAAGAGGGCCAAGCAAACAAAAAACGTCCGCTGGATCTTCGGTGCCTAACTGGAGGACGGCGGCAAACAACAGTTAGCGGAGGATATGGCCAAGAAGGACGGGGTCATTGAGATCGAGGGCGTTGTGACTGAGGCGCTGCCCAATGCGATGTTTCGTGTTGAGCTCACCAATAAGCACGTCGTTCTCGCACACATCTCTGGGAAGATGCGACAGCACTACATTCGAATCCTCCCCGAGGACCGGGTAGTGGTGGAGCTGAGCCCATACGACCTCACACGTGGTCGTATCGTCTACCGCTACAAGTAAATTGCTGGGCGGCAAGGCAATAGTGCCTGAGCCGCTCCAGCAGATCAACTGCAAAACACGCAAAGGAACGCCATGAAGGTCAAGCCGAGCGTCAAGCAGATCTGCGACAAGTGCAAAGTGATCCGCCGTAACGGCCGGGTCATGGTGATCTGCGAGAACCCGCGCCACAAGCAGCGCCAGGGCTAATTCCCCCTTCGGGAATCAGCGTCCGCAAGGACAAACCTGGGCTGCTAGCCCACGCAAGTAAATAAAGGCAGCACAAGCTGTGCCAGGACTGCAATACAGAGCCTGGTCAGCGAACCCCCGGTCGGAGGCTGGGGCCGCACTGAACGTGTGGGTGTACTGCCTACGACCTCCGGTTTATTCAAGGAGTACTGCCACTATGGCTCGTCTCGCTGGCGTAGACATTCCCCGCGAAAAGCGGTTGGAAATTGCGCTTACTTACATCTACGGCGTGGGCAAGACCCGTGCACACGAAACCCTGGCTGCCACCGGCATCAGCGCTGACGTTCGCGTCAAGGACCTGACTGACGCCGAGCTGGTCCAGCTGCGTGACTACATTGAAGGCAACTACAAGGTTGAGGGTGACCTTCGCCGCGAGGTAGCCGCTGACATCCGCCGCAAGGTAGAGATCGGCAGCTACGAAGGCCTGCGCCACCGCAAGGGCCTGCCCGTACGCGGACAGCGTACGAAGACCAACGCTCGTACCCGCAAGGGCCCGAAGCGCACCGTCGCCGGCAAGAAGAAGGCCGGACGTTAATCCCTCGGGATTGATCCGGTTTTCCCCCGATAACTTTCTGTAGGAGAAACAATGCCCCCGAAGACTCGTGGAGCGGTTCGTAAGCCGCGTCGCAAGGATAAGAAGAATATCGCGCTTGGCCAGGCGCACATCAAGAGCACCTTTAACAACACCATCGTGTCCATCACGGACCCGAACGGTGCTGTAATCTCATGGGCTTCCGCCGGTGAGGTTGGCTTCAAGGGCTCCCGTAAGTCCACCCCGTTCGCTGCCCAGATGGCTGCCGAAGCTGCTGCAAAGCGCGCTCAGGAGCACGGTCTGCGCAAGGTTGACGTATTCGTCAAGGGCCCGGGATCCGGACGCGAAACCGCAATCCGTTCGCTTCAGGCCGCTGGCCTCGAGGTTGGCTCCATCCAGGACGTCACCCCCAGCGCCCACAACGGTTGCCGCCCGCCGAAGCGCCGCCGCGTCTAATTAGGTCTTCCCCGCCTGACTGGCCGGGCCTGCTATGGATGATTTCTCATCCATCAGCATGGCCCGGCTGGTCAGGCTGGAAACCGAAGCCGATTTCCACCACCTGTGTTGCGTCATATAGCGGATGCTCGCCGAAAGGAAACCTAAGTGCTCATTGCACAGCGCCCCACCCTGTCTGAAGAAGTTGTATCCGAGAACCGCTCCCGTTTCATCATTGAACCGCTGGAGCCGGGCTTCGGCTACACCCTCGGAAACTCCCTCCGCCGTACCCTGCTCTCCTCCATCCCCGGTGCTGCTGTAACCAGCATCCGGATCGATGGCGTGCTGCACGAGTTCACCACGGTTCCGGGTGTCAAGGAAGATGTCACTGAGATCATCCTGAACATCAAGAGCCTCTCGGTTTCCTCCGAGCACGATGAGCCGGTTGTTGCTTACCTGCGCAAGCAGGGCCCCGGAGTCGTCACCGCTGCGGACATCGCTCCGCCGGCCGGCGTCGAATTCCACAACCCGGATCTGCACATTGCCACTCTGAACTCGAAGGGCAGGTTCGAACTCGAACTGACCATCGAGCGCGGCCGTGGCTACGTTTCGGCAGCTCAGAACAAGTCCGGCGACTCCGAGATCGGCCGTATTCCGGTTGACTCGATCTACTCGCCGGTCATGAAGGTAACTTTCCGCGTGGAAGCTACCCGTGTTGAGCAGCGCACCGACTTCGACAAGCTCATTGTCGACGTCGAGACCAAGCAGGCCATCGCCCCGCGCGATGCTGTTGCTTCCGCAGGCACCACCTTGGTGGAACTGTTCGGTCTGGCTCGTGAGCTGAACACCGCAGCTGAAGGTATCGAGATTGGCCCGTCGCCGACGGACGCTGCCATGGCAGCGGACATGGCTCTGCCGATCGAGGATCTGGACCTCACCGTCCGTTCCTACAACTGCCTCAAGCGTGAGGGCATCCACACCGTGGGTGAACTCGTTGCCCGCTCCGAGGCTGACCTGATGGACATTCGTAACTTCGGTGCGAAGTCCATTGACGAGGTCAAGGCAAAGCTCGTCGAACTGGGTCTGTCCCTCAAGGACTCCCCTCCCGGTTTCGATCTCGCAGCCCGCGCCGCAGCCATCGAAGAGGACGACGCCGCGTTCAGCGACGACGAGCTCTAAACAGCAGATCTTGGCCGCCGGGTCCAGCGATGGACCTGACCGGCTTACATAACAGGAGAAATAACTATGCCTACCCCCACTAAGGGTCCGCGCCTCGGAGGCGGCCCGGCTCACGAGCGCCTGATGCTCGCGAACCTGGCAGCTGCTCTTTTTGAGCACAAGCGCATCACCACCACGGTCACCAAGGCCAAGCGCCTTAAGCCGTACGCAGAGCGTCTGGTCACCTTCGCCAAGCGTGGCGACCTCGCTTCCCGCCGCCGCGTTCTCGGCCTGATCAGCGACAAGGGCGTTGTCCACGAGCTGTTCACCGACATCGCCGGCGCCGTTGCTAACCGCGATGGTGGCTACACCCGCATCACCAAGATCGGCAACCGCAAGGGCGACAACGCTCCCATGGCTGTCATCGAGCTCGTTCTCGAGCCGGTCTCCCCGAAGCAGGCCGTTGTTGCTGAAGCAACCGCAGCCGCTGCCAAGGCTGCTCCGGCTGCCGAGGAAGAGGTCGTTGAGACCGAAGCCGTTGAGACCGAAGCTGCTGAGACCGAAGAGGCTCCGGCCGCTGAGGCAGAAGCTGCTGAAGCTGAAGCTGCTGAGACCGAAGAGGCTCCGGCCGCTGAGGACAAGAAGTAATTCACTGAATTCTTCACAGTAGACTTAAGTCTATGAACGAACGAAAACCCGCTGCCCCCGTTTTGGGGGGCGGCGGGTTTTTGCGTGTCCGGCTTGATCTTTCGTACGACGGCGGCCCTTTCAATGGGTGGGCCCTGCAGCCTGGTCTCCGGACTGTGCAAGGCTCCCTTGAGGAGGCTCTTGCGCTCTTGCTGCAGCGCCCAATCCGCGTGACGGTTGCCGGCAGGACCGACGCCGGGGTCCACGCCCGGGGCCAGGTGGTTCACCTGGACCTGAGCGAAGCCGAGTGGCTGTCACTGCCGCGTGGGCACGAACTTGATCCCGGCGTCGCGCTCTTGCGTCGCCTCCGTGGCGCACTGAGCCGGATTCTCGGTGACCTCACCGGTGCAGTGGAGGTACACGACGCCGGTCTGGCGCCGGAAGGGTTCGACGCCCGCTTTTCAGCGTTGTGGCGAAGGTACAGTTACCGTATTGCCGACGGTCCTGAACGCTGGGATCCGGTGCTGCGGGGCATTACCTTGTGGCACAAGGCGCCTTTGGACGTTTCGCTGATGAACGAGGGGGCTCGTTCGTTGTTGGGTCTCCAGGATTTCCGTTCTTACTGCAAACCCCGCGAGGGAGCCACAACCATCCGCGAGCTGCAGCAGTTCTCTTTTGCTCGTGGAAACGACGATGTCATTGTTGCCACCGTGCAGGCTGATGCGTTCTGCCACAACATGGTGCGGTCCTTGGTAGGTTCCGCCTTGCGAGTGGGGGAGGGACTGGAAAATTCGGCGTGGATGCACAAAAGGTTGCTGGAGCGTCAGCGTGACGCTAAATCGGTCCTGGCAGCACCGCATCCGCTGGTTTTGGAGGAAGTTGCCTACCCGTCCGATAGCGAGTTGCTGGCACGTGCCGAGCTGACGCGGGCGCGGCGGGAGTAGCTTTCCTGTCGATGATCTATAGGGGTTGGCCGTCTTCACGACGCGGTCCATCCTCGGGGCGATGTGGTTCTTGTACCCAGGGCAGCTGTGTGCCGGCGGGCACGGCAGCTGCAGAGGCTGGCCGTGGTTGCTTGCGCATTGCCCGCGTCAGGAAGACTGCCATGACGGCAAGTGCGAGTACGAGGCCTATCAGTGTCACGATCATCCACAGCGGAATCTCAGGTCCGCTGGATGTGACTGCAGTCGGGTTCTCAATAGCAGCCGCAGGAGCAGCGGACTGCGGCGCAGACTCAACCAATTTGACTCCGTTGGCTGTCAGGAAGTCACGGAGCGTTTGAGTGTCGGTGATGTAGTTGGCCTGTCCGGCACCTTGATACACGTAGGCGGAATTGATGCCAATGACCTGCCCATCCTCATTGACCGAAGGCCCTCCGGACATCCCGGGGGTAATGTCAGTGTCGATTTCGGTCCTGGGAACACCTTGTGTTGAATAGCTGCGAGAGCTCACAGCTCCGGAGCGGTAGGACGGCTTTTGCCGCTCAACATCCGAAGTTGAGCCCACGAGATCAGGGAAGCCGATGGAAGTGACTTTCTCGCGGACCTTGGGGGCCTCGGAACCGATTGACAACGCGGGGGTATCTTTCATATCTGCTATGCGCAGTAGGGCATTGTCACCTTTCTCAAAGCCCTGTTTTGCGATCAATTGCGCTGTGATGGCAGTTTTTCCACTAAGAACTCCACCCTCGATGCCGGAGGGCTGATCAATTTTGATGGACGGATCTCCCAACGTCATGGGCCAATCGACGTTCTCGGCTTTGACCCCGGTCAAGTCCTGCTCGTCAATGACGTTCGCATAAACACTGGTACGAATCGCATCGTCAGCTTCGACGCAGTGGCCGGCAGTCGCCACGTGGCCGGTGTCGCTGACGAACCACCCGGTGCAGTACGCGTAGACGGTGGTCCTGAACGTTTCGGTGGTGCCGTCTTTGAAGGGAACCTGGACGGATGCGCTCCACGCACTGTCGACCCACACAATGGACTTGTCTATGGTGTCCGCATTGATGTCAGCTGCGGCAGGTGACGCCGCGAGGATTGGCGCAGCTACCAGTGACGCCAACGCAGCTGCTACGCTCAGTTTCTTCTCCGGCTTCTTGACCGTCTCTGACCTTTTCATGATCATTCCTAGGCTTTGATGTGGGCAGACGTTGGGCGGATCCCAGGCTGTACGTGGAGTGTAGAAGAGTGGCTAGATGCTTGGCACGAGTAGGGCGTACTCGACTTCCGGAAGCAGTGCTACCTGAACCCCCGCTGCAGGTACTCGCTTGCGCAAAAGAAGCTACTGGGGTGGGAGGACCCCCTCCCGGCTCTGGGTACCGGAAGGGGGCCGTTGTGGCCGCCCGTGGTCTGGGATTCGCGTGCGGCCGGTCTATTTCCTGCGGATCAAGATCAGCCGAACGCCTGCATGATCTTGATCACTGCCGGACCCAGAAAGATCAGGAGTATTCCAAGAACGCTGTTACTGGAACATTCGGGCGATGGACAGAGCCGCAGGTCCGATCACGATCAGGAGCAGTGTGGGGAAAATGCAGAAGATCAACGGAAAGAGAATTTTCACCGGGATCTTCATCGCGTGCTCTTCGGCGCGTTGTCTCCGTTTCGTCCGCATTTCTTTGGCCTGCGTCTGGAGGACCTTAGCGATTGCGATGCCGTAAGTGTCCGCCTGAACCACAGCACGTATGAAGCTCCGCAAGTCGGGAACATCCACGCGCTCGGCGAGAGCCATGTAGGCATCTTTGCGGCTGCGCCCAACTTGGATGTCCTGAAGCGTACGGATCAGTTCGTCTGCCAGAGGCCCTGAACCGTTTGCCGCTGTCCTTGCCATGGAAGCTTCGAACCCTAAGCCGGCCTGGACTGATATGAGCATCTGATCCAATGTGTTGGGGAGCTCCATTTTGATGTTGTCCCGGCGTTTTTGGGCATGGGACCGGACGAGGATATCCGGCACAAAGTAGGCAAGGCTCATTGCGCCGAATCCGAGCACGAATCTTCCGACGGAGGGGTCACCGATGTACAACAACAAGCCTAGGCCAGCACCAGCCATAGCCATCATGGGTTTGACAACAAGGATTCTGGCCAGAGGCCAGTCCTTCGGGCGGCCGGCTCCAGCGAGTTGCTTGTCGAGCCACGCCACGTATCCCAAGGGAGCCAGTCGCCGGGTAGCGTTGGCAATCCACTGGGCAGACGAGGCAGGCTTCGTTGAACCAGCAGACTTCCGGCCAAGATTGGCCCGGATGCTTCGCAAGCCGGCTCTGTCACTGGTGACCGCGAGCCAGACCATCCAGGAAATCGGGGCGACGATACAGAGCATCGCTGCATAGACGAAGATATTCATGGCCAACTCCTAAAACTTCGGCTTGATAACGATGCTTAGCCAGAAAGATCCGAGACTGAGCAGGACCACAGCGGCGGCGATCATGAAGTAGCCCGGCAGTGTGGAAGTGAATGTCTCTGCGTACAGCGGGTTCATGAAGCACAAGACTGTGAACATGATGACCGGTAAGGCTACAAGGACAAGGGCAGAGATTCTTCCCTCCGCGCTCAGGGCCCTTACTTGGCGACGGATCTGGTTTCGGTCACGAATTGTTTCGCCGACGTGGTCCAGGACCTCCGCGAGATCGCCTCCGACTTCCCGGTGGATTTCGATGGCTTGTGCGATCCATTGGAAGTCCTCGCTGGCAGTTCGCGCTCCGACCTCGCTTAGCGACTCACCCATATCGCGTCCGATGCGTGTCTCGTTCACGATCCTGCCGAGTTCCTCGGACATCGGAGCCTCACTTTCCTTTGAACCCGCATCGATTGCCCGCAATAGGCTATGACCTGCACGCATGCCACCCGTTAGCATCTGGAGGGTGTCGGGTACTTGTTCATCGAACCTGGCTCTGCGTCGCGCCGTAAGTAACCGAAGGGTTGCATAGAGGCCGAGAACCGCAATTATGCACACGAGCACCCCGAACATCAGGCCTCCGAGCGCTACGCCTGTTACTCCTGCGATGAGAGCCACAACCCCAGCGATCACTACGTAGTCTGATGCATGCTTCTTCAGCCCTGCAGCGTCAAGCGATGCCTGGGACAGAAGCCCGTGGCGTCGCACGGTAAGCCTTGAGTCGATGAACCCTTTGGTTGATTCCGTCAAAACGGTCAGCGCCGTCTGGCGAGCAGGTGATTGCTGCTGCCTACGTTGGATGTCAATAGTCCGTCGTGATTTGAAGACCACCATGACCAAGAGCACCAACGTTACGTAGAGGAGAAGAAGCCCTCCAATAAGGACGAAAGGCGAACTCCATGCGGCGTTCATCGAAGCCCACCAGGGACGAGAGAGCCGAAGACTGCTGGAGAAATAGGGATTCCAAGATCCGCGAATCGTTCTGTAAACCGAGGACGAACGCCGGTGGGAATAGTTTTCCCGAGGAACCGTCCGTTGACATCCAACCCTGCAGAGTAGTCGAAAACGAAGGAGTCTTGGAGGGTCACAATGTCCCCCTCCATACCTTGAACTTCCGTGATATGCGTGATGCGGCGGGTTCCGTCTCGTAAACGGCTGATATGCACTATCAAGTTCACGGCGGATGCGATTTGTTCGCGGATGGCCCGGAGTGGCAACTCCATACCTGCCATGAGGACCAGCGTTTCGAGTCTTGCAATGGCGTCGCGGGGTGAGTTTGCGTGAACAGTCGAGATGGACCCATCGTGACCGGTGTTCATAGCCTGAAGCATGTCCAAGGACTCGCCACCACGAACCTCGCCTACGACGATACGGTCCGGCCGCATGCGCAGCGAGTTCCTTACTAAATCACGGATGGTGACTTCACCAGTCCCCTCGATATTCGCTGGCCGGCTCTCAAGTCGAACAACATGCTCCTGCTGCAACTGGAGTTCCACGGCGTCTTCGATGGTGACGATTCTGTCGTCGGATGGAATGAACGACGAGAGAACGTTGAGCAGAGTTGTCTTGCCGGTACCTGTCCCGCCAGAGACAATAATGTTCATCCTCGCCAGTACACAGGCCCTGAGCAGCTCTGCCATTTCCGGCGACATACTGCCGAACTCAATGAGCTTGGCCACGGTGAGCGCTTCATGGCCGAATTTTCGGATGGTCAGAGAAGGCCCATTGACAGCCAATGGCGGGATGATCGCATTGACGCGTGATCCGTCGGACAAGCGAGCATCAACGAGAGGTGATGACTCGTCAATGCGACGGCCAACTCGGGACACAATCCGTTCAATGACCCGACGAAGAGCCTCGTCGGAGGCAAATCGCGCTTCAGTCTTGTACAGCCGCCCGCCACGCTCCACGTAGATGCTGTCGAAGCGATTCACCATGACTTCAGTGACGGCCGGATCATCGAGGAATCGTTGAATGGCGCCATGTCCCATGACGTCGTCCAAGATCTCTAACGTCAGACGTTGCCGTTCTGCTGTGCTCAGAGGGACTTGTTCCTCATCCACTACTATCCGGAGTTCATCCCGGACGTACTGATGAAGTTCAACGTCGTCCAACGTCGAATCAATAAGCCTGGACCCCAAACGGTCATAGAGGGCGGCCACGGCCCGTTCCTTGAGGCCGCTGAGCGCGCCACTGGCAAGAATCGTAGACGGTGCATCTTCCACCGTCTGCGGCGTACTGTTGGCTGCCGCTGCCGCACGCGCCTCCTGGATGTGGCCAAGCGTGGTTACCGTTTCCTCGGCAGAAGGGCCCTCAGGGGAACTGACTTCGGTGATTTCGTTTCCCCGATTCTGGAAGTTTTCAATTCGGCGGGAGAGACTCATCGGACCACTGCCCTTCTGTGTACCTGCTTGTGTGATCTGTCTTCCCAATTGGGCCTGAATCGGTCGACAAGGAGTCGAAGACCCTTGACTGCGGCATCACGAGTACCGTCCTGCAGCAGCGGAACGCCCTTGTTGGTGGAATACGGAAGGGTGCGCGAACGGGGGATGGCGACGTCCACGGGAACGCCAATGGTTGCTTCAACATCCTTCAGCGCAAGGCCGCTCTTGTGATCTGCCATGTTGAGTACAACGTGGCGATGCTGAGGCAGTAGCTGCAACTCATCGAGGATTTGCAACCCCGTTCGAAGTCCACGAATGCTCGGGATGTCCATGCCGCAAACCCACACGGCATCCGTGGCGTTTTCCAAGGCAGCCAGGACGTGTTCGCCGAGTCCAGGGGCCGTATCAATGACCACGTACTGGAATTCATGCCGGAGTTGCTCCAGAAGGCGGGTCACGTGAGCGGAACTGATTCTGTCCATCTCCACCGGATTGCGGGGGGCGCATAGGGCATACACGCTAGCGGGGTGAACTGTCAGGTAGGTCTTGAGGACCATTGAATCCTCGCTGGCCGGGCCGAGGACCGCGTCTGTAATCGTCCGCTCCGGATCCAACAGCAGACCGCTGGCTACATCACCGAATTGCAGGTCCAGATCGACGATCACCACGCCCATTGGTGCAATTCGGCCAAGCCCCACAGCCAAATTGGTGGCCACTGTTGTCTTACCCACGCCCCCCTTTGGTGACATTACGGCTATGACGCGGCCGCCGGTTCCGTTGAGTGCACCTTCAGCTGAGCTGGGAGCGAGGCCGCGTCGACGACCCGCGGCAGAGAGACACGCTCGTTCTACCATCACGCGTATCCCGTCCGCGTCCGTGGAAGGGTCGAGTATGTCTCGAACGCCGGCACGCATGGCCCCCAAAACGAGCTCTGCCGTCTGTGTTGCTGCAAGGACCACACTGACCTCTGGGAACTGCAGGTCCATAAGTGATGCGAGCTTGAGAGAGTCCTCTATGTTGAGGCCCGGTCCTAGGATCAGCACCTCTGGGGGCTCACCCAGAAGCTGACTCAAGATGTCCCTTGGCCCTTCGGGGAGATAGTCTGCCTGGAACCATTGAAGGCTTCCGCTCATACCGGCTGTGGCCCCGCGGACTTTCCGTTCAAACTCCGGGTCTGCTGTGATGAGAATGAAGCGGCTCATTTGAAAACACTTCCTCGGTCCAGTACTGCCGGATTGGTTTCTGTGGCTTCGGCGGGTTCCTTTGAGAGATAGACGGTCCCAAATTCAGCCGCAAATACCACTTTCTGCACATCTTCGGCTGACCGAGCCAACGTCACGAGGTAGCCGCCCTTACTGGCCGACTTGTTAGCGTTCATGGTGCTGTTGCCTTCGTTGGACGTCGCGTCGTTGTCGTCGGAAAGTGCCCCAGAGGCGTCCTGAACAGTTGTGACGAGGACCTTGTGAAAGGTCAACTGCGTCTGGTCGGGCGTGTTTGATTTGTCGTCGGCTTTGAAGGACAACAGGACGCCCACAGTGTCGCCGGCCGACAACTTGCCACCGACAACGCGCTCGATGGGCAACTTGAGGGTCAACTCCTGAAGACCTGCCGGGACTTGAACACGACCCGGTCCTGCCAGTACGTTGACGTCCACGAGCCGAGAAGCGAGAAGCTGTTCGCCTGGCATGAAGTCGATGGATGCAACTTTGGCGCCTAACCCGCCCAGATTGGATACATTGTCGCCTACAATTGCCGACTTAGGGATGGCCTTCTTGACTACCGCATTCCCAAAACTATTCGCGGGCGTTCCAGTTCGTATCTGTTTTTGAACTATGTAGACTTCTTCGGTTTCTGTATTCGCTAGGGCTCGCTTGTCCGCGCCCTGAACGTACATGATGAGCATCACCGTTCCAGCGATGGCCACGACCAGCGCTACGATGCCTCCCAGTAGGCGTGTTTTCACTTGATTCTCCTGTCTTACTTGGTCAACTCAGGGGGAGTGGTTACTCCGCCTTCGATATAGCCGCCGCCGCCGTACAGTGCCGGATCAACGACCCACTCCACAAAAGTTCCCGCGATGCCTCGCGAGCTGGCCTTACCAGGAATCTTCACGCCTCCTTCGATGCCGCCGTTGAAGCGGAAACCCTCGAAACGAAAGGCAGCGAAGCCTTCTATGATGTATTTGCCACTACTTCCATTGCCGCTGACGCCGCTGTAGACCGGAATCAAAACGACTTTGCCCAGAAATGCTTCCATGGTGCTGTCCTTGCAAGGCTTCGGTACGCTGACGCCTGTTTTGCTTTCGATATAAGCGTCCCCAGGCGGTCCTGGCAGAACCTTGGCTGCGCACTGGCTCGTAGGGTCCGGATCAGCAAATTGGAAGCCGCCGGGGAGGTTTGTGACGTGCCCCGCGGAAGCATCACCCTTGCATGTACCTTCGTTGGGATCGTCTTTGAGGTAGAGGTATTGCCGAACCCCGCTGGTTGGGTCGATTTGGCAGGGAGCCAGAATTATGGGCAACGAGGCAGGACCTGTCAGCGGACCTCCCCATTCGGCGGTCGCAGCGGCGCCCACTGTTACGGGCTCGGTGTTGAGTGCACTGGCAAACATTTTGCTGAGAAAGCCGGCATTTGTAGTGCCGTCAAGCGTAGAAGTCTTGACGGTGACTTGGCCTGCAATACTCAAGTCAACCGACAGTACATTTGACGCTCCATCGCGGGCGTTCCCGTTGGCCAAGTCGTGGGCCAACGCGTCGGCACTCGACTGTGTGCATCCGGCATCGGATGCGCACAGTTGCGCGGCTCCCAACGCGCCTGCATCTGCACCGTTCTGAAGCTCGGCTCTTTCAACGTAGATCTGACCAACGTCGACTGCCATTGCTCCTGCACCAATCAGGACAAGAACCAGCAGGGCAACCATGACACCCGAAGTGCCGGCTTCACTGTCGTCCGCAGCTAATCGGCGCGACATCTGTTGGGTTATCCTCCGCATCGCATTGCCCCCACACCTGTGCTGGTGAAAGTGCCAGCGAATGAAACGGCGCTTCCAGAGATATTTAATGCGAAACCCGTAAGGGAATCCGCGGTGTATTCAGCGGTGACTGTCACTGTCTCATCGGGGGCACAATCCCCTGACTTGCTGAATGAAAATGGGCCGCTGAGGCTTGGTGCGCCGTCCGTTCCTGCTTGGGTGGCTAGGCTCCAGTCGTCTGTCACGGCATATGTCCTGGCGGCCTCGCGGGCAGCCTGGGTCACAGAAATCTGCACATTCATGGCGTGGGCGAATTCGACTATGCCGGCAATGAGGAGGAGAAGGAATGGAATAACCAAAGCGAATTCGACTGCAACAGCCCCTCGGTTCTTCTCGGTTGCTGCAGTGTCTCGGTGTTTCATAGTGACCCCCAGAAGGCCTGTTGGTTCCGGAAATTGGCAGGGCCGCGCCCGCGTTGAGCGGACGCGGCCCCAAAGCCCAGCGCTGGTTGTGGTCTAGTTGGCCCAACCGGAGACAGTGGTGCCGAGATCGTTGAACCAGGTGCTGAGGCTGGTGCCAAAGAACGTGACACCGGCGATGATGGCGAATGCGATGAAGGCTACGAGCAGCGAATACTCCGTAGCCGTCGCACCCTTCTCCTCGGAGGTGAAGCGGTCCTTGACGCCGGCGATGAACGAAATGACGGAAACCATGAGAGATGACATTGGAAAATCCTTCCCAGAATAAAATTGGCGAATGATGAATGACGAACTCCGGATTGAAATTCGTCCGAGTTTCGAACTGCCCCCATGTAGCCTTTAGCGGTTCGGAATTCGATGAGATAAGAATTCACCAGGGCAGGCAGAAGCCACAATGCGTAGTCGTACTCGATTTCATGGGCCACTCATTACTTGGTGGCGCACTGCGAAGGCAGTGAGTACTCAGTTTCGACGCCATAACAGGCGGAAACTACTTGGTTTGCAAAGAAGCCTTATTAATTGCGGTGCACTGTGAGGCCTGAGTAAGGGCGTACTTGCCCACGACTAGTTCATGAGCAGGGCCACGCCCAGTGCGGCGACCACCATTGCTGGGCCATGTGCTGTCTCTACGGGCTTTTCGGCTGATCGCATGCGCAACATCAGCACCGTGAGCACCCCGCCCACCACGAATCCCAGAAGACCCCCGAAGAGTACTTGGCCCCAACCCAAGTACCCCAAGTACAGTCCCAGGGGTGCTGCGAGCTTCACATCGCCCATCCCGAGGCTTCCTGGCGAAATAAGTCCGAGAATTAAGTAGCCGGCGAACAGGATTGCCCCTCCAGCGAGTGCACGCAGTAGCTCAGGCCAACCCGGACTGAGGGCGGCGGAGGCGAGGAGAAGCATCAATCCGCCACCGAGTAAAAACAAAACGAGGGCATTGGGCAGCAAGTGGAGGGTGAAATCAATCCGCGAAAGCTGAACGCCAAGCAATGCCAATAAAAGAAATGCCGGCAGCTCCGGAGAAAACCCAAAACGCCACGCCAGTAAGCCAAACAGCAGCGCGGTGACCGCCGCCGTCGTGATCCGGACCCTACGGGCGGGGAGGTCGCCGAGTCGCGGCAGTGAACGGGCGATTATGAGTTCGGTAGCTGGGCTGAGCAACAACCCAAGCAGCGCAATGAGGAGCGGGACGCCGGGGCCGTCGGTCATGTTTCTCCCTTAGTAAAGGTGCGCAACCCCGAAGGGCGGTTACCCCATTTTGACCCGGACGCCCTAGTGACGGTATAGTTTAGAGTCGTTGTGCGTGTCCTATCTCGATGACACATGCCTTCCGGGGGATCCAGTTGCAGGATCGCTAACTCCTGAGGCATTTCGAGATCTTGGGATAACTGGTACATAGAGCCCTCACCTCTGCTCCGGTAGCGCATACATAGTAGGTGCACGCCTTATTGCGTGCCGCCTAAAACATGAACGCCAGAACAAGAACGAGGCAAAACCGTGCGTACGTACACCCCGAAGCCCGGCGATATCAACCGCCAGTGGCACGTCATTGACGCCACCGACGTTGTCCTTGGTCGTCTTGCCAGCCAGACCGCAACACTGCTGCGCGGAAAGCACAAGCCGACCTTTGCGTCCCACATGGACATGGGCGACTTCGTCATCATCATCAACGCTGAAAAGGTTGCCCTCACCGGCGCCAAGCTGGAGCAGAAGCGCGCATACCGCCACTCCGGTTACCCGGGCGGCCTGACCTCCGTCAACTACGCCGAGCTGTTGGAATCCAACCCGGTTCGCGCTGTTGAGAAGGCCATCAAGGGCATGCTCCCCAAGAACTCCCTCGCCGCTCAGCAGCTGGGCAAGCTCAAGGTCTACGCAGGCCCGGAGCACCCCCACGCTGCACAGCAGCCGAAGACTTTCGAAATCACCCAGGTCGCCCAGTAGTCCTGGCCACCAACCAACTTTTCATTACAAGGAGAACCGTGGCTCAGAACGAAGAACTGACCGCCGAAGCCGTCGAGGCTGAGGAAACCCTCACCAGCTACACCTCTGAAAGCACATCTGCTGAAGATGCGCCTAAGAAGGAGCGCCCGGCACTGACCGTTGCCGGTGCAGCTGTTGGCCGCCGCAAGGAAGCCGTTGCACGCGTTCGCGTTGTTCCGGGTTCCGGCAAGTGGACCATCAACGGCCGCACGCTGGACAACTACTTCCCGAACAAGCTGCACCAGCAGGATGTTAACGAGCCCTTCAAGATCCTTGATCTCGAAGGCGCCTACGACGTCATCGCCCGTATCCACGGCGGTGGCATCTCCGGCCAGGCCGGTGCGCTGCGTCTCGGTGTTGCTCGCTCGCTGAACGAGATCGACGTCGACAACAACCGCGCCACCCTCAAGAAGGCCGGTTACTTGAGCCGTGACGCCCGCGTCATCGAGCGCAAGAAGGCTGGTCTCAAGAAGGCCCGTAAGGCTCAGCAGTACTCCAAGCGTTAATCTGCGCTTACTCGAAAGCCCGTTCCGCCGTTTCGGCGGGGCGGGCTTTCGTCGTTTCAGAAACCGACGCAGGGGAGTCAAGAGGAGCGCCGAGTATGACCCTCCGGCGGCCCGTTGAACCAGTGCTGTCCTGTCGTCGTCTAAACTTGACCCGATGTCTAGATTATTTGGAACAGATGGCGTCCGCGGTCTCGCGAACGGATTGCTCACCGCCGAACTGGCTATGCAGCTCGCGCAGGCAGCCGCCGTCGTACTCGGCCATGACCGCACAACCGACGGCAAGCGGCCGCGCGCCGTCGTCGCAAGGGACCCCCGGGCCAGCGGCGAGTTCCTTGCCGCGGCCGTTGAAGCCGGGCTTTCAAGCTCCGGCATTGACGTGTACGACGCCGGTGTGCTCCCCACTCCCGCAGCGGCTTACTTGGTGGCAGATCTTGACGCCGACTTCGGCGTCATGCTCTCGGCCTCCCACAACCCGGCTCCGGACAACGGTATTAAGTTCTTCGCCCGGGGCGGTCAGAAGTTACCGGACGATGTTGAGGACGCCATCGAAGCGCAGCTGGGCAAAGAGCCCCAGCGGCCGGTAGGCGCCGACGTCGGACGCATCCAGCGGTTCTCAGACGCCGAAGACAGGTACATCGTGCACCTGCTGGGCACACTCCCCAAGCGGTTGGAAGGCCTGAAGGTAGTTCTGGACTGCGCCCACGGCGCAGCAAGTGGCTGTTCACCTCAGGTGTTCAAGGACGCCGGGGCCGACGTCGTGGTGATCGGAGCAGAACCGGACGGCCTGAACATCAACGACGGCGTAGGCTCCACGCACCTGGGCCCGCTGAAGGAAGCGGTGGTCAAGCACGGTGCGGACCTTGGCGTAGCGCACGACGGCGACGCCGACCGCTGCCTGGCCGTTGACCATGAAGGCAATGAAGTGGACGGCGACCAGATCATGGCGATCCTGGCGCTGGCGCTCAAGGACGCCGGAAAGCTCAAGGACAACATCCTCGTAGCTACGGTCATGAGCAACCTTGGCCTGAAGATCGCCCTTCGCGATGCCGGCATCACCATCCGGGAGACCGGTGTTGGCGACCGTTACGTCCTGGAAGAGATGCGCGACGGCGGGTACAACCTTGGTGGCGAACAGTCCGGCCATGTGATCTTCTCGGACTTCGCCACCACGGGTGATGGTGTTCTGACCGGTCTCCAGCTTGCCGCGCAGGTTGCCCTGACGGGCCGCAGCCTCAAGGACCTGTCCAGCGCAATGACTAAACTTCCGCAGCTCATGATCAACGTCAAGGACGTTGACAAGGCCCGCGCTGCTACGGACGAGGGCGTTGCCGAGGCCGTTGCAGCAGCGGAGCTTGAACTGGGTGAGACCGGCCGTGTGCTGCTCCGCCCCTCAGGCACCGAGGCGCTGGTTCGTGTCATGGTGGAAGCCGCTGACATGGAAACAGCTGAGCGGGTCTGTAAGGGACTTGCTGCCGTGGTCAAGGAACGCTTGGGCGCCCCCAGTGAAATGGCTGTCTAGGACAGCACACTTTTTGGCCCGCGCTCTTGCTTCAGTTGAAGCAGGGGAGCGGGCCTCAGTGTTTAAGGATTAGAGCCTAAGCATTTATGTATTAGAGGTAGTCCGGTGCTGCTTCGAGCCCAAAATACTCTTCCAAGGTGGCAATACCGCGCGTGGCCATGTCTGTGGCTGCCTCCACGCCGATGTACCGCAGGTGCCAGGACTCGTGGAAGTACCCTGTGGTGTCGTGGAACATCCAGGGATAGCGGACCACGAAGCCGAACTTGTGGGCGTTGGCTTTCGCCCACACGGCGGCGGGTTGTTCGGCGAAGCAAGGTTGGAAGCTGCAGGCTCCCGCGCCGTCGCCAATGTCGAAGGACCAACCCGTCTGGTGCTCGGAGTGCCCTGGGCGGGCAGACGCGCGGTCCGCTGCAGCCTGACCGGTGCTGGCTACGTATCCGTTGTACGTAGTCACTTGGGTGGAATAAGAACGGTAACCAGACGCCAGTGTCATGATGACGCCCTCTGCGGCTGCGGCGCCGAACATCTTTTCTGCGGCGGCCGCCGTCGTGCTGTTCAGCAAAGAAGCTTCACCGCTGACGGCGAGCCGTACGCGAGGCTGAACCAAATCCGCCGGAACGAAGTCCTGCGGAGCCAACGGCCGGTGCTTGTTGACCACAACCCAGGGACTCGCCGGGTCCGTCAGTGAATGCTGTGGGGCTACGGAATGCGACGGAGCGGTGCTGGCGGGTACGTCGCTGGAAGGTGCAGGCTCAACGGGCGCAGGCTCGGTGGTCGCGGCGCTGGGCGTGGCCACGGATGGCGTTGCGGAGGCCGAGGGGACCTCGCTGGCGGCGTTTGCGGCCACAGGGGAGGGAATGGTGTTGTTCGGCGTGCAGGCGGCGAGGGCCGCCATTCCTGCACCAGCGGTCAGCAGGCTCGCGAATACCCGCCGGCTAGGCAGTGGTTGAGGGTTGTGCTGCACGCTAGACCTTCCTCAGCAGCATGCGGCGGATTGAGTGATCTGCGTCCTTGGTAAGGACCAATTGTGCACGTCCGCGGGTAGGCAGCACGTTCTCTTCAAGGTTTGGCTCGTTGATGCGTTTCCAAATGCCGCGTGCGGTGGATTCGGCGTCGTCGTCAGACAACGTGGCGTAGCGGTGGAAGTAGGACTCGGGCTGGGCGAAGGCCGTGGTCCGCAGCTTCCTGAAACGGTCCACGTACCACTCCTCGATATAAGAAGTTTTGGCGTCGACATAGATGGAGAAATCAAAGAAGTCGCTGACGGCCAGCCCTTGTTTGCCGTCCATGCGCGGACGTGCGGGGGCCAGGACGTTGAGGCCTTCAACGATCAGGACATCGGGTCGCCGCACCACGACTTCCTTGCCCGGCACGATGTCGTAAGTGACGTGGGAGTACCAGGGGGCGCGGACTTCCTCGGCGCCGCCTTTGACTTCCGAGACGAATCGAAGAAGGCCGCGGCGGTCGTAGGACTCCGGAAAACCCTTGCGCTCCAGCAGATGCCGGCGCTTCAGCTCGGCCAAGGGGTAGAGAAAGCCGTCTGTGGTGATGAGTTCCACGTTGGGAGTTCCCGGCCAGCGCCTGAGCATTTCCCGGAGCACGCGGGCGATGGTGGACTTACCAACAGCAACTGAACCGGCCACGCCGATCACGAACGGGGTGCGTTGAGTCTGCTCGCCCAGGAAGGTGGTGGTGGCTGCGTGCAGTTGGTGGGATGCCTCGACGTACAGGTGCAGGAGGCGTGACAGCGGTAGGTAAACCTCCCGGACTTCCTTCATATCCAGAGGGTCGCCGAGGCCGCGGAGACGGAAAATATCCTCTTCGTTGAGGGGCTGCTCCATCTGCGCTGCAAGCCGGGACCACGTTTGACGGTCCAGCTCTACAAACGGGGAAGCGCCGTCGCCGTTAGCTTCGGTGCGTTGCAAAGTCACGCTCATGATTCTGCCCTCCGCGGGGCGGATCAGGAAATGCACGACGACTGGCAGGTGAATTATGAGTGGCGGCTATCGCACGAGGAGGGATCCAGACAAGGGATGTCCCACATCAGTTGTTTGGTCTAGCCGTTAGGCTTGTACCCATGTGTGGAATCGTAGGCTATGTTGGCAATTCGTCTCGCAAGGCAGCTGGATACAGCGCTCTTGACGTTGTGGTGGAAGGGCTGCGCCGTCTGGAATACCGCGGCTATGACTCCGCCGGCGTCGCAGTAGTCGCTGACGGGACCATTTCGTCCCGCAAAAAGTCCGGCAAGCTGAGCAACCTGATCGCAGAACTGGAAGCAAGTCCCGTTCCCGAGTCACTGACCGGCATTGGCCATACCCGCTGGGCTACGCACGGCGGACCCACCGACCGCAACGCCCACCCGCACCTTTCCGACGGCGGCAAACTGGCGGTCATTCACAACGGCATCATTGAGAACTTCGCAGAGCTAAAGCAGGAACTGCTGGGCAAGGGTGTCACTTTCGAGTCGGAAACCGACACTGAAGTTGCAGCCGCCCTTATCGGTGACATCTTCCGCACTCAACTCAATGGCGACGGCGGCAACCTCACCGAGGCGATGCGCCTGGCTTGCCAGCGACTCGAAGGTGCCTTCACGCTTCTCGCAGTCCACGCGGACCAGCCCGACGTCGTCGTGGCCGCCCGCCGCAACTCCCCGTTGGTAGTGGGCCTGGGCGATGGCGAGAACTTCCTCGGCTCTGACGTTTCCGGTTTCATCGACTACACCCGCCGTGCCGTGGAACTGGGACAGGACCAAATTGTCACCATCACCGCCGACTCCGTGGAGATCACAGACTTCTTCGGTGCTCCCGCCGAAGGCAAGGAATACCACGTTGACTGGGACCCGGCCTCGGCTGAAAAGGGTGGATTCAGCTCCTTCATGGAGAAGGAAATCCACGACCAGCCGGACGCCGTAGCGCAGACCCTGCTGGGCCGCTCCGACCTCAACGGCAAGCTCACCCTTGACGAGGTCCGCATCGATCCTGAGCTCCTCAAGCAGGTGGACAAGATCATCGTGCTGGCTTGCGGTACCGCAGCCTACGCCGGTCTCGTAGCCAAATACGCAATCGAAAACTGGTGCCGGATTCCCACCGAGGTGGAGCTCGCACACGAGTTCCGCTACCGCGACCCCATCGTTGACTCCAAGACGTTGGTGGTCTCCATCAGCCAGTCGGGCGAGACCATGGACACGCTGATGGCTGTCCGATACGCCCGCGAGCAGGGCGCCAAGACGATCTCCATCTGCAACACCAACGGGTCAACCATCCCGCGTGAATCCGACGCCGTGCTCTACACGCACGCAGGTCCGGAAATTGCCGTTGCATCCACCAAGGCGTTCCTTGCGCAGATCACTGCAGCGTACCTGCTCGGCCTGTACCTGGCGCAGCTGCGGGGCAACATCTTCTCCGGCCAGATCAAGGATGTCCTCGCGGACCTCAACAAGATCCCGGCCAAGATCCAGAAAATACTGGACAACGCAGGGCCGCTGCGCGAATTGGCTCGCAGCATGAAGGACGAGAAGTCCGTCCTATTCCTGGGCCGCCATGTTGGTTACCCGGTTGCCTTGGAAGGTGCACTGAAGCTCAAGGAAATCGCCTACATTCATGCTGAAGGCTTCGCCGCCGGCGAGCTCAAGCACGGTCCGATCGCCCTGATCGACGACGGACAGCCGGTCTTCGTTGTTGTGCCGTCGCCGCGTGGCCGCGATTCCCTGCACTCCAAGGTAGTCAGCAACATCCAGGAAGTCCGCGCACGTGGTGCCCGTACCTTGGTGATCGCTGAAGAGGGCGACGAATCGGTCAGGGATTACGCTGAGCACGTCTTCTACGTACCGGAGACTCCCACCCTGCTGATGCCGCTGCTCACCACCGTGCCGCTGCAGATCTTTGCTGCTGAGCTCGCTGGTGCCAAAGGTTACGACGTCGATCAGCCGCGTAACCTGGCCAAGAGCGTGACCGTAGAATAACGCCATGATTGTTGGCATTGGCGTAGACGTCGTAGACATCGAGCGGTTCGGCCGGCAGTTGGAACGGACACCGGGACTCCGGGACCGTCTGTTTGTTCCTGCCGAGCGGGAACTCAACACCCGGTCGCTGGCCGCGCGCTTTGCTGCCAAGGAAGCTGTGGCCAAAGTGTTGGGCGCTCCGGCGGGCATGAACTGGCAGGACTGTTGGATCGGCCTCGATGAGAACGGACCCACCGTTCAAGTCAAAGGCACAGTGCTTGCCGTGGCTGAGGCCAAAGGCGTCAAGCGCTGGCACTTGTCCATGAGCCACGACGGCGGCATCGCCACGGCGACTGTCCTCGCCGAGGGCTAAGCGAATTTCATAAAGCAATGATCAGCGCCTTCACCGGACAACAGATCAGGGATGCGGAACAGCCGCTCCTGGATTCCGGTGAGGGCGCTGTTCTGATGCAACGGGCAGCTTATGGCTTGGCCCAGGCCGTGGCTCGCGAGGTCAAGAGCAGGCGAAAGCTTGCAGGCGCGAGCGTCACGGTGCTGGCCGGCAAGGGCAACAATGGCGGCGACGGCCTTTTCGCTGCGGCTTTGTTGGCCCGTCGCGGAATGCGTACGACGGCGGTACTCGCCGCACCGGAAGTGCACCAGGAAGCCTTGGCTGCTTTTGTCGCAGCAGACGGGCGTGTTGTCCAGTTGGAGGCGTCGAACGCGGAAGAGCTTGCAGTCCTGTGTGCGGGTGATGACTGCCTTATTGACGCGCTGCTCGGGACCGGGGCGCGCGGTGGATTGAGGGAAGCCCCAGCGGAATTGGTGGCGTCACTTCAAGAGCTTCGTCCCCGTTTGGTGGTTGCATGCGACCTCCCGAGTGGACTGGACGCCAACAGCGGGGAAGTGCATTGGCCCGTCTTGGATGCGGATATCACCGTGACGTTTGGTGGCATCAAAGCCGGACTCTTGGCCGACCCGGGCGAGGGGTGCTGCGGCCGAGTAGAGCTGGTGGGGATCGGGATTGAGCAATCCTTGGAGCATGCCCGCCCTGAGCTTCGCCGTCTCACTGATTCGGACCTTGGCGCTTTAGTGCCCAAGCCCGGCCGACGTGCGCATAAATACTCGCGGGGCGTCCTGGGAGTGGTAGCAGGTTCGGCGCGATTCGCCGGCGCTGCTGCTCTAAGCGTTCACGCCGCGGCTCTCGCCGGAGTGGGCATGGTGCGCTACCTGGGGCCTCAATCTGCGGCCCAACTGGTTCTCGCCCGAACTCCGGAGGCCTTGTGGGAGTCGGATCATCCCGGCCGCGTCCAAACGTGGTTGCTGGGCTCCGGGGTTGACGGTGCCGAACAATTGCAGCGGGCGAGGGATGCCGGCACTTCGGCCCTCGCCGAGGAGTTGCCGGTGGTCGTCGACGCCGGGGCCCTGAGTCTTCTGCCGGAACACTGCCCCGCTCACTGGATACTGACACCCCATGCTGGCGAGCTGGCTACCTTGCTGAACTCGCTTCCTTCCACGGGGGAAGACAAGGTAACGCGCGACGACGTCGAATCCCGCCCCCTCCACTTCGTACGGCAGGCCGCCGAGCAGACCGGTGCAACCGTGCTCCTGAAGGGTGCCACCACAGTGGTGTCGTCGCCGTCGGGCGTTGTGTTCAGCCAATCCGAGGGCACCGCCTGGATGGCCACCGCAGGCAGTGGCGATGTCCTGGCCGGCGTTCTGGGCGCCCTGCTGGCGCAGGCTGTGGAGTCTATCCGGCACGACGACGGCGCATATGCCGCCTTGGGCTTGGACCCTGCCGACCGCTGGGCTGCCCTGGCCGCGGTTGCTGCGAGTGTCCACGGCCGGGCGGGTTCTCTGGCATCAGCAGATTTCGACGGAGGACCCATTACAGCCTCGGCGATCGCGGCGGCTGTACCCCGCGTTATTGGTTCGCTCAGCGCGGAATACGACCGAACAAGACCGTAAGGTTGCTGTCGGTGTCTGGGTGCTTGAGTAGGCTTGCAACAGTTGTTCGCATCATCAAGAGGAGAACGCATGGAAGTCTGGCCTGGATCGGCTTATCCGCTGGGTGCCACCTTTGACGGCACCGGCACCAACTTCGCGCTGTTTAGCGAGAAGGCCGAAAAAGTGGAATTGTGTCTCTTCGACGACGACGGCGGGGAAGTCCGCGTAGACGTTACCGAAGTGGATGGTTACGTATGGCACTGTTATCTGCCGCAGGCTCAACCTGGGCAGAAGTACGGCTACAGAGTTCACGGTCCCTATGACCCCGACGCCGGCCAACGATTCAACCCCAACAAACTGCTGCTGGATCCGTACGCAAAGGCCATCCACCGGCAGATCGACTGGGACCCGTCCCTGTTCTCGTACAACATGGGGGACCCGGATTCCCGCAACGACGAGGACTCGGCTCCCCACATGATGCTGGGCGTGGTCATCAACCCGTTCTTCGACTGGGACGGTGATAAGCTCCTGCGGATTCCGTACCACAAGTCCGTCATCTATGAGGCACACGTCAAGGGCCTCACCCAAATGCATCCGGAGGTGCCCGAGGAGCAGCGCGGCACGTACGCCGGCGTCGCCCACCCCGCGGTTATCTCCCATCTGCAGAAGCTGGGGATCACGGCGATTGAACTCATGCCGGTGCACCAGTTCGTCAATGACGGCATCCTGCAGGACAAGGGCCTGAACAACTACTGGGGCTACAACACCATCGGTTTCTTTGCGCCCCACAACAGCTACAGCTCCAAAGGCGATACCGGACAGCAGGTCCAGGACTTCAAGGCCATGGTGCGGGCGCTGCACACAGCTGGCATCGAGGTCATCCTGGACGTCGTGTACAACCACACTGCCGAGGGAAATCACCTTGGACCCACACTGTCCTTCAAGGGCATTGATAACTCCGCGTACTACCGCCTGGTGGAAGACGACCAGAAGTACTACATGGACTACACCGGCACGGGCAACTCGCTCAACGTCCGTAGCCCGCACTCCCTCCAGCTGCTCATGGACTCCCTGCGCTACTGGGTGACCGAGATGCACGTTGACGGGTTCCGCTTTGACCTCGCCTCCACACTGGCCCGTGAGTTCTACGACGTGGACAAGCTGTCCACCTTCTTCGAACTGATCCAACAGGACCCGGTGGTCTCCCAGGTGAAGCTCATTGCCGAGCCTTGGGACGTTGGGCCCGGCGGGTACCAGGTGGGCAACTTTCCTCCCCAGTGGACAGAGTGGAACGGCCAATACCGCGACACCGTCCGCGACTTCTGGCGCGGCGAACCTTCCACCTTGGGCGAGTTCGCGTCCCGGTTGACCGGCTCGGCTGACCTCTACGAGCACTCCGGGCGTCGCCCCGTAGCGTCGATCAACTTCGTCACCGCCCACGATGGCTTCACGCTGGCTGACCTTGTGTCCTACAACGAGAAACACAACGAAGCCAACGGTGAGGGTAACAACGACGGCGAATCCCACAACCGTTCTTGGAATTGTGGTGCGGAAGGGCCTACGGACGATCCCACGGTCCTTGGCCTGAGGGCACGCCAGCAGCGCAACTTCATTGCCTCCCTGTTCCTGTCCCAGGGTGTTCCCATGCTCCTGCACGGTGACGAACTAGGCAGGACGCAGAACGGCAACAACAACGGCTACTGCCAGGATTCCGAGCTCACGTGGATCAACTGGGACAACGTGGACCAGCCCCTGATCGAGTTCACTGCAGCAGTTAGCGCACTCCGGGCAAAACACCCCAGCCTGCGTCGCAGCCGCTTCTTCGATGGTCGTCCGGTGTTGCGTGGTGAAGGCGAGCGTCTCCCGGACATCGTATGGCTGGACGCTGACGCGAGCACCATGACGCCGTCCGACTGGGACGAACACCTGGGACGCTCTGTGGGCGTGTTCCTCAATGGCGACGGTATCCACGGCCGGGATACCCAAGGCCGTCGCATCACTGACGTCAACTTCCTGCTGTACTTCAACGCCGACCAAGACGAAGTAGGCTTCCGGATTCCTTCCGACGAGTATGCGCCCGCTTGGGATGTCATGATCGATACCGCTGGAGAAGGGGCTGAAGCGGGCGTCATCAAGCCCGACCAGATCCTAATGGTCGGCGGTAAGTCTCTGGTGGTACTCCGCGCCCACAGCACCCCGGAAATTGAACCGGATCACTCTGTTGCAGCTTCCCTAGCCGCGCTGACCCAGACGAGCACTCCCGAAACGGCATCCATCACTGCCCCCGCGGTGACGTCGTTACCGTTCGATTACAAGGGCGCTGCGCCCGCAGGTACCAACGATGAAGGTGAAACGGAGGAGTCGAACGCATGAGGACCCCTGTCTCCACATATCGGCTCCAAATCCGCCCGGGCTTCACTCTGCAGGATGCTGCGGAGCTGACCGGATACTTGCGTTCCTTGGGAATCGATTGGGTATACGTGTCACCAATCCTGACTGCAGAAAAGGGCTCGGACCACGGCTATGACGTGACCGATCCCTCCACTGTGGACCCCTCAAGGGGAGGTCCCGAAGGGCTCACCGCGCTGTCCAAGGCCGCGAAGGAAAAGGGCATGGGCATCCTGGCCGACATCGTGCCCAACCACATGGGCGTTGCTTCGCCCAAGCAGAACGCATGGTGGTGGCAGCTGCTGAAGGAAGGCCGCGGTTCAAAGTACGCGGAGGCCTTCGATGTCGACTGGGACTTCGGCGGGGGGAAGATCCGCATCCCTGTCCTGGGAAGTGACGCCGACCTTGACGAACTGAAGCTCGTGGACGATGAACTGCGTTACTACGATCACAGTTTCCCGCTGGCCGAGGGGACGTACACGTCCGGGGACAACCCGCGCGAGGTCCATGCACGGCAGCACTATGAGTTGATTGGCTGGCGCCGGGCGGACGCCGACCTGAACTACCGGCGGTTCTTCGCAGTGAACACTCTTGCCGGCGTACGCGTCGAGATTCCCTGGGTCTTTGACGAGTCCCATGAAGAGATCGTCCGCTGGTTCCGCGAAGGGCTGGTGGACGGCCTGAGGATCGACCACCCCGATGGGCTCGCCGACCCAGAGGGCTACCTCGCCAGGCTGCGCGAGGCCACGGGGGGCGCTTACCTGTTGGTGGAGAAGATCCTGGAACCGGGGGAGCGGCTGCCCGAGACCTTCGACTGCGAAGGAACCACGGGCTACGACGCATTGGCTGATGTTGACCGCCTTTTTGTGGACCCGGCTGCGGAGGAGTACCTGAACTCCCTCGATGCCCGTCTGCGGAACGCGGACGTTCCGGCGGATTACCACGCCATGATTCATGCCACCAAGCGCCGCATCGCCGATGGCATCCTGCGCTCGGAAATCCTGCGGCTTGCCCGGCTGGTGCCTGAATCCTTGGAGCTGCCGTTCGCCAAGGTAGCCGACGCGCTGGCTGAAATCATTTGCTGTTTCCCCATCTATAGGACGTACCTGCCCTATGGCGGGAAGACACTCGTAGAGTCCGTGGAAAACGCCGCCAAGGAGCGCCCTGACCTGGCAACCGTCCTCAGTCAGCTCCAGCCGCTCTTGCTGGATGAGACCAGTTTGCTGGCCCGGCGTTTCCAGCAGACGTCCGGCATGGTCATGGCCAAGGGTGTAGAGGACACAGCATTCTTCCGCTATACCCGGCTTGGATCGTTGACGGAAGTGGGCGCGGATCCCACGGAATTCTCGATCCCCAGTGGAGTTTTCCATGAGCGCATGGCCCGCAGGCAGCAGCTCTTGCCGCTCTCCATGACAACACTGAGCACTCACGACACCAAGCGGAGTGAGGACGCAAGGGCCAGGATCTCGGTCATCTCCGAGGCCGTGCCGGAGTGGGAGCTTTTCCTCGGCACCGTCCAGGAGCTCGCCCCCATCCCCGATGGACCCCTCTCGGCACTGATCTGGCAATCGATCGTGGGCGCATGGCCCGCGGATCGCCAGCGTTTACAGTCCTATGCCTTGAAGGCAGCCCGCGAGGCAGGTAATTCCACTAACTGGACCGACCCCAACCAGGAGTTCGAGCGCAAGTTGGCTGCCGCCGTCGACGCCGTATTCGACGTCCCGGAGGTGACCGCCGCCCTGACGAACTTCGTGGACGAGCTCGAACCTTATGGAACGTCCAATTCGCTGTCCGCCAAACTGATCCAGCTGACCATGCCAGGCGTGCCGGACGTCTACCAAGGGACGGAATTCAGGGACGGCTCGCTGACTGACCCTGACAACCGGCGGCCAGTGGACTTCCAAGCTCGCATTGCTGCCTTGGCGGCGCTGGATGACGGAGCCAAGCCCGCGTTCACGGAGGAAGCTGCCAAACTTCTGGTGGTTTCCCGTGCACTTCGGTTGCGCCGTGACAGGCCCGAGTTATTCGCCGGCTACCTCCCGGTCGCGGCCCAAGGCGCTGCCGCCGCACACGTGGTGGCTTTCGATCGTGGTGCTGACCATCGGGGAGCTCTCACCGTTGCCACGCGTTTGCCCAAGCGTCTGGCGAGGGAAGGCGGCTGGCGGGACACGTCCATCGAACTGACAGTGGACTGCCGGGATGAACTCACTGGCGCCACGTACGGGGCTGGTGCTGTGCCTGTGGCCACTCTGTTGGAGCAATACCCGGTGGCCCTACTGGTACCCACGGACTGATTGTCGGACGGTCGTGATGAGCTGACCGTCAACATCGTCACTGCAAGCACGCCTAAACACATACAGGGGAACTTGATGCTGGAAAACGCTGCTGGAAAAAACCGTTACGACGTCTGGGCACCGAACGCAGATTCTGTTCGGCTGCGGGTCGGCGACTTGGAGTACGGCATGGAACACCACCACGACGGCGGTGCCCGCGGTTGGTGGCGCGCGCCGGCTGACGTGGCGGCACAGGAAGCCGACGGGGTGCGGTACGGCTACATCGTGGACGGGGAAGGACCGTTCCCGGATCCCCGCTCGCGGAGGCAGCCGGACGGGGTCCACGGTTTATCTGCGACCTTCGATCCCTCCGCTTATCAGTGGAAGGACAGCGGATGGAAGGGCCGGAAGCTCAAAGGATCCGTGATCTACGAGATGCATCTGGGTACCTTCACACCCGAAGGAACATTGGATGCCGCCGCCGGGAAGCTGGGCTACCTAGTGGAGCTTGGTGTCGACTTCATCGAACTGCTGCCGGTCAATGGCTTCAACGGTGTCCACAACTGGGGCTACGACGGAGTCCTTTGGTATGCCGTGCACGAACCGTATGGCGGACCTGAGGCCTACCAGCGCTTTGTGGATGCTGCGCATGCTGCCGGCTTGGGTGTCATCCAGGACGTTGTTTACAACCACCTCGGGCCCAGCGGTAACTATCTGCCTAAGTACGGTCCCTACCTGAAATCGGGAGAGGGCAACACCTGGGGCGATTCGGTCAACTTGGACGGACCCGGCTCGGACGATGTTCGCCGTTACATTCTGGAAAATGCGGCGATGTGGCTCCGGGACTACCATGTGGACGGACTTCGTCTCGATGCCGTGCATGCCCTGCGTGACGAGCGCGCCGTGCATATCCTTGAGGAGTTCGGCGCGCTGGGAGATGAGATTGAGGCGGAGACGGGAATTCCCCGGACCATGATCGCTGAATCTGATCTGAACAACCCGCGGCTCATCTATCCGCGCAAGGACAACGGCTACGGGTTGGAAGGCCAGTGGAGCGACGACTTCCATCACGCCGTGCACGTCAACCTCAGCGGGGAGACTACCGGCTACTACGCGGACTTTGACTCCCTGGCAGTCCTCGCGAAGGTCCTGCAACATGGCTTCCTTCACGATGGCAGCTACTCCAGCTTCCGGGAACGGCATCACGGCCGGCCCATCAGGCACGATTTGGCGCATCCGTCTGCGCTGGTGGTCTGCTTGCAGAACCACGACCAAATCGGCAACAGGGCAACTGGCGACCGGCTAACAGCGTCGTTGTCGTACGGAAAGCTGGCCATAGGCGCTGTGCTCACCATGACGTCGCCGTTCACGCCCATGTTGTTCATGGGCGAAGAATTTGGGGCCTCTACGCCATGGCAGTTCTTCACCTCCCACCCGGAACCTGAGCTTGGGAAGGCCACAGCGGAGGGGCGGATCAAGGAGTTCGAACGTATGGGTTGGGACCCTGCCGCGGTCCCTGATCCGCAGGACCCGGAAACGTTCCAGCGTTCCAAGCTCAACTGGGACGAAGCAGGAGAAGGCGACCACGCACGCTTGCTGCAGCTGTACAAGGATTTAGCACAGCTGCGCCGGAACACTCCGGAGCTGGCGGACGGCGGATTCGGTGAGACCTCCGTTGAGTTCGACGACGACGAACACTGGCTGCAGTTCTCCCGCGGCTCAGTCCGGGTGGTTTGCAACTTCGGGGACGAAGCACTGGGGACGCCACTGAACGGTTCCGTGTTGCTGGCCACCGACAGCGAGGCAGCCTTGGAAGACCGGACACTGACGCTTCCCGGCGGTAGCGCCGCCGTCGTGCGCGTCCACTAAGCCCCGCCGATCGAGGGTGACGGCGCCCACATTGCGGACAGCGCCGTCACCCCGGTTTGTGCAGTGGCAGGATAGAACGTATGACTTATTCGGCTGCGGAAAACCGCTACGAAACCATGCCCTACCGCCGCGTCGGACGCAGTGGACTCAAGCTGCCCGCCATTTCGCTGGGCCTCTGGCACAACTTCGGCGACGACAAACGATTCGACGAACAGCGTGCCATCCTGCGCCGTGCATTCGACCTCGGCGTCAACCATTTCGACCTCGCCAACAATTACGGACCACCGGATGGATCGGCTGAGACCAACTTCGGGCGTCACTTGAAGGACGACTTCAAACCGTACCGCGACGAACTGGTCATCTCCACCAAAGCCGGCTACTACATGTGGCCCGGCCCCTACGGCGAATGGGGATCCCGCAAATACTTGATCTCCAGCCTCGACCAGTCGCTGGAGCGCATGGGCCTGGACTACGTCGACATCTTCTACAGCCACCGTCCCGACCCCGAAACGCCGCTGGAAGAGACCATGGGTGCGCTGGACTACGCGGTCCGGTCGGGCAAGGCACTCTACGCGGGCATCTCCTCCTACACGCCAGAGCAGACCCTCGAAGCTGCCCGGATCCTGAAGGAGCTCGGAACCCCGCTGCTCATCCACCAGCCCAGCTACTCCATGCTGAACCGGTGGACCGAGAATGGTTCGCCGAACCTGTATGAAGCTCTGGACCAAGTGGGCGCCGGTTCAATTGCCTTCTCGCCGCTCGCCCAGGGCATGCTCACCAACCGGTACCTCAACGGTGTGCCGGCTGACTCCCGGGCAGCCAAGGAACGCTTCCTATCCGAGTCCGCGCTGACCGAAGAAAAGCTGGACCGCGTGCGGGGCCTGAACGCCATTGCCGAGGGGCGTGGGCAAACCCTCGCGCAGATGGCCATTGCGTGGATCCTTCGCGATCAGCCCAAGGGTTCGCCCGTAACATCTGCACTTATTGGTGCGTCCAGCGTGGCGCAGCTCGAGGACACCCTCAGCGCAATCAACAACCTGAAGTTCACCACGGATGAGCTGACTGCGATTGACGAATTCGCCGTCGAATCGGACATCAATCTGTGGGCGCAGAAGTAACATTCAAGAACTGACATAAACAGCGGAAGCCGGTAGGGAACAAAACCGGCTTCCGCTGTGTTGGTTACAATGCAAGTGTGCGCCGAATGGCGCGCCGTGCCAATCAGCCGTGCCCTGGACTCAGTCAGGGATGCGCCTGGCACCTGAGGTTATTTCTCAAAAGGAGTTCCGTGTCTTCACATCCGATTCGTGTTGCCATTGTCGGCGTAGGTAACTGCGCCGCATCGCTGGTCCAAGGTGTTCAGTACTATCGCGACGCTGACCCCAAGGCCACGATCCCGGGTCTGATGCACGTCGAGTTCGGTCAGTACCACGTCAACGACGTCCAGTTCGTTGCTGCTTTCGACGTCGATAGCAAAAAGGTTGGACTTGACCTCGCAGACGCCATCGGTGCCAGCGAAAACAACACCATCAAGATCGCCGACGTTCCCGCCACCGGTGTGACGGTGCAGCGCGGCCACACCCTGGACGGCCTCGGCAAGTACTACCGCGAGACCATCGTCGAGGCTTCCGAAGAAGCCGTGGACATTGTTGCCGCCCTCCGCGAGGCCAAGGCCGACGTCATGGTTTGCTACCTGCCCGTAGGTTCGGACCAGGCCGCCAAGTTCTACGCCCAGTGCGCCATCGATGCCGGTGTTGCTTTCGTTAACGCACTGCCCGTCTTCATCGCAGGCACCAAGGAGTGGGCGGACAAGTTCACTGAGGCCGGTGTCCCGATTGTTGGTGACGACATCAAGAGCCAGATCGGTGCCACTATCACGCACCGCGTCATGGCCAAGCTGTTCGAGGATCGCGGTGTCACTTTGGACCGCACGTACCAGCTGAACGTCGGCGGCAACATGGACTTCAAGAACATGCTGGAACGCGACCGTCTGGAGTCCAAAAAGATCTCCAAGACCCAGGCCGTTACCTCCAACGTCGAGGCTGAGCTGCATGCCGACGATGTCCACATTGGACCATCCGACTACGTTGCATGGCTCGACGACCGCAAGTGGGCCTTCGTCCGTCTTGAGGGCCGCAACTTCGGTGACGCTCCCGTTTCCCTCGAGTACAAGCTCGAAGTGTGGGACTCGCCGAACTCTGCCGGCGTGATCATCGACGCTATCCGCGCCGCAAAGATCGGGTTGGACCGCGGCATCGGCGGCCCGCTGCTTTCCGCTTCCAGCTACTTCATGAAGTCGCCGCCGGAGCAGTTCAACGACGACCTCGCCCGCGACAAGGTTGAAGCCTTCATCCGCGGCGACATCGAGCGCTAAACACCCGCCACACCAAACGCCCCCGTATTCCGATGCGGGGGCGTTTGTCGTATCCCGGACGCTCTATCAGATCCCTCGGGCTTGGGCCGGACGCTCTATCACTTTCCTCAGAAGAGTGAGAGATGGTCGGCTTGTAGGGGTTGGGATGTGAGAGATGGTCGGGTTGAAGGGGTTGGGATGTGAGAGATGGTTAGAAAAGGCCCGTGGGGTTGCCGTCTGCGTCCACGTCCATGCGCATCGCGGCGGGTTCCTTGGGAAGGCCAGGCATGGTCATCACCGCGCCGGTCAACGCGACAATGAACCCGGCACCCGTCTTGGGAAGCAGCTCGCGGACGTGCACCCGGAATCCCTTGGGCGCACCAAGCCGAGAGGCATCGTCAGTGAAGGAATACTGCGTCTTGGCCATGCACACAGGGAGCCCTGACCAGCCATTCTTCTCGATCTCGGCAAGGCGCCTGAGTGCCGGAACTGAGAACTCCACGCCATCGGCCCCGTAGATCTCCTGCACAATCGTTTGGATCTTGTCCTCGACGCTCAGTTCCAGCGGGTACAGGGGATGGAAGTTGGACGGCGCATCCAAAGCCGCCGCAACTTTGGCTGCGAGCTCGTCACCGCCGTCGCCTCCGCCTCCGCGGCCCCAAACATCAGCGACGGCGGCTTCCACGCCTTCTGCTGCACACCAGGCGAGGAGCCACTCAAGTTCCTCGGGAGTGTCGGTTCCAAACTTGTTGATGGATACAACGGGCGAAATGCCGAACTTCGCAACGTTGCCCACGTGCCTTTTCAAGTTCTCGACGCCTGCTGCCATGGCCTCGATGTTTGGCTCGCTGAGTTTCTCCTTGGGAACCCCGCCCTGCATTTTGAGGGCGCGGATTGTTGCAACCACCACGACGGCGGATGGCGCCACGTCGGCGATGCGCGCCTTGATGTCCATGTACTTCTCAGCGCCGAGGTCTGCGCCGAAGCCCGCTTCGGTGACCACGATGTCCGCAAGCTGCATGGCGGTGCAGGTAGCGATCAGAGAATTGCAGCCGTGGGCAATGTTCGCGAAGGGTCCGCCGTGCACCAACGCGGGGGTCCCGGCGATGGTTTGGACGAGGTTCGGCTTGATGGCGTCTTTCAGGAGCATGGTCAGTGCACCTTCCACGCCGAGGTCTGACACGGTGACCGGGGTGCGATCGTAGGTGTACCCGAAAGTGATGCGTCCCAGGCGTGCCCGAAGGTCGTCGAGGTCCGTGGCGAGACAGAAGACCGCCATGATTTCCGACGCAACCGTTATATCGAAGCCGTCTTGCCGGGGAACTCCCTGTATGGGGCCGCCGAGGCCGATGACAACTTCCCGGAGCGAGCGATCGTTCATGTCCAGGACGCGTTTGAACGTCATGCGCCGGGGATCGATTCCGAGCTGGTTGCCTTGAAAAATGTGGTTGTCCACCAGCGCCATGAGGGCGTTGTTCGCAGATGTGATTGCGTGGAAGTCGCCGGTAAAGTGCAGGTTGATGTCGTCCATTGGAAGCACTTGTGAGTATCCGCCGCCGGTTGCCCCTCCCTTCATGCCCAGAATGGGGCCCAGGGAGGGTTCACGCAGTGCGATCATCACTTTGTGCCCGGCACGGGCTAAGGAGTCAGCTAGACCCACGGTGGTGGTGGATTTGCCTTCGCCTGCCGGGGTGGGAGACATGGCAGAGACAAGCACCACCTTGCCGGGCGCCTTTCCCTGGGGGAGTACCAGCTTGGCCCGGTTGATCTTGGCCTTGTGGGGCCCGTAGAGCTCAAGGGCGTCCACATTGATGCCCGCGCGTTCGGCGATGTCTTCAATGGGACGTATGGTTGCGCGGTGGGCAATTTCAAGATCGCTCAGGATCTTGTCTTCAGACATCGTTGTCCTTCGGCTCTGCCCGCAGCGGGGATGCTGCTGCTGGGATTCTTAGGCTGTGATTCTTACGCTGTGCGCGACAATCTATCAGCCCGGGAGCGGTTACGAGCGGAGACTCAGCGTCGCGGGACCAGCAGGCCGCCGACGGCTTCCCGGTAGCTTTCCAAGGTAATGGCTGCAGTGCGCTGCCATCCAAAGGACTCGGCGTGGGTGGCAGCGAGCCGGCCCATGTCCTCCCGGGTTTGGACGTCGTCGTAAAGATCCTCAAGGGCGTCGGCCCAGTCTGAGGGGTCGTGCCCGTCCACCAACATTCCGGTTCGTCCGTCCGAGATGGCGCGGGAGAGGCCGCCAACGTTGGTGGCCACTACGGGTGTACCGCACGCCTGTGCTTCCAACGCCACCAACCCGAAGGACTCGCTGAAGGACGGCATCACCACCACGTCAGCGGACCGGAACCAACTGGCCAGCTCCGGCGCCACCACAGGCGGCCGGTGGGTGACGACGTCGGCCAGTCCGGCGTCTTCGATGAAGTGCTGGAGGTTGAAGTCCTTGGCACCGCTAAGGGACCCCAGGATAGTCATTTCCAGATCGATGTCAGGCCTGCGCTGGCGGAGGATCCCTGCGGCTTTGACGAAAACCTGCGGGCCTTTGAGCCGCTGGATCCTTCCGGCGAAGAGAATATGGAAGCTGTCGGGCCTGACTCCCCTCAAGGAACGGGACTTCCGTCGGAAGGACGGCGTGAACACCTTCAGGTCCACCCCGGGTGGCGCGACGTCAATCCGGTCAAGGTCTGCTCCGTAATGGGAAACCAGTTCGTCCGCCTCGGCAGGAGTGTTGGCAACCAGCCGCGAGGCACCGTCAACAATCCGTTGTTCGCCTTCTTCCCGGCGCCGGGGCTCAGGCCGTTCGCCGGACTCAAGGACAAGGTTTTTGACTTTGGCCATGGTGTGCATTGTGTGGACCAGCGGAACACCCCACAGTTCTGACAACTCAAGCCCTGCAACCCCGGAAACCCAATAGTGGGAATGAATGGCGTCATAACGCCCATGGAGCTGTTGGTGGCGGATCTTGTCGATCTCTTCCACCATGTGGTGCAGGAGGGCCGGCAATTCTTCCTTGGGTAGTTTGCGCCGCGGACCTGCCATGACGTTATGGACGCAAACCCCCGGCCCGGGATGCTCGACGGCAGGCTGACCGGATTTGGTGGAGCGGGTGAAAATCTCCACTTCGACACCGGACTCGGCTAGTGCCATGGCCAGGGCGCGAACGTAGACGTTCATTCCGCCGGCATCTCCCGCGCCGGGCTGCTCCATGGGGGAGGTGTGCAGCGACAGGAACGCCACACGACGGATCAACGGCACCCAGTCCTCCTCAAGATCACGGCAATAATGAGCTTTGCCCTGCAGAAAACACTACTCCTGCGTTCGAGTCCCAAGCCGAGCAAACTCCGCTATATGGACAAGGCTGCTAGCGTGGCGGCTGTGAGCCAAGAACAAAACTTCCACGTCCGCAAAGCAACGCCTGAAGACTGGCCCGGCATGTGGTCCATCCTGGAACCCGTGATCCGCGACGGCGAGACCTTTACCTGGGACCGTGACACCACCGAGGACGCAGCAAAGACCAAGTGGTTCAAGGAAGCTCCCGGTCAAACTTTTGTAGCGGTGCGCCAGGACACTGGCGAGATCCTGGGAACGGGGGAGTTCCACGCCAACCAAGCCGGCGGTGGCAGCCATGTTGCCAACGCCGGGTACATGGTGGGTTCCAACAACTCGGGCCAAGGGATCGCCCGGGCCCTCTGCGCCTACTCACTGAGCGAAGCCAAGGCAGCCGGGTTCCGGTCCATGCAGTACAACGCCGTGGTGGAGAGCAATGTCAGGGCTGTGTGGTTGTGGCAATCCATGGGGTTCAAGATTCTGGCTACGGTACCCGAGGCCTTCAACCACCCGGAGATCGGCTACGTAGGCCTCCACGTCATGTACAGGAAGCTCTAGGCCCACAACTGGCTTAGCTCAGGAAAAGCTGCCTCGTACGCGTCCAGCAGTTGCCGGCCCAAGGGGGCCGAACCCACCAATGGGTGGGCGGCAAATGCTTGGACAGCGGCTTCGCGCTCGCCGGCGACGACGGCCCGGATGGTCAGCCGTTCGACCTCTTTCACGTGCTGCATCAGGGTGAGGAACTGCCCGTCCGGCCGGTCCTGCGGAAGTGGCAACGCGCCGTCGGGCGTTACCTGGCAAGGAACCTCGACGACGGCGTCTGCCGGCAACCCTGGAATGGCCGCCTCAGCGGCAAACGGGGCACGCAACACCGGCGAGTTGGGCACGTTGAGGATCAGCTGGGCGGTCCCACCCCCGGAGAGCGCACGCATGACGGACAGGGCAACACGTTCGTAGCCGCCCCCTGCGAGGTCAGACTCGTCGCGCTGCTCCCCATGCGTCCGCGCTTCGGCCAGGTAGCCTTCCTCGCGGGAGCGCCGGGCAGCATCCCAGAGCTGATAAGGATGCGATGCCTGAAGAAGCGACGGGTAGAGCGACTGTTGCTGGTGATGGATGGACGCACCGCGCGTTTCGCGTTGCTGTCCAATGGCTTCGGTGGCCTGTGCCGTTTGGTAGTAGTAGTACAGGTATTCGTTGGGCAGGCAGCCAAGCTGCAGCAGGGTGTGCTGCCCGAACAACCGCCCCTCCTCCATGGTTTCGAGGACAGCGGAATCGGACAGCAGGCCCGGCAGCAGATCCCGTCCCCCAGGCGCCAAGCGGTAAAGCCAGCCGAGATGGTTCAGTCCGAAGTAGCCCACGCCGTCGAGCGTTCCTTCTTTAAGGGGGGCACCAGCAGCGCGGGCCGCCCGCTGGACCAAACCACCAGCGGAGTCGCAGATGCCGATCACCCGGCGTCCCAGGACGGAAACCAGTGCTTCAGCGACCATGCCTGCAGGGTTCGTGAAATTGATCAGCCACGCGTCGGGGCAATGGAGTCGCATGGCTTCGGCGAGCTCCAGCATGTGGGGAATCGAGCGGAGCGCATAGGATATCCCTCCGGCGCCAGTAGTTTCCTGGCCCAGCAACCCCAGCCTCAAGGGGACCTGTTCGTCCGCGATCCTTCCGGCGGTACCGCCTGGACGGATCGCCGCGAATACCATGTCCGTCCCACCGAGAGCCTGCCCAAGGTCTGTGGAAACCACGACGGCGGGCGCGGGACCTTGGTTGGCGGGCATGTCGCGGAGTACGGCCTCAATGGCGGCGAGACGTGAACCGTCCACGTCAAAAAGGACGAGTTCATCCACAAGTCCGGCGAAAGGACCCGCGCACAAGGCCCGGTAAATCAGGGGAACCCGGAATCCGCCGCCACCGGCGATCATGAGCCGCATGGTCCGAGTCTATGCAGGCCCGCAAGTCTATGCAGCCCAGTACGTGCAGCGTAGTCTGCCGTGCATGGACGCTATACCCCAGCGACGATTCGACCCCCTGGCTGCGCTGCGGTCGGATACGGACCACCAATGCGACCTCCTCCTCACTGGAACGGTTTTCCAGGACATCATTTTCACCGGGCTCCCGCACGCGCCCGAACCCGGCACGGAGGTTTGGAGCGAGGGCATGGGCAGCTGCCCCGGTGGTGTAGCCAACCAGGCCATTGCCGCCGCGCGCCTCGGCTTGCGGACCAACCTCGCGGCAACGTTCGGGGACGACGGCTACGGTGATTACAACTGGCAGATCCTGGAAAGCCAGGAACACGTTGACCTCTCGCTCTCGCAGAGGGTGCCGGGCTGGCACTCACCGGTCACGGTGTCCATGTGCGTGAACCAGGACCGGTCCATGGTGACCCACGGCCACCCCGCGCCGATCAGTTCCTCTGAACTGATCGGGAAGCCACCTAAGGCGCTCGCCGCCGTCGCTGACCTGGGCGAGGAACTGGAACCGTGGATGCTCGCGGCGAAGGAGGCAGGCACCAAACTCTTCGGAGTGGTGGGCTGGGACCCAACAGGGGAGTGGTCAGAGCGACGGCTGGACCAGCTGGGAAACTTCTATGCCTTCCTACCCAATGCCCCTGAAGCGATGGCTTTTACCGGGAAGGCCGACCCCTGGGCGGCACTGTACTCCTTGGCGGACAGGGTTCCCGTCGCGGTGGTAACCCTCGGCCCCCAAGGCGCGGTGGCAGTGGATTCGGAGACCGGGGAAGAGGAGTGGGTGCCGTCCTTGCCTGTATCAGCCTCCGACCCCACGGGCGCCGGTGATTGTTTCGGGGCCGCCTTCATCGTGGGATGCCTGGCAGGGTGGAGGCTGGGGGACCGGCTCCGGTTCGCGAACCTTTGCGCTTCCTTGGCGGTCCAGGAAGTGGGCGGCTCGCTGGCAGCACCGGGTTGGGGCGACATCGCCGACTGGTGGCAACGGGCGAATGCGCGGAAGGAACGTCAGTCAAGTCAGTGGTTGCGGCGCTTCGCGTTTCTGGAACCGATCGTGAAGGACATCCCCGCGGAAGCACAGCGTCGGGCCCGGGCGACCATCGCGCATTTGTCGGACGCCCAGTAGCCGTGGGTGAGCCTGCACGCAACCGCGCCGTTATCCCGAGTTCACTGACAGCACTAGAATCTCTAGGGTGACTTACGAAGCAGCTGCAGATATCGGTATCGGGTCGAAGGCCTCCATAGCAAAGTCAGCGGTGCTGGAACGCTCCGCCGTGATTGACCTCGACGCCGTGCGGCACAACGTTCGTCAGTTCGTCGGTATCGCCTCCCCGGCCGCTGTTATGGCCGTAGTTAAGGCAGACGCTTACGGCCATGGTGCTGTCCAGGTTGCCCGGGCAGCCCTCGACGCCGGAGCGGCGTGGCTGGGTGTCGCCCACATCTCCGAGGCGCTCGCCCTGCGTGCCGCCGGAATTGATGCCCCGCTACTCGCCTGGCTGCACACCCGCGAAAGTAACTTCCAAGCGGCGGTGGCCGCCGGCATCGACGTCGGAATTTCCGGTTGGGAACTTGATGCCGTGGTGGCTGCCGCCCGGGAGCAGGAGCGGCCGGCGCGGGTGCACCTCAAAGTGGATACGGGACTGGGCCGGAACGGCTGCACAATCGCAGACTGGGACCAGTTGTTGGGCCAGGCCATGGAATACCAGGACCAAGGCCTCTTGCGGGTGGTGGGCATCTTCTCCCATCTCGCCGTTGCTGACGAGCCCCAACGTCCTGAAACGGATGATCAACTGGCTGTCTTCCGTGAAGCCATCGCCATGGCCGAAGACGCCGGCGTGGACACGGAGGTCCGGCACATTGCCAACACGCCTGCAGCATTGTCCCGCCCGGACTCACACTTCGACCTCGTCCGAGTGGGCCTTGGCATCTACGGATTGTCGCCCTTTGAAGGGGCTACGTCCGCGGAACTTGGCCTGCATCCCGCAATGACAGTCCGGACTCTTCTGTCCAACTGCAAGAAGGTGCCCGAAGGCCAGGGCGTTTCCTACGGACTCCATTACCGGACCAGCCAGGAAAGCACGCTGGGCCTGGTGCCGCTGGGCTACGCGGATGGCGTCCCCAGAATTGCCACTGGAGGTCCTGTTCGGGTGGCGGGCATCAACTACCCGGTGGTTGGCAGGATTGCCATGGACCAAATGGTCATTGACCTGGGGCCGGTGTCCCCTGAAGCGGCGGCAAGTCTCAAAGGCGCCGAGGCTGTCATGTTCGGCAACGGTGCCGACGGCGGGCCTACCGCTGATGATTGGGCGGCCGCGGCGGGAACCAACAACTACGAAATCGTGACGCGCATCAGCCCCCGGGTTCCACGCAGCTACGTCAATGAGATGTCCGCCCGGGCTGAAGTCACCACCGCAGCAGATAAGGCCACGCTGTGAGCGACGCCCAGTGGGAGCGCACGCTCACAGTTTCGACGGCGGAGCAGACCCATGCGCTCGCAGCAGCTTTGGCTGGGGTGCTTGAGGCCGGGGATCTCTTGGTCCTGACGGGCGAACTGGGTGCGGGTAAGACGACGTTCACCCAAGGACTTGGCGAGGGACTGGGAGTCCGCGCCGGCATCATTTCGCCGACGTTTGTCTTGGTACGGATCCACCCCAATCTTGCCGATGGACCCAGGCCCGGGGGCCCGGACCTGGTCCATGTTGACGCTTACCGGCTGGACTCGGCAGCAGAGATTGACGACATCGATCTCGAGAACACCATGGATACTGCGGTCACCGTGGTGGAGTGGGGCCGGGACCGGGTGGAGCATCTCTCTGACAGCCGCTTGGAAGTTGACCTTCTCAGGTCTGTTGGCGGGGATATCCCGGCAGCCACAACGGAAGGCGACGTGATGGACTTCGATACTGATGACGACGACGAACCCCGCACCATCGTCTTCCGTGGGTTCGGTCCCCGCTGGGCCGAGGCACCGCTACTCCTGGAAACTACTTCACCGGTGGAAGGCAACTGATGCTGATACTGGCCATTGATACCTCAGCGGTTGCCAGCGCGGCCCTGATCTCCGACGATGCCATGGAAAGCGTGGTGGATTCTTTCGCTACGGAGGACACCCGAAGCCACGCGGAAGTTCTGGCTCCCGGGATCGGGAAGCTCTTGGGCGGTGCCGGGGTCACCGGGGCGGACATCGATGCGATTGTCACGGGTGTGGGGCCGGGCCCGTTCACAGGACTCCGCTCCGGTATCGCGACCGCCCGCACTCTCGCCTTCGTGTGGGACAAGCCGTTGTACGGGCTCATGAGCCTGGATGCCATCGCCTTGGAAGTGGCGGAGTCCACCGCAGCCACCCCCGAATTCCTGGTGGCTACGGATGCCCGGCGCAAAGAGGTCTACTGGGCCCGTTACACCCTGGCCGAGGGCCAGCTTCCGGAACTGGTGGACGGCCCCCATGTTGGTTTCGCGTCTGAGCTTCCGGAGTTGCCGGTGTTCGGCGCGGGAGCAGGCTTGTACGCCGATGTCCTCAAGGCGGATGAAGATTTCGCCGCCTCCCAGCCGGATGCGGCCTCGCTGGGCCAATTCGCCTTGGCAAAGCTCACTGCCGGGCAGGCCTTGCTGGACTCAACACCCCTGTATTTGCGAGAGTCTGACGCCCAGGTGCCAGGCCCCAGGAAGCGTGCACTCTGATGGGAGGGGCACTGTGAAATTGTCACCCAAGCTGGAACTCGCGGGGGTTTCGCTGCGCGATATGACGGAGGCAGACGTCCCGGCCGTGGAGGCTCTGGAGCGCCGCTTGTTTCCCGTGGACGCTTGGCCCTTGCAGATGTTCTTTGACGAGTTGGCCCAGCCCGAGACCCGGAGCTACGTGGTGGCAGAGGTTGCAGGGGAGATCGTGGCTTACGCCGGATTGATGTGCATCGAGCCGATCGCGGACGTCCAGACGATCGCCGTCGTGCCTGAATTCGAAGGTAAAGGCATTGGCTCTGCCGTTCTGACAGAACTGATTGACGAGGCGCGGCGCCGTCGTGCCGAGGACGTCCTGCTGGAAGTCCGGGCGGATAACCCGCGCGCCCAGCAACTGTATTCACGGTTCGGCTTCGAGCAAATCCACGTCCGTCCCCGCTATTACCGGGACGGCACGGACGCCCTGATCATGCGGCTGGAACTGAACAAACCCCAAGAAGGAGCCACAGCGTGAGCGGGCAGTATCCGGAACAGCCAAAGCAGCCGCTGGTGCTTGGCATCGAGTCATCCTGCGACGAGACCGGTGTGGGAATCGTGCGGGGGACCACCCTGCTGACCAACACGGTGTCATCGTCCATGGAGGAGCATGTTCGCTTTGGCGGCGTCATCCCGGAGATCGCATCACGGGCACACTTGGACGCCTTTGTGCCCACCTTGCAGGAGTCGCTCCACGAGGCAGGCGTCACCTTGGACGACATCGATGCCATTGCCGTCACGTCCGGTCCGGGCCTCGCCGGCGCGCTCATGGTGGGGGTTTGCGCCGCGAAGGCGCTTGCCGTTGCCACTGGCAAACCGCTCTACGCCATCAATCACTTGGTGGCGCACGTTGGCGTCGGGCTGCTGGATGGTAGGGCAGCTTCGGGTGGGGCGCCCGACGCCGTTGCTGCCGCCGGCTTGGGTGCCGGCAGTCTGCCGGGGAACCTTGGCGCATTGCTGGTATCGGGTGGGCACACGGAAATCCTGCGCATCCGAAGCATCACGGACGACGTCGAGCTACTGGGATCGACCATCGACGACGCCGCTGGGGAAGCCTATGACAAAGTGGCCCGTATCCTTGGCCTTGGGTATCCGGGTGGGCCTGCCATCGACAAACTGGCACGTCAGGGCAACCCCAAGTCCATTCGTTTCCCGCGTGGGCTCACACAGCCCAAATACATGGGCACCGCGGAGGAGAAGGGCCCGCACCGCTACGACTGGTCCTTCAGCGGCTTGAAAACAGCGGTGGCCCGGTGCGTTGAGCAATTCGAAGCCCGCGGCGAGCAAGTTCCCGTGGCGGACATCGCCGCAGCGTTCCAGGAGGCCGTGGTGGACGTCATCAGTTCAAAAGCTGTCCTGGCCTGCAAAGAGCATGGCATTACGGACGTCCTGCTGGGTGGGGGCGTTGCGGCGAACTCGCGACTCCGGGAACTGACTGGGCAGCGCTGTACCTCCGCCGGAATCAAGCTGCACGTTCCGCCGCTGGACCTGTGCACGGATAACGGAGCCATGGTTGCCGCGCTCGGAGCGCAGCTGATCATGGCAGGCGTTGCTCCCAGCGGCGTCGGGTTCGCTCCGGACTCCTCCATGCCGGTAACTACGGTGTCAGTGCCTTCCTGAGCTTTGCCAGCTACGCGTCAGGTCCCTTGCGCATCTGTTGCACGAGGTCCATGACCACTGCCTGCAGGTCACCGTTGTGTTCTGCGGCCACTCGGCGCTGGCGCTGGTAGCTTGCTCCGCGCTCGATGATCTTCAAAACGTCTGCCAGTTCTTCGGTGCAACCCAGCTTCGCTGCGACGGGCTCCAACCGGGCGACGGTTTCCGTGAGGTGATCCGTGACCAGTTGCTCGTTGCCTTGGGCATCGAGGATGATGATGGCTTCCATGCCGTAGCGTGCGGCACGCCATTTGTTCTCCTGAACATGCCACGGCGGCATGGTGGGGATGCTGCCTCCGGAATCAAGGATGGAGGAGAACTCGTCCACCAGGCATTGCGTCAGCGCAGCGATGGCGCCTACTTCTTCAAGTGTGGCCAGGCCGTCGCAGATGCGCATCTCGATGGTGCCCAGGTTCGACACCGGCCGGATGTCCCAACGGATTTCCGACGTCGCGTCAATGACACCGGTGGTGAACATGTCCTGGACGTAGGACTCGTAGGCGTCCCATGTCTCGAACTGGAAGGGAAGCCCGGCGGTGGGCAGTTGCTGGAACATGAGCGCACGCTGGGACGCGTAGCCGGTCTCTTCGCCTGCCCAGTAAGGGCTGGAGGCGGACAACGCTTGGAAGTGCGGGAAGTAGTTGACCAAGCCGTCCAGAATGGGAAGGACCTTGTCCCGGCGGTCGATGCCCACGTGGACGTGAACGCCGTAGATCACCATCTGGCGGCCCCACCATTGGGTCCGCTCGATCAGCTTGGCGTAGCGCTCTTTGTCCGTGACGGGCTGGAGCAGGGGAGGGCTGAACGGGTGGCTGCCTGCGCAGAACACTTCCACGCCCATTGGATCGGTGACTTCACGGACGGCGGCGAGGGAACGGCTGAGGTCCTCCTTGGCGTCCTTGACCGTCTCGCAGATACCTGTGACCAGTTCCACGGTGTTGAGGAGCAGTTCGCGCTTGATATGGGGGTGTTCGTCGTCCTCGTTGAGGTCGGGGTGGTTCGCGGCGACGCCCTTCAGGACGTCGTTGGCCACTGATACCAATTCCCCTGTGCGTGCATTGACGAGCGCCAACTCCCATTCCACACCCAGTGTCGATTGCCTGGATGGCGCAAAATCAATCTGCACGTAGTCCCCTCATAGTCTGTCTCAGCCGGACACGGTTCCCCGCTGTGGGGCCGCCAGCGGTCGGATCAAGTCTAATGCAGCCGGAACGCAGGTGACTGCTGGGCGCTAAAGGGGAACAGCCTCTTCATTTGCTAATGAGAATCCTTCGCAATAGAATCGACGCATGCATCTCACAGTCCTCAGTTCCCTGGACAGCCAATGCCGGGAGTCAGCCGCTGCCAGGCTCGGCCAAACCCACGCCAATTCCGTGGTGGTCCTACACGATCTTCTGGACGGTTCGCTGGTCCTGCGGCGCATCTATCGGAACGGCCAGCTGTTCGAGCGCGAAACCACGGAATTGGAGCACGGCTGCCTTAGCTGCACCGTCAGGTTGGACGTAGTCCCGACGGCGGAACGGCTCGCCTCATGCGGCTTCGACCACGTGGTCCTGGGTCTCCCGCCCGGCGTCGCGGCCGGGATGGCCGTTACCGAGCTTCGGCGCGGATTGAGCCGCCCGGCGGTAATCGACAACGCCGTGCTGGCCCTGGACCCCGTAGACCTGGACGACCATATCTGGGACCGTCACACGCTGTTCGAATCAGGATTCACGTCCATGCCCACTGATGAGCGCACCAGTGGAGAATTTCTGATCGGCGAGTTCGGGCAGGTGGACACCGTGATGGTGCACCCCGGGCTGGGTGCTGTGCTGACCGGAGACCCTCGCGAAGGCTCCACGCAGTGGCTATTGGGTGTCGAATTGCTTGGCCAGTTGGCGTCCCACGCCAGCGTTGTTGGCGCGGCTGACGACTACCGGCCGGGATGCTTCGACGACGCCGAAGCATCGGCCCGTAACCGGCCCGGCGTCGTGCGTGTGCCCGTCAACGAAGCGAAAGGTTCCTTCCGGACGGTGCTCCATAAAGCGGGTCGACCACTGCATCCTGGACGCTTCCGCGATGCGCTTCCACAACTGGCGGCCGGTACGCACTGGCTGCGTGGCCGTCTGTGGATTGCTTCGGCGCCGAAAACGCGGATCGCCGTCCAGGGAATCGGGCCGCGCGTGTGGCTGGAAAGCACCGGAACGTGGTTGGCCGACTCGACTGAATCCACCCCTGGCCTGTCGCGCCCGGGAAAGGCGGGTGCCGACGTCGACTCTCTCCTGGACTGGCACCCCAGCCATGGCGACCGCGGAACCGTACTGGCCATCACTGGAAGGTCGGAGGACATTGATCCGCAGGAGATCATCGATCTGCTGGACGGTTGCCAACTGACGGAGGCGGAGATGAAACAGGATTTCGGCGTCTGGGATGACCCCTTGGAACTCAGCGACGCCCTCTAGGCCTAAACACCCAACACCCAACACAAAGGAGAAACACCATGAAGGTCAGGAATTCGCTGCGTGCCCTCAAAAAGATCCCCGGCGCCCAGATCGTGCGCAGGCGGGGGCGCACCTTCGTCATCAACAAGAACAACCCGCGGATGAAGGCGCGGCAGGGCTAGCCTAACGGCGTTGTTTAATGGGGGAATGCCAATCCTGAACAAAGACATGTCCCTGTGCATTTCGCTTGCGGCCCGGCCCAGCAATATCGGGACCAGGTTCCACAACTATCTGTACGATCTGCTCGGCCTGAACTTTGTCTACAAGGCATTCGCCCCCGCGGACATCACCCTTGCGGTAGCGGGCATCCGCGGCCTCCCGATCCGGGGCGCTGCGGTGTCCATGCCCTACAAGGAAGCCGTCATCCCCCTGGTTGACGTCATGGATCCGTCGGCTAAAGCCATTGATTCGGTGAACACCATCGTCAATAACCACGGTGTCCTCACCGCCTACAACACGGACTACATCGCGATCGCACGGCTCCTGAAGGACCACCAGGTTCCCAGCAGCCACACTGTGCTGCTTCGCGGTGCCGGCGGCATGGCCAAAGCCGTAGCCGCAGCCCTCCGGGACGCCGGGTTCGCCGCTGTAACCATCGTGGCCCGCAATGAGGGCACCGGCCGTGCGCTCGCAGACCTTTACGGCTTCGGGTGGCAGGACGACGTCAACGGCTCAACCGCGGACCTCATCATCAACGTCACTCCGCTGGGAATGGCGGGCGCGGATGAAACCGCCCAGTCTTTCGACGACGCCACTGTTTCCGCTGCCCAGGTGGTGTTCGACGTCGTGGCACTGCCGTCGGAGACACCGCTCATCACTGCTGCCCGGCAAGCCGGCAAGAAGGTGATTACGGGCGCCGAAGTCATCGCTATCCAAGCCGAGGAACAGTTCGTCCTGTACACGGGCGTGCGTCCGAGCGCTGAGCAGGTGCGTGAAGCCTCGGAATTCTCCCGCCGCTAACTCTTGTGACGCATCAGGTCGTCACTGGCTCCACGACAACAGCCACTCTTTCCTCGCCGATCCTGGTAAGGACCAAGGTGGCCGTTTTTGCATCCTTGCCCTTGGCCGGTTTGGCGGGAAGCAGTTGCTTCCGCAGCTCTTCAGGGGTCACAGCCGTGCCGCGTTTCTTGATATCCAGCACTGTGACGCCGTGGTTCTTCACCCATGCCTTGAGCGCCTTGACGTTGTAAGGCATTACCTCAAGTACCTTGTAGGCGCGGGCGAACGGGGTGTCGTGCAGTGCGGGGGCGCAGATGTAGGCGATGTGCTCGTCCACCAGATGCCCGCCCAGCCGATCTGCGACGTCGGCCACCAGACCTGCGCGGATCACCGCACCATCCGGTTCGTAGAGGAAGCCTTCAACAGGCCCGACGGCGGCTACCGGGCCGCCGTCGAAATCCGCGCCGCTGGTGATTTCAGCGGCGCCCTGGCTCCCAATAACCAGCGCGGCGCGACGCACGCCGGGGCGAGCCACTGCGTTGAACCATAAGGTCACTTCGGTAACGTCGCCGCCCACTGAGACCCACTGGGCTTCGCAGCCTGAGGGCACGGAATCGTGGGGAATGCCGGGTCCCATCTTGACGCCGATGGCGCGCCCCGTGGCTGCCAGGCGCTCCACGAAGGACAGCGGTGGTGAGAAAGCTTCGGGGTCCCAGATCCGCTTGGTGCCGGAGGTTGACGTTGTTCGACGCGCAGGATCCAGCCATACGCCGTCCATCCCGTCCAGCTCCACGGAGGTTGCATCCGCGTGCACCACGGTGGCATGCGGGAAGGGCATGAGATTGATGGTGGCGCAGGCGGCAGTGGTTTCATCCATCTCAACGGCTGTCACCGAAATGTCCATGGAAGCCATCGCCATGGAATCGGCGCCAAGGCCGCAGCCGAGGTCTGCAACGTGGGAGATGCCGGCCTTCGCGAAGCGCTCGGCGTGCCGTGCGGCGACATTCAAGCGCGTGGCCTGTTCCAAGCCGGCTTGGGTGAAGAGCATCTGCCGGGCGAATTCACCGAACTTCGCCTCCGCACGTGTCCGTAGCCGGGATTGCGTGAGCACCGCGGCTACGAGATCAGGGGAATGACCCGCCTTCCGGAGGTCGGCATTGACGCTGAACGAGTCGGCCTCGCGGTAGGGCCCCAAAGAGGCAAGAAGCTCCCATCCTTCAGTTGTCAGCAAGGGCGCGATCTGTTCCTGCGGTGCGTGAGGCATGGGATCAAGCCTAACGGCGCGGTGCTTGACAACGTGACCGGCGGATCAGCCGGATAGGGTTGTTTTCATGGAAGACAACGCAGCCCTGCATCACTCCACCATGACAAAGTTCGCTCGCCCGGCCCTGATCGCGGGGGCAGTGATCGCGGTGGTCTGCATCGGCCTGCTGATCATCATCTTCGCGCTGGATTCCTTCAATGCCGCCACCTATTCCGTCGCCGGCAAGAGCGTTAATGACCCCACGGAAGAAGCGCGGGGCATCCGCGAGCTCTATAGCGGCGCCAGGACTGGTGGAATCATCACGCTGGTGATCTCCGGCGTCGTAGCTGTTGCCGCTGCCGTAGTGCTCTATCTGAACCGTGGCAACGTTCCGTTGGACGAGGACGACGACGGCGAAGACTACGATCTGGACGACCTCACCGGCCGGTGACGGAGGTTCACTCATGACGAAATGCTGGCACTCGCCTTGACCGAGTGCTAACGCTTACATAGAGTCTTGTTAGCACTCTCCCCCGGAGGGTGCTAATCACGCCAAGCGTCTTCCGGCACCGCGACGACGGTTGTACGCTCCGGCACCCTAGTTCTTAGTCCATGAATCAGCTCATGAAAAGGAGAGTCCGAGTGTCGGTCTCGATTAAGCCTCTTGAGGATCGTATTGTTGTTCGCCCGCTCGAAGCAGAGCAGACCACGGCTTCCGGCCTGGTAATTCCGGACTCCGCACAGGAGAAGCCGCAGGAAGGCGAAGTTGTTGCAATCGGCCCCGGCCGCTTCGATGACAACGGCAACCGCGTACCGGTTGACGTAGCTGTTGGCGACGTCGTCATCTACTCCAAGTACGGTGGAACCGAAGTCAAGACCGGCGGCAACGAGTACCTCGTTCTGTCCGCCCGCGACGTCCTTGCGATCGTCGTAAAGTAACTTCCTGGAGCCCCGCACCGCCGTCGCGTTGGAATCATTCCAACCGTCAGCGGTGCGGGTTTTCTGTCTTGAAAGGACACAACCATGGCAAAGCAGCTTGCTTTTAACGATGCTGCCCGCCGGTCTCTTGAGGCCGGTATCGACAAGCTCGCCAACACTGTCAAGGTGACGCTTGGCCCGCGCGGCCGCAACGTCGTGCTGGACAAGAAGTGGGGCGCTCCCACGATCACCAACGACGGCGTGACCATTGCACGCGAAGTTGAGCTTGACGACCCCTACGAGAACCTTGGCGCACAGCTGGCCAAGGAAGTAGCCACCAAGACCAACGACGTCGCCGGTGACGGCACCACCACCGCTACCGTTCTGGCACAGGCACTGGTCAAGGAGGGCCTCCGCAACGTTGCTGCCGGCGCCGCTCCTGGCGAGATCAAGCGCGGCATCGAGGTTTCCGTCGAAGCCGTCGCAGCCCGCCTCCTGGAGAACGCCCGCGAAGTCGAAGGCACCCAGGTTGCCAGCGTCGCAGCCATCTCCGCGCAGAGCGACGAGGTTGGCGAACTGCTGGCTGAAGCGTTCGGCAAGGTTGGCAAGGATGGTGTCATCACCATTGAAGAATCCTCCACCACCCAGACCGAACTGGTCCTCACCGAGGGCATGCAGTTCGACAAGGGCTACCTTTCCCCGTACTTCGTTACCGACGCAGAGCGCCAGGAAGCTGTCCTTGAGGACGCCCTCATCCTGATCAATCAGGGCAAGATCTCCTCGCTGCAGGATTTCCTGCCGCTGCTGGAGAAGGCCCTGCAGGCCAACAAGCCGCTCTTCATCATTGCTGAAGACATCGAAGGCGAAGCCCTCTCCACGCTGATCGTTAACCGTATCCGCGGCACGCTCAACGTTGTTGCCGTCAAGGCTCCGGGCTTCGGCGACCGCCGCAAGGCCATGCTCCAGGACATCGCGACGCTCACGGGCGCCCAGGTTGTTTCGCCGGACCTCGGCCTGACCCTGGACAGCGTTGGCCTTGAGGTACTTGGTACCGCTCGCCGCATCACGGTGACCAAGGACAACACCACCATCGTTGACGGTGCAGGCACGGCCCAGGACGTAGCTGACCGCGTGGCGCAGCTGCGTGCTGAGCTCACCCGGACGGACTCCGACTGGGACAAGGAAAAGCTGCAGGAACGCCTGGCCAAGCTGGCCGGCGGCATCGGCGTGATCAAGGTTGGCGCAGCCACCGAGGTTGAGCTGAAGGAAAAGAAGCACCGCATCGAGGACGCCGTTTCCTCCACGCGTGCAGCCCTCGAAGAAGGCATCGTTTCCGGTGGCGGTTCCGCACTCATCCACGCCCTCAAGGCGCTGGACGAGTCCCCGGCCGTCAAGGCGCTGGAGGGTGACGCAGCAGCTGCTGTTGGCATCGTCCGCCGCGCCCTGGTTCAACCGCTGCGCTGGATCGCCCAGAACGCCGGTTTCGATGGCTTCGTGGTTGTGGCCAAGGTTTCCGAACTGGAAGCCAACCACGGCTTCAACGCCAAGTCCGGCGAGTACGAGGACCTGATCGCCGCCGGCGTGATCGACCCCGTCAAGGTCACCCGCTCGGCTCTCCGCAACGCCGCTTCCATCGCTGCCTTGGTTCTCACCACCGAGACCCTGGTTGCCGAGAAGCCGGCTGAGGAAGAAGACGCACACGCAGGCCACCAGCACTAACAGCCTGTTCCACAAAAGCCCCGGTCGCATTGACCGGGGCTTTTGTTGTTTCCGGGTGGAGTCGTGGCCTGTGTCGCGAGCTATTGTGGGCGTACGACGGCGGCGGTAACCTGACGCTATTACGGCGGCTTGGGTGCGCCATCCGGTCCGTTCCCGGTCGCAGGGTGAGCTATGACAGTTCCGGACACAGATTTGGACTTGGGACGCTCGGCATTCCACGAGCGTCGTTGGCGCGATGCGCTTGAGTGTCTCGCCCGCGCCGATGCCGGGGGCGGTCTTCCTCCGCAGGACATCGAGTTGGCGGCATCGGTGGCGATGTTGCTTGGCTTGAATGCCCAAAGCATCGAGTACCTGGCCAGGGCACACGAGGAATTCCTGACCATGGGGGACACCGACAGCGCGGCGAGGTGCGCCTCTTGGCTTGTCATGTTCCTGATGGACATGGGCGAGCAAGCCCGTGGCAACGGGTGGTTGGCCCGTGCCAAACACTTATTGGAGGGGATGGCGGGTCCTTGTGCCGCCGAGGGGTATCTTCTGATCCCGGCCGCCCTGGGTTTGTTGCGTACCGGAGCCCCTGAAATGGGACAGGGCCTGTTCGCTAGGGCCTTGGAGCTGGGTGCCTCATTCCATGACCAAGACCTCCGCGCCCTGGGCCAGCTTGGTGTAGGCACGTCCCAGGTTTCCCTTGGACATGTGGAAGAAGGGCTGCAAATCCTGGACGAAGTGATGGTTTCGGTTACCGCAGGTGAGATCTCTCCCATTCCTGCGGGCATCATCTACTGCGCCGTCTTGGGCAGTTGCCGTCTGTCACACGATGTCCGCCGCGCCCACGAGTGGACCGCGGCCTTGGAGCGGTGGTGTGGGGAGCGCCCGGACATGGTGATGTTCAGCGGGCAATGTCAGGCATACCGGGCAGAACTTCTCATACTCCATGGAGCGTGGGACGAAGCACTGGCAGTGGCGCGCGCGGCCGAAGGCAGGGTGAGGAAGGGCGATCCGGATGCCACGTTCGGATCCTGGTATCAGCAGGGCGAAGTGTTCCGCCTACAGGGGTTCGTGGAGGAAGCGGCGAAGGCCTACGCTACGGCCGCGGGGACGGGTTTCGAGCCTGTTCCCGGCATCGCACTGCTTCAGCTGGTCCAGAATAAAACCGCCCAGGCGCAGGCCACCATGCGACGCGCGATGGCTGATGCGGACTCAGCCAACCGTCGTCGATTGCTGCCTGCCGCCGTCGATGTTGAACTTGCCGTTGGGGATGTCGCCGCAGCCAGGCTCGCGCTGGACGAATTGGCCGAGCCACTCAACGAGGCAAGCCTGCCGCTGGAACTCGCCCTAGGTGCCCATGCCGCGGCGCAGGTGCTGCTGGCTGAAGGTCAACCCCAGGCAGCCCTGCGCGAGTCGAGACGCGCGTGGCGGACCTGGTACAGCCTCGAAGCTCCCTATCAGGCGGCCCGGTGCAGGGTACTTGCCGGGCGTGCCTGCGCCCTATTGGGTGACCCCGACTCTGCCGACATGGAGTTCGAAGCTGCCAAGGCCGAGTTCGCGGATCTCGGGGCAACCCCGGCTGTAGCCGAAGTCTTGGAACTTACCGGTGAGAAGAACAAGGGCAGCTCCCCACTGACAAGCCGCGAGCTGGAAGTCCTGCGGCTCGTGGCCGGTGGACATGCGAACCGGACTATCGCCAGGGAGCTTTACCTCAGTGAGAAGACCGTGGCACGGCATGTGAGCAACATACTCTCCAAGCTCGCCGTGCCGTCCCGGGCTGCCGCCACAGGCTATGCCTTTGAGCATGGCCTGATCCACTGACGCTGACGCAATGCTATTCCTGCGCAGAATTACCCATGCCCTATTGAGCGATTGGCTCATTTGCCCGACGCGGCGCCAGGCGTCGGCCTCATAGCGTGGCTTTATGAACATTCTTTGATCTTCCGGCTGGTCCCTTGTGGCTGCTGCACACCTTCTACGTCACAGCCTCTGCCGTGATGCTCGTGTGGTGTCTCCGGTATCGCAATGCGCCCGCTGCAGATCGTTTGCCAGGGGCCTTAACGGCAGATGTTCATGAACCACAGCAGGCCCATTAGTCCACCGCAAACCCGCAAAAAATACAGGAGAAGATCATGTCCACAATCCAGAATCGAGTGGTTGACACCATCATCGTGGGAGGTGGCCAGTCGGGACTCGCGCTTGGGTACTGGTTGGCCAAGCAAGGCCGGAACTTCCTCATCCTCGACGAACACCAGAGGCCAGGGGATGCTTGGCGCCAACGCTGGGACTCCTTGCGGCTCTTCACGCCGGCCAAGTATGACGGCCTTCCAGGCTTATCTTTCCCGGGTGACCGGTTGGTCTTTCCCACCAAGGATCAACTGGCCGACTATCTGGAGGATTATGTAGGCCGGTTCGGACTTCCGTTCGTTCCAGGCGTTCGTGTAGATGACATCGGCCGGGACGATGAGGCCTTTGTGCTTAAGGCCGGAGACCGTGAATGGCGTAGCGAAAACGTGGTGATTGCCACCGGCGGGCACCGGATCCCGAAGCTGCCGGCGTTCGCGGGCGAGTTGGATCCAAGCATTCTGCAACTGCACTCGCAGGATTACAAAAACCCCGCTCAGTTGAAGGAAGGCCCCGTGCTGGTGGTGGGACTGGGCAATTCCGGTGCCGAGATTGCCCTTGAAGTTGGCAGCTTCCACCCCACGTTCGTGGCAGGCAAGCCCAGCGCCGAGATGCCCATGCGGCACGGCAGGACTGCTGCACGTTTTGCCCTCCCCGTGGTCCGGTTCCTGGGCCTGCACGTTCTCAACCTCAACACACCCGTGGGACGAAAAGCCGCTCCTGACTTCAAGGCCAAGGCTGCCCCGCTGATCCGCACCAAGACGAAGGACCTGGCCGCCGCGGGTGTCCACCTCAAGCCGAGGCTGGTTGCGGTTGTGGATGGACACCCGGTCTTGGAAGACGGCACGCGGGTGGACGCCGCGAATGTCATCTGGTGCACCGGCTATCACGAGGATTACTCGTGGGTGAACCTACCGGCGTTTGACGATCACGGTGAACCCCGTCAAACCAGGGGAGTGGCTGACGAGGTCCCGGGCGTGTACTTCATCGGCCAGGAGTTCCTGTTCGCGGCCGCTTCGGCAACTTTGCCGGGAGTGTGCAGGGACGCCCGATACCTCGCCAACCGGGTCACTGCGCCGCGTTCCACTGGACTGGTGAACGTGTAATGGCTCACGTTAGGGAGGGGCGTGCCCAGCGGCGGTGTTGACGAGCCCAGGGAGTATCAGCACAGGTCACGCACAGGTTCGGGTGGCACAATGTATGGCTGGACCTGTGCTGATGGGGCTTCGGATGGCGGCCAGGGACACCCTTCCGCATCGGTTGCGCGACTGAAACCGCGTAATATTGACCCTTTGTGCCAGAGCTTTGAGGAACTGCCTAACGTGACGACGCCAACGATTCCAGCCCCTGCCCACCACGGTAGGCGCTCTGCCGGACCCGTTGCAAAGTCTAATTTCCGCCCTGAAATTCAGGGCCTTCGATCCCTCGCAGTCCTGATGGTGGTCAGTTACCACATCTGGATCGGCAGGGTCTCCGGAGGCGTTGATGTCTTCCTCCTGATTTCAGCGTTCCTCATGACCCTCCAGTTCACGGGACGTTATAAACAGGGCCGCCCCATGGACCTTGTGCGCCACTGGCTGCACCTGTTCAGGCGCTTGCTGCCCGCCGTCGTCGTGGTTCTCGTGGGCACTCTCGCAGCAACCTTCGTCTTCCTGCCCGCCACGCGTTGGGTTGAAATTGTCCAGCAAACCTGGGCTTCGCTGTTCTATTTTGAAAACCGGCTGTTGCAGGAGTTGGCGGTGGACTATTACGCTACCGACCACAGCATGGCGAGCCCTGTGCAGCACTTCTGGTCCTTGTCCATCCAGGGCCAAGTGTTCATTCTATGGCCCATCATCTTTGCAACGGTAGCGCTGGTGTGCCGCCGTTTTGCCCTCCGTTACCGCGCCACTCTGGTGTATGTTTTCGCGATCATTTTCCTGGTCTCGTTTATCTACTCCATCATCTTCACTGCCAGCAACCAGGCCGTGGCATACTTCGATACCTTTGCCCGTTTGTGGGAATTCGCCTTGGGCACGCTGGTGGCATTGGTGCTACCGGGCCTGAACTTCTCCAAACCTGTCCGGGTGATCTTGGGATGGGTAGGGGTGGCAGCGATGCTCACTTGCGGCATCCTGTTGCAAGTACAGACTGCGTTCCCGGGATTCGTCGCCTTGTGGCCTACGCTGGCGGCGGTCGCGGTGATCGCGGCCGGTCAGACCGGGAGCCGTTACGGCGTGGACCGGATCCTGAGTTCCAAATTCCTGGTCCGGCTCGGTGACAACTCCTACGCCCTTTACCTCTGGCACTGGCCCATTCTGGTAATTGCCTTGGCCTGGAGCGGCAAGGGTCAAGCCGGTTGGCTTTCCGGCACGGCCATCATTGCACTGTCACTCGTATTGGCTTTCCTGACCACAAGGTTCGTTGAGAAGCCGTTCCGGGAATGGAAATGGCCCGAGATGAAGCGCCGCCGCTCGGTCATCGCGATCGTAACCTGCCTGGCAGTCGTGTCTGCACCCTTGCTCGCTTTCCAGTACAGGCTGGACTTGGACCAGCAAGCCGCCGAGGCGCGAATGGTCTTCGATAATCCCGGGGCGAAGGCACTCCTGCCCACTTATGTGAATGAAGCGGCTCCAAACGCGCTCACCCAGCCCACCGCGGAAAGAATCGGGCGTGACTGGGCCCAACTGCCCGACGGGTGCTCCGGGGACACGAAACCCGAATCGAAGTTGCTGCAGGACAACTGCCGGCAGAACGGTGTTGGCTCCGACGCCACCAAGACAGTACTGGTGGTAGGCAACTCCCATTCCCAGCAGTGGCTTGCCGCCTTGGAAGTGTTGGCGGAGCAGCATCATTGGCGCCTCTACTCGCTGCTGTACGGAGCATGCCCCTTCATGACGGAAGATCCCGAGTCGGAGCCCGGCTGTAACGAGTTCAACAGCGACGTGCGCAGCCACATCCGTGACCATGCGCCGGATGCCATCTTTATGGTGGGCACGGCGGCTGTGTCGTCCTTGCCTGACGAGAGACTGACCCACGGCTTTGAGGACCTTGTTCCGGAGGTGACAGCACTGGGCATCCAGATGGTGGCAGTGCGGGACAACCCAAGGTTTACGTACAGCCTGACGGACTGCGCCCTCGCCAAAGGGGTGGACAGCCCTGATTGCCGCCCGCTGAAGTCGGACGTCCTGGCTGAGCCCAGCCCCTTTGAGGCCGTGACGGGCAAATACCAGGACCTGATCCTGCTGGATATGACCGATCTAGTGTGCCTGGGGATTTACTGCCCGCCCATCATCGGCAACACCTTCGTCTACTTGGATGACAACCACCTGACCAAAACGTACGTCAAGAGCATGGCGGGCATGCTCGATGAAAGGTGGTTTGCCGCGACAGGGTGGCAACGATGATGGACACACGCGCAAGAGCGGCTGCCCCGGCGGTCAAGGAATCCACGACGTCGAAACCCGGCTTTCGCCCGGAAGTCCAAGGCCTCCGTGCACTGGCAGTGCTCATGGTCGCGGCCTACCATATCTGGCTCGGCAAGGTCTCGGGCGGCGTGGACGTCTTCCTCCTGATCTCGGCTTTCCTGCTGACGTTGTCCTTCACCCGCAAGCTTGAAAGTCATAAGCCACTTCGACTCCTGCGGCATTGGCTCCACGTGTTCAAGCGCCTGCTGCCCGCCGTCGTCGTTGTCCTGCTGGCGGTCCTGGCCGGGACCTGGGCGCTCATTCCGCAGAGCCGGTGGCCCGATATCCTCACGGAGGCCTGGGCATCCCTCATGTATCGGCAAAACTGGCAGCTGGCCGCTTTCGCGGTGGACTACTACGCCCAGCAGCACGTTCACGCCAGCCCCCTGCAACACTTTTGGTCGTTATCCGTGCAAGGCCAGGTGTTTATTCTTTGGCCGTTGATCTTCGCCGGAGTCGCACTGCTGCAGCCGCAGCTGGCTAAGATGATTCCGCAGCGGAAGGTCATAACCCATAGGCAACTGCTGTTCATCGCCTTCGGTGCGGTCTTCCTGGCATCGCTTGTGTTCTCCATTGAGCAGACCGCCAACAACCAAGCCCACGCGTACTTTGATACCCGTGCCCGCCTGTGGGAATTCGCTTTGGGTTCTCTTCTGGCCCTGGCCATTCCCTACCTGAAACCAGGACGCCGGTTCCGTGTTTTCCTTGGGTGGTTCGGTATCGCAGCAATGCTCGCCTGCGGACTGATGCTCACAGTGGACCGCTCCTTCCCTGGTTTCGTAGCACTCTGGCCCACCCTTGCGGCCGCAGCCGTCATTATCGCGGGGCACAGCGGTAGCCCCTTCGGTGTTGACCGTTTCCTGGGCTCGCGGGCGCTGGTCATGGTGGGTGACAACTCGTACGCCCTCTACCTGTGGCACTGGCCGGTTTTGGTGTTCTTCCTCCTGGCCACCGGCACTACCGCGCCCAGCCTCCTCCAAGGCCTGGGAATCATGACGGTTTCCATGCTGTTGGCCGTCGCCACCACAAGATATGTGGAAGTGCCCCTGCGCCGCTGGAAGTGGCCGGACGTGCGGTCCTGGAGGGCCGCCGTCGTGATTGCCTCGTGCGGTGCGTTGTTGGCATTACCTGTCACGGTGTGGCAAAGCGCCATCTCCGCTGAAGCTGCAGCGATTGCGGATCAGCCCCACGAGCTGACGCCGGGTGCTGCCGCGTTGTCGCCCGAGTACACGGGTAAGCCGAGTGAAGAAGCCCTGATCATCCCGGCGCCCGCAGCTATGAAGGACGAGTGGGCAAACGTCGATGGTCAGTGCACCGGCGACAACGTACCAAGCGATCCTTTGCTGCAGGACTGCCTGCAGAATGAGGAACCGGAGGTGGTCACCAAGAGGATTGTGGTGCTCGGTGATTCCCATTCCCAGCAGTACACGGCTGCCCTTGGCCCGATTGCCAAAAAGCACGGCTGGGAAGTGGTGACGCTGCTTAAAGGTGGCTGCCGGTTCGGTGCCCAATCACCGGAGCGCCCGGATTTCTGCAACGAATTCAACAAGGCAAGTGCCGCCTACGTGATGGAGCACAAGCCGGATGCAGTTTTCACTGTTGCATCCCTCACTCACGTCGACGCTCCCTTTGAAACCGAAGTACCTGGATACCTCGAAGGCATCAAGCCGTTCACGGACCTGGGAATCGATGTTGTGGGTGTCCGGGACAACCCACGGTTCAGCTTCAATGTGCCCGAGTGCGTGCAGAAGAAGGGCAAGGATTCGCCCGACTGCAATGTGCCTCTTGAAGAATCCTTGGCGGCGTCGTCACCCTTGGACGATTACGTCGGCAAGGTGGAACGGTTGTACCTGATGGACATGAGCGATTTCATCTGCGAGCAGGGGACCTGTCCTGCGGTGGTTGGGAACGTCTACGTCTATAAGGACGACAACCACCTCACCAAGACCTATGTTCAAACCATGATCCCGATGTTTGAACAGCGGCTGCTGGCCGCTACCGGGTGGTCCGCGAGCTAGGTTCACCGTTCGTCGGCCGTCTCAAACGTACGACGGCGGCCTGCCGCCAGTGCTGTTGCTCACAGTCAGGCGTCGCGGAATATGGCGATCGGCGCGGAGGTTCTAGTATTTATCCAATACCTTCTGCACAGGCAACTTTTGCACAGGTACTCTCTGCACAGGCCAGTCCCGTAATGACGGGCTGGTCATCAGTTGCAACCCCTACCAGTTAAGCCCCCGGAACCCAGGTAAGAGGCGCACACTCATGACCCAGCCCGAACACGATCCCTTTGGCTTTGTTGGCCTGACCTACGATGACGTCCTGTTGCTTCCCGGCCACACAGACGTCATCCCGTCCGACGCTGACACGTCCTCCCGTATTTCCAAGCGCATCTCAGTACAGACTCCCTTGCTTTCGGCAGCAATGGATACCGTGACCGAGTCCCGCATGGCCATCGCCATGGCCCGTCAGGGTGGTCTGGGCGTGGTTCACCGCAACCTGTCCATCGATGACCAGGCCGAGCACGTTGACCGCGTCAAGCGCAGCGAATCCGGCATGATCACCAACCCGCTGACCATTGGCCCGCAGGCAACGCTGCAGGAGCTGGACGAGCTGTGTTCCCGCTACCGTGTTTCCGGGCTTCCCGTCGTGGACACGGACGGACGCCTGCTGGGTATCGTCACCAACCGCGATACCCGCTTCATTCCGGAATCGGAATTCCCGCTGCGCAGCGTCAGCGACGCCATGACCAAGATGCCGCTCATCACCGGTCATGTGGGTATCAGCCGTGAAGAAGCCTCGCACAAGCTGGCCACCAACAAGATCGAGAAGCTTCCGCTCGTTGATGAGCAGGGCCGCCTGATGGGCCTCATCACCACCAAGGACTTCACCAAAGCGGAGCAGTACCCGTTGGCCACCAAGGATGACGAAGGCCGCCTTCGCGTGGGTGCCGCCATCGGTTTCTTCGGTGACGGTTGGGAACGCGCCATGAAGCTTATCGACGCCGGCGTGGACGCACTGTTCGTTGATACCGCCAACGGTCACTCCCAAGGTGTGCTGGACATGATCCGCCGCCTGAAGTCTGATCCCATCGCGGCGCATGTAGACATCATCGGCGGCCAGGCAGCCACTCGTGAAGGTGCCCAGGCACTGATCGACGCCGGTGCTGACGGCATCAAGGTAGGCGTGGGTCCGGGGTCCATCTGCACCACCCGCGTCGTCGCCGGCGTGGGCGTACCGCAGATCACCGCCATCTACGAATCCGCCAAGGCAGCAATCCCTGCCGGTGTTCCGCTGATTGCCGACGGCGGCCTCCAGTACTCGGGCGACATTGGCAAGGCACTGGTTGCCGGAGCCGACACCGTGATGCTGGGCTCCCTCCTCGCCGGCTGTGAAGAGTCCCCGGGCGAGCTCATCTTCGTCAACGGCAAGCAGTTCAAGAGCTACCGTGGCATGGGCTCCCTTGGGGCGATGCAGTCCCGTGGCAAGAACACGTCCTACTCCAAGGACCGTTACTTCCAGGCCGATGTCTCGGGCGACGACAAGCTCATCCCCGAAGGCATCGAAGGCCGCGTTGCCTTCCGCGGCCCGCTGGCCTCCGTGGCTTACCAGTTGGTGGGTGGCCTCCGCCAGACCATGTTCTACACGGGCGCCCCCACCATCCCGGAGCTGAAGGCACGCGGCAAGTTCGTCCGCATCACGTCCGCAGGCCTGAAGGAATCGCACCCGCATGACATTCAGATGACCGTCGAAGCCCCGAACTACGGCTCCCGCTGATCACCTATTTGTTAAACAGCTGTTCCCTGTGGAAGTTTCCATGGGGAACAGCTGTTTAAAACGACGCGACATAATTGTCGGTCCCGAAGAATAGGCTGGGCACATGCCAGAAGAGCCCGCACAACCGCGGCACCCGGAGTCGGTCCGGCTGAACCCAGTCCCACCGGGCAAGACGCCGCCACGCAAGCTCGCCTTGCGGCCGTACGCCCGCGCCGTCGGGCAGGTCCTTAAGGTGAGCTTCAAAGCTTCACCCGGCGCGGTCATCATGAAGGTGGCAGGGTCTTTGATTTCGGCCACGTTGCCGCTGGTCACCACGTATTTCGCTGCGTTGACCACCACAGCACTGGCGGCCGGTTATGCGGGAGACCCCGACGCCGGTCCGCGGGCCATTCTGTACGTCATCATCACTGCGGCGTTGGGATTGTTCTGGGGCGCCTTCAGTAGTGTTGACCGTTACATCCAGCAGTTGATGAGCTTCAAAGTGGGCGCCATCGTAGGCGACATGATGTACCAGCGCTTCCTCGCGCTGGAATTCTGGCGCTATGACGATAAAGAAACCGTGGATCTTTACGACCGCGCCAAGCGGTTCTCCGATTCGTATGCCCGCGTCCTGGATCGGATTGCCGCCATCTTCACACAGCTCGTTTCCGTGGTCCTGGCCATCGGTGCTTTGCTCCTGGTCAGCTGGTGGATTGCAGTCATCGTACTGGTGGCCATCGTGCCCAGCGTCTACCTGCAGTTCAAACTGTCCCGCGAACAGATCGCGCATTGGAATACGCAGGTGGATTCGAGGCGGCAACGCCGGATGATCGAACAAAACCTGCTGCGGCCCCAACACATTGCCGAGATGCGGCTGTACGGGATCGTTGGGTACCTCATGGATCTGCGATCGAGGCTGCGGGATGCTGACGAACGCAGGCGCCTGGACTTCCAAAAGCGATACATCCCCAAGCAGCTTGCCGCCGATTCCCTGCAATACGGAGCCGAGGTTGTGTCCCTGATCTGGGTTGTTGGCCAGATCATCGCCAGGGCACAGCCGGTGGGTCAGTTCCTGTACGTGCAGCAGATTGTGAGCCGCGCGCTATCCACTGCCAACAGCCTTGTCTCTTCGCTGAGCTCCATAGACGAGGACCTCGCCAACCTCAAAGACTACGAGCTTTTCATGGCCCTTCCTGTCCCCAGCGGAAAAGAAAAGCCGTTGTCCACGTCGCCCGCCACCGTGGAACTGCGGGACATCCGGTTCAGCTACACGGGGAGCGATATCGAAGTCATCAAGGGCATCTCCATGACCATCAGGGCAGGTCAGCACATCGCTATTGTGGGGGAGAACGGTGCCGGTAAATCAACACTGATCCGGATCCTGGCAGGACTGTACCGCCCCGATTCCGGCCAGGTTCTGCTCGACGGCGTGGACCTCGCCGGGATTGACGTCACCAGTTGGCACCGTCACCTCGCAGTGCTGAGCCAGGAGTTCCTGAAATATGAGTTCGCCACCGCGGCAGAGAACATCTATCTCGGCGATGTGGACCAGCCCCGGGACGACGACCGGGTCCGGCGGGCGGCCTCGGACGCAGAAGCCATGGAATTCATCAACAAGTTGCCCAACGGCTTGGAGAACCACGTCAGCAATTGGATGGAGGACCCCCGCGGACGCAAGGGAAGCGGGCTGTCGGGTGGCCAATGGCAGCGTCTGGCCATGGCACGCAACTTCTACCGCGATGCTTCGTTCATGGTCATGGACGAGCCCACGTCAGCCATCGACGCTCTGGCGGAACATCGTATTTTCACCCGGCTTTTCGCAGACCGGAGCAGCACCATCATTGCCATCAGTCATCGCTTGGCCACCATCGAGAAGGCAGACATTGTGTACATGCTGGAGGACGGCCGCATTGCAGAGCAGGGAACCCATAAGGAACTGGTGGCATTGAAGGGACGCTATTTTCGGATGTTCGAATCCCAGCTCTCGGTGGATGAGACCAGCCGGAACACCTAGGGGGAAACCGGGGCCTTCGTTTTGGTGGGATAAACTCGAGCAGTGACTTATGAGATTGAGATTGGCCGTGGCAAGCGTGGGCGTCGTGCCTACTCCCTGGATGACATCGCGATCGTCCCGAACCGCCGGACGCGTGACCCGAAGGACGTCTCTGTCTCCTGGCAGATCGACGCCTACAAGTTCGACACCCCCGTTATCGCGGCTCCCATGGACTCAGTGATGTCCCCGGACACTGCCATCGCTTTTGGTCGTCTCGGCGGCCTGGGAGTCCTTGACCTCGAAGGTCTCTGGACGCGTTACGAGGATCCCCAGAAGGTTCTTGACGAGATCGCGGACCTGGCTGACGAAACCAACAGCCCTGCAGTCACGCGGCGCATGCAGGACCTTTACCAGGCACCCATCCAACCTGAACTCATCAGTTCCCGCTTGGCCGAGATCCGCGCCGCCGGCGTGACCGTAGCAGGATCCTTGACCCCGCAGCGCACCCAGGAGCATTACAAGACCGTGGTGGCTGCCGGCGTCGACATCTTTGTTATCCGTGGAACCACGGTTTCAGCTGAGCATGTCTCCAAGAATCACGAGCCCCTGAACCTCAAACAGTTCATCTATGAACTCGATGTTCCCGTGATTGTAGGCGGAGCAGCCGGCTACACGCCCGCCCTGCACCTCATGCGCACCGGCGCTGCCGGCGTCCTGGTCGGCTTCGGCGGCGGCGCCACCACCACTACGCGTCGGGCCCTCGGTATCCACTCGCCCATGGCTTCAGCCATTTCCGATGTCGCTGCCGCCCGCCGCGATTATATGGACGAGTCCGGTGGGCGTTATGTCCACGTCATTGCCGACGGCGGAATGGGCAGCTCCGGCGACATCGTCAAGGCCATTGCCATGGGTGCCGACGCCGTCATGCTTGGCAGTGCACTGGCGCGTGCCGAAGAGGCACCGGGCCGGGGCTGGCACTGGGGTCCTGAAGCACACCACCTTGAATCGCCCCGCGGCGATCGCGTCAATGTCGGAACGGTTGGTCCATTGGAAGAGGTCCTCTTCGGACCCGGCCACCACACCAACGGAACGTCCAACCTTATTGGCGCCCTGCGTCGCTCCATGGCGACCACCGGCTACTCGGACCTCAAAGAGTTCCAGCGCGTCGACGTCGTGGTTTCGCCCTACGCAGGCAACTGATAACTACCCGCTGAAAGCCCCTGTTGGCTCCGAATCCCATCGGAGCCAACAGGGGCTTTCTTCGTTGGCTGCGGTTCTTCCATGGCGGTCACTTCCAACGCCCTGCCCAAGGCGGCGAGCAACAAGTAGGGTAGGGGACTACCAGCTGTTCGTTTGAGGAGGGGTCCGATGAGCAATGTCGCAGGCGGTCCGCAGGTGAATTCCCCGGGAGCATTGAGCCCGGAATCCCGAGCCGCGTCGATCGAAGTCCTGAAAGCCACTGCCCAGCCGGGCAAGGAGCTCGACATCCTGATTGTTGGCGGCGGTGTAGTAGGAGCCGGTGCCGCCTTGGACGCAGTGACTCGCGGCCTCACGGTAGGCATCGTCGAAGCACGGGATTGGGCGTCCGGCACGTCCTCCCGATCGTCCAAGCTCATCCACGGTGGACTGCGGTACTTGGAGATGCTGGATTTTGGCCTCGTCCAGGAAGCCCTTCAGGAACGGGGGCTGCTGATCCAGCAGATCGCGCCGCACTTGGTGCGCCCCGTCCCCTTCCTTTACCCGTTGACGCGCCGTATCTGGGAGCGCCCGTACGTCGGCGCGGGAATCATGCTTTACGACACTCTGGGTTTGACGTCCGGCCACAGCCGAGGCGTCCCGATGCACAAGCATCTCTTTCGACGCGGAACCCTACGCGCAGCTCCGAGCCTTAAAGAAGATGCCTTCGTTGGATCCATCCGCTACTACGACGCCCAGGTGGATGATGCCCGACTGGTGGTGAACCTTGTGAGGACTGCGGCCCACTATGGTGCCCACGCAGCGAACCGCGTCCGCGTGGTTGATTTCCTCCGCGAGGGGGAACGCGTGGTCGGTGCCAAAGTGGAAAACCAAGAGGATGGCGCAGTCTTCGAAATTCGGGCGAAGCAAGTGGTCAACGCTACCGGCGTGTGGACAGATGAAACACAGGCAATGGTGACGGACCGTGGCCAGCTGAAGGTGCGGGCCTCCAAGGGAATCCACCTTGTGGTGCCCCGAGACCGCTTCCAGTCCACGGTCGGGCTGATCCTGCGCACCGAAAAATCTGTGCTTTTTGTGATCCCTTGGGGTAGGCACTGGATCATCGGCACAACAGATACCGATTGGACGTTGGACAAGGCACACCCGGCAGCTTCCAGCAAGGACATCGATTATGTGCTGGAACATGTCAACAAGGTCCTCAAGCGTCCCCTGACCCGCGAGGACGTGGAAGGTGTGTACGCAGGCCTCCGCCCGCTGCTCGCTGGTGACAACGACTCCACTGCCAAGCTGTCCCGGGAGCATGTGGTGGCACACCCTGTGCCCGGGCTCGTGGTGGTGGCTGGCGGCAAGTACACGACGTACCGTGTCATGGCCAAAGACGCCGTGGACGAGGCAACCAGGGCCATGGACGAACGTGTTCCCTCCAGCTGCACTGAAACAATTCCGCTCCTGGGCGCTGAGGGATTCAAAGCAGCGTGGAACCGACGCGGCAGGTCCGCCGAGCAGGCTGGTGTGCACGTTGCACGCGTGGAGCACCTGCTCAACCGCTTCGGATCCATGACACACGAGGTCCTGGACATTATCGCTGGACGGCCGGAACTGGGAGAGCCCCTCCCGGGAGCAGATGACTACTTGGCTGCTGAAGTTGTCTATGCAACAAGCCACGAGGGCGCTCGCCATGTTGACGACGTTCTGACCCGCCGCACCCGGATCTCCATCGAAGCGTGGGACCGGGGTGTGTCTGCTGCGCCCGTAGTAGCTAAGCTGATGGGAGAAATCCTTGGCTGGAGCGAGACCCAGCGCGAGAGCGAAATCAAGCACTACCTGGCGCGGGTGGAAGCTGAACGACTTAGTCAGCAGCAACCCGATGACGAATCGGCCGACGCCGCGCGCATGGGAGTGGATGACATCGTCCCCCTTCGCTGATCAGCTCAAGGAATTGAGGCCGGGAGGCCACATGGAGGGAACACAACTTGGCTGAACCACTTGACCGTTACGACGCGGAACTGACCACCCCGGATACGGTCATCCTTGAACTTGTTGCCAAAGACAAGATCGATGCCGCAGCGCAACTGGCTCACAGGCTCCACGCAGCAGGCAGAATCTCCAATCTTGAAGGCTTCCTGGAGCAAGTGCATTCGCGTGAGCACCAGCTAGCCACCGGGCTTCCGGGTGGCATCGGATTGCCACATGCGCGTAGCGAATTCGTGGACAGGATCTCCATTGCGGTAGGCGTGACCAAATTTGGGCATGCCTTGGACTTCGGTGCAACTGACGGTCCGGCAACCCTGGTCCTCCTTATCGCCACGCCGGCCAGTTCCTTCTCCGACCACCTCGAGGTTCTTGCCACGCTGGCGCGTTCCCTCTCGAAGGAGTCATTCCGGGAATCCCTGCGCCGGGCACACGACACCGAGGTCATCTCCGAACTCATCAACTCCAGCCTGGTGTTCTTCGACCACTAGAGATTGGGGTCCTGCCCCACTCCAGGAAATCCCGTTTCGTTGTTCTACAGCAGGACGAAGTACGGTTAAGGGGTGTTGAAAACCGCGTTGAAACCCCGCTGGATCGCAGGACTGGTCTTTGCGCTTCTGTTGTCCGGGGTGTTTGTGCTGCTCAGCCAATGGCAGCTCAGCCGGTCCGCCCAGCACGAGCCCCCCGCACCGTCCAGCATCGAAGAAGTGAAACCGCTGGCGGACGTTCTCCAGCCGGGCCAGTTCTTCCCCGGCTCGGTCTCGGACCAGATGGTCACCGCTACAGGAACGTACGATCCCGGCAAGCAGGTCCTTGTTGAGGGCCGCCTTTACAACGACCAAGAAGGCTTCTGGATCGTCTCAGCCTTTGCCGTCAACAACGCGCCCACAATCAAGGGCGCGGGCGCTTCTCCCCAGACATGGATCCCGGTGGCCCGCGGTTGGGTGGCCGACGCCGCCGAAGCCGGACCTCCGCCGTCGGGAACCATCACCTTGACCGGTCGCCTCATCCCATCGGAAGCACCGGTACCAAACGTCGACGCCGGTCCAGGCCGGGCATCTGCAGTCTCAACGGCGGAGCTCATCAACAAATGGGAAGTCTCCAGCTACCAAGGATTCATCGCCGCGACTTCGGAAGTCTCAGCCGGCGTGGCCATAGCCCTTGGCGACGACGTCAAGCCACTCAATATCCCGCCGCAGCCACCTGCAGAGCAAGTCAACTGGCTAAACCTCTTCTACGCGGTGGAATGGGTCGTCTTTGCCGGATTCTCAATCTTCATTTGGTGGCGTCTGGTGAAAGACGACTACCGGCGCGACCTCGAAGAAGACGAAGACGAGGATGACGACTTCGATGATGCAGGCCATCCCGAGGCAACCGCAGAACCCACAAGCCCAGAGCCAGAACAAAAGGTGCAGCAATGATTGAGCCAAAACCGGCTATCCAGCCCGAACAATCCGGACCCAAGCCCAAGAAGCGGCGCTTCGGTGGCACGGAAGCGCAAATCCGTTCGGCGTTGAAGTTTTACAAGGTCATGGCTTACCTCACAGGTGCCATGCTGCTCCTGCTGTGCGCCGAGTTGATTGCCCGCTACGGCTTTGGTGTCTCGCTCTTCGCAGGCGGTACGAATGCAGTTACGGGCCAACCGTTTGGGTTCGGCTTTGCTGAATCCGAACCCAAGGGCGTCATTGGTGGCTTCAACATCTCGACTTCCGTGCTGATCGTCCACGGCTGGATGTACGTGGTGTATTTGGTTTCAAACTTCCGCTTGTGGTCCCTCATGCGCTGGCCTTTCTCCAAAATGGTCCTTTTGGCTTTGGGTGGAGTCGTCCCGCTTCTGTCCTTCATCGTGGAGAAGAAATTCCACGCTCAGGTGGAAGCGGAACTCGCAGCCAACCCGCAGGCATCCAAGCGCTACTAGGTCCTCGCGACGTCCCGGTGTGAGATGCCTAACGGTAGGCGCTGTTTTGGGCCTTGACCGCCCTTGTCAACGTGCACCGGGGCGGCCCGGCAAAGTAGTCTTGTCTGGTGACTACTCCCACCGCACCCCAAACTTCCCAGAAGCCGGTGCTGGTTGTTGACTACGGTGCCCAGTACGCGCAGCTGATTGCCCGCCGCGTCCGCGAAGCGAATGTGTATTCGGAAATCGTTCCGCATACCTTCACCACCGAGCAGCTTCTGGCCAAAAACCCGGCAGCCATCATTCTCTCCGGAGGGCCTTCCAGCGTCTACGCGGAGGGTGCACCGTTTGTGGGTGCTGACCTCTTCGAGGCCGGCGTTCCCGTTTTTGGCATCTGCTACGGCTTCCAAGCCATGGCGAATGCCCTGGGTGGCAAGGTGGCCCAGACCGGTTTGCGGGAGTACGGTGCCACCGAAGCGCTCCTTGTGGGTGACGCACGCTCCATTCTCGACGGCGTCCCGTCGTCCCAGAACACGTGGATGAGCCACGGCGATTCCGTTCACGAGGCGCCCGAAGGCTTCGAGGTGCTGGCAACCACGGCCGGAGCCCCAGTGGCGGCCTTCGCCAATGATGAGAAGCGCCTTTACGGTGTGCAGTGGCACCCGGAAGTGAAGCACTCCGTCCTTGGACAGCACGTCCTGGAGAACTTCCTGTTCAAGGGCGCGGGCCTGAGTCCCAACTGGACCACGGGCAACATCCTCGAAGAGCAGGTGGACCGTATCCGCCAGCAGATCGGCGATTCAAAGGTCATCTGTGGCCTCTCCGGTGGTGTCGACTCTGCAGTAGCTGCTGCTCTCGTCCAGCGCGCAGTCGGCGACCAGTTGACCTGTGTGTTCGTTGACCACGGCTTGCTGCGTGAAGGCGAAGCAGAGCAGGTTGAACGCGACTTCGTGGCAGCAACGGGTGTCAACTTGTACGTTGCCAACGAGCAGGAGCGCTTCCAGTCAGCATTGGCCGGTGTCAGCGATCCAGAGACCAAACGCAAGATCATTGGCCGGGAATTCATTCGCGCCTTCGAGGAAGCGGAGCGGGCCATCATCGCCCAGGCCGCTGCCGAAGGTGAAAAGATCAAGTTCCTGGTTCAAGGCACGCTATACCCGGACGTCGTCGAATCCGGCGGTGGCGAGGGTGCTGCCAACATCAAGAGCCACCACAATGTGGGTGGGCTCCCGGAGGACCTTCAGTTTGAGCTCGTCGAGCCACTGCGGGCCCTGTTCAAGGACGAAGTCCGTGCCGTTGGTGCCCAGCTTGGCCTCCCGCAGGAAATCGTCGGTCGCCAGCCCTTCCCGGGTCCCGGCCTGGGAATCCGCATCGTGGGCGAAGTGACCAAGGAACGCCTGGACCTGCTGCGCAAGGCTGATGCCATTGCCCGCGCCGAGCTTACAGCTGCCGGCTTGGACAATGACGTATGGCAGATGCCGGTGGTCCTCCTGGCTGATGTCCGCAGCGTTGGAGTTCAGGGCGACGGCCGGACCTATGGCCACCCGATCGTGCTGCGTCCGGTGTCTTCCGAAGACGCCATGACGGCAGACTGGTCGCGATTGCCGTACGACCTGCTTGCCCGTATCTCCAACAGGATCACCAACGAGGTTGACGGCGTTAATCGCGTGGTACTGGATGTCACCAGCAAGCCACCGGGAACCATCGAGTGGGAATAGCATTCTGAGTGGCCGGCTTCCTTTGGGAGGCCGGCCACTGTGCTTGAACCGGGCTACGTCATCCGGGATACGCCTTTTCCCCATGAAAACGCTGCCAGCTGTGAAATGACGGCGAATTTCACGTTGGAACAGCGTTGCGGAGCGGGCTGGCCGAGGATTCCCGCTACCCTCGAAACTATGCCGGTATGGTCCAAGGCGTCTAAAGCTAGTACAGAAAAGAAGGCAGAAGTCGTGTCAGTAGGTCTAGGCCAGGAAGAGGGCTCCGAAGAGCTCCGCAAATGGCTGTCTGGTCTCAAGCCCGTAACCGGGGCAGATACGATGCTGCGCTTCGTCAAGACGCCTGAAGGCGCGATCGATCTCAGCAATGCGCACCCTTCCGGGCTGGCGCAATTGCTCGCCGGTCGCAGAACACGGCTGTCCACGCTCATCAGGGACCGCCAACAGTACTTGGTGGCGGCCAGGGCGGCCCGCAACATCCGGTCCAAGATCTTCGAGCTCAGCAACGACCGCGGCATCGAGGCCGGGTACTTGTCCGCCGGGACCGTGGTGTGGACCTCGGCCGTTGGTGGCAAGCCGCAGCGCGTCTCCGCGCCTGTGATGCTCACGTCCATCGTCCTTACGGTCAGGCCGGGTGAAGACGACTTCGAACTTCAACTCACTGAACAAGCGCGCATGAACCCCGCGCTGGTGCGTCACCTGAAGACAGTCCATGGAATCGTCTTCGACGTCAACGCCGTGGCACGCATGGCTTACAACACGGCCCGATTGGATCCCCAACCGGTTCTGGACCGGTTGTCCACGCTCATTCAGCCTATTCACGGTGCAGAGGTGGAGTTCAACCTGCTGGTCACTACTCTGGCTGACCTTTCAGGCAATCTGGATGATCCCTGGATCAACATGAACAACCCCACGGTTGCGGCACTTTCCACCGCAGCCAACGGCGGAGACATTGAGCCGGAGCCAATAAAAGCGGGCAGGTTCCCCAGTCTGGATCTTCGGGATCCGGCTGATGAACTTCTTTTGCTCGACGCCGATACGGACCAGCAGTATGTGGTGGATGCCGTTCGCGCGGGAGACTCCCTTGTTGTCTCCACTCCTCCGGGAAGTGGGCAGACGCAGACGGCAATTAACGCCATCGGTGCCTTGGTCAGCGAAGGTAAGTCCGTGTTGGTGGTAGGAGACAGGCAATCCAGCCTCGCGGGTCTTTCTGCTCACCTTGAATCGCTGGGCCTCGAGTCGATGCTCTTCAAGCCTGGTAACGGGACCACTCCGCAACAGCTCAAGGGCCAGCTGGTCAGGGCCATCATGCGCAATGAGAAAGCGCTTGAACCACAGCTTGGCAACCTTCACCAGACACTGATAGGCCACCGTCATGCCCTGATGGACCATGTTGCCTCGCTGCACAATGTCCGTGAGCGCTGGGGCTGCTCGCCCTATCAGGCGATGCAATCACTCGCCGAGCTGACGTCGATCCATCCGGCCCCCTCCACTACGGTGCGCTTGAAGCGAAGCGTCCTGGACAACATCAAGGACCGTGAAGAGCTCGCCGGCCGGCTTCGTCGCGCTGCCGAACTTGGTAGTTTCAGCCGGGCCTCCACCTCCAGCCCTTGGTATGGTGCCCGTTTGGTCACCCGCAAGGAGACCGAGGAAGCACAGCAGCTCGCCCGCTTGGCCGAGGAGAAGCTCCCCGTCCTTCGGGATCGCATGAAGCAGGTTTCCGATCACGCCGAGATTCGCCTGGGCGAAACCTTTACCGAGTGGGGGGCACAGCTTGAACTGCTGATTGCCGTCCGCGAGAGCCTGGACAAGTTCACCCCGGACATCTTCGATCGGCCGGTGCACGACCTCATTTCAGCCACCGCCACTTCCGCCTGGCGCCGTGAGCGCAATCTTGAGATGCCCTCCATGCAGCGCTCCCGGCTGCGCCGGGTCGCCAAGGAGTACGTACGCCCGGGTGTCCACATCGCGGACCTCCACAGCTCCCTGGTCCTGGTCCAGGAGCAGCGCGCCCTGTGGGCAGGCTACGCCACAACCCAGCGACACCCGGCGGTGCCCTCCGGCCTTGCCGACCTCGGAGCCCTCTACCGCGAGCTCGACGCCGAACTGCGTCGCCTGGGCGATGCGCTCAAGCACACTTCCGATGGCGGTTCGTTGCACGACACCCCGTATCTGCAACTGATGGAACGCCTCGAGCGACTCGTCGCGGACACGGCCACTTTGGAAACCCTTCCTGAGCGAACTCTCCTCATCGAGGAAATGCGGGAGCACGGGCTCGGAGAGCTGCTGGCTGACCTTGCTGCCCGGGAAGTCCCGGCGTCATCCGTCGCCGCCGAACTGGACCTTGCCTGGTGGCAGTCCGCTTTGGAAGCCATGATCAGTGGTGATGACTATCTCGCCATGTCCGACGGCGATTCATTGCGACGCCTCGAAGCGGAATACCGCTTGGCTGACCAAGCACACATCGCCAGTGGTGCGGCCCGCCTTCGTTGGCAGTTGGCCCAGAAGTGGCGTCAGGGCCTTCTTGAGCACCCACGGCAGGCGGAGTTGCTCCGTGCCCTGTTGAAGGACGGCCGGGTGACGCTGCCCGCCTTGAGCGCCCAAGCGCCGGATCTTGTGCCCCTGTTGGTTCCTGTGTGGTCCGTCAGCCCTTACTTGCTCACAGGCGTTCTCCCGGCCGAACAAAAGTTCGACGCCGTGGTAGTCATCGACGCCGAATCCACTTCTCTGCAGGCGGTTCTTCCCGCGATTGCCCGGGCACGTCAGGTAGTTGCCTTCGGGGATGCGAAAATCGCCAATGCGCGTACATTCAGCGTAGCCGTGGAACCTCCGGTTGCCGGGGTGGCCAGCCATGAGAACGTGGACAGTGCTTTCAAGGCGCTGGCCCGGGTGCTGCCCACTTGGCAACTGAACTGGGTCTATCGCGCGGTGGACGAGGACTTGATCCTTCAGTTGAGCAAGAACTATTACGACGGCGGTCTCCGGCGCCTCCCCGACGGCAATTCGGTGACCGGCCTGGACCGGTCGATCCACGTGGAGTACATACCAGACGGCACTGGGCTGCCTGGAGCGGACCACGAGGGCGTCGAGTCTGTCACTGCAGAAGTCAACCGTGTGGTTGACCTTGTCTTCGAACACGCCAGGCTCCGGCCTCGTACTTCTTTGGCAGTAGTAACCGCGAGCTTGCGCCACGCTGCCAGGATCGGTGAGGCCATCAGGCTCCAATTGCCTAACCACTCCCTGTTGTCCAGCTTCTTCGGAGCAGGCCCCGAGTCCTTCCGGGTGGTGGATCTGGAGCGCGCCCAAGGACTGGTGCGTGACCACGTGATCTTCTCGCTGGGCTATGGCCGCACCCCGCACGGCCGGGCGCTCCACTCCTTTGGCCCCTTGTCCACGGAAGGCGGGCGGAACCGCTTCGCTCTGGCGATGACACGGGCTCGACGTTCCATGCACGTCCTGACCTGTTTCCGGCCTGAGGATCTCGACCTCGATCGCTTGGCTCATGGGGCGGTGGACTTCTATGAACTGCTGGACCGGGAACTCTCCGGTAACAGCAACCTTGGCACACCTGCCTCCCGCGCTGTAGCCAGTGAGCAGGCGCTGGGTGAGGATCCCTTGGTCGCCGATCTGGGCGAACGCCTGCGTGCCCGCGGAGCCCGGGTCTGGCATCTTTACGATGGCGTGCTGGATATCGCGGCGGCGGCGGATCCCGTCCACACCATCGGCCGCGAGGGTGCGGAAGTCCCCACCCCTGTCGCTATCGAATCGGATGGCACTGAACGGTACCGGCGAATGAGCGTCCGTGAACGGAGCCGGTTGCGGCCTCAATTGCTGGAGCGTATGGGTTGGCGCTACATGTCGCTTTGGACTATCGAAGTATTCACGGATCCTTCGTCCTGCGCAGACCGGATTGGTTCGTACCTGGGGCTTGAGAACCACATCGCCCAGTCGGCATCGGCCCACCATGGCTTCCTGCATTCGGATGGTGAACAATTGAATCCGGGCAAGGAGCAGCCAACGGCGGCCCCGGTTGCCGTCGGCTATGCAGTCGACGAAGGTCAGGCCACGGTCCGTGAGGAGCATGGCGCTGCCGAGGCCGACGGCTATGCGGAGAATGGGAAAGAAGCACCACTGATGGATCAGGAAAAAGGCACAGAAGACCGCGCCACGCAGGACTCCGGCGAGCCGGTCACCAATGCCAATGAAGAAGAAGCGGATACCAAGGCTGCGGCAGCTAAGACAGCCTCCCGCGGAATTCTTCCTACGAAGGCTGCAGAAGATGATCCCCGGCGATGGGGCGATGACTCCGGCTATGACCATGAGCAGTGGCTGAAGGAACAGAAGCCCCCGCACTGGGGCTGAGCCCCACACGCCAGCAGACCTGGGCACTAAGGGCTAACCAAAACAAAGAAGAGCTTGCCTTGCGTTGATGCGCCGGCAAGCTTTTCTGCTTGTTGGGGATCGGCTGCCACCACCACCAGGCCATCGGTGTCACCCGTTCCTAGCCATTCACCGGGCTTGCCGCCCTGGGCCGATGTCCAGAGAACGGGCACCGGGCCCGCAAGAACCTGGCTCTGCCGGGCCTCGTCATAGGAGCCCGCCGCCGTGAGGACCACTGTTACCAGCTGGCCGGGCGAGAGGAGCTGGATGGAGGAGGGATCAGCCATCCGGAGGGGGACCGCTGCAGAGCCCACGGGTGCGCCCGTCAGGAGTCCCGGACCCAGCAGGCTGGCCTCTGTAGGTATCTGTCCTCTGCGGAGGGGCGAGGCAAGTTGACGGCCAACGAGGGGGCCGACACTATCCACCGATCCGGTAATTGCGAGATCGGATGGCACTCCAACGCTTGTGAAATCAGATTCTGTGAGGCTGCTGCCCGTGGGGAGATCCCGCGCCGCTACCACGAGGCTAACGCGCTGCTCCGAAGCAGGAGTAAGTTGCTGGACTGCAATGCCGGCAGCAACGCACAGCAAGAGCGCAACGGCCAACCGGCGGTTGCGTGAAATCCAAGAGCCAAATCCGACCCGCTGCCACCGGTGACCATGATCTCTCGGACGATGTCGGCTGGACCGTGATGCGTTTCCGGCCAAGGAACGGGATGGCCGGGCAGGGGAGCGATTCAGTGGCGGCCAATCACCGGCAGCTGCTGCTGAGCGCTCGGCGCGGGTAAGGAGGGCTCTGCGGGATGTATGTGGCATCCCGCCACGCTAGCCAGTTTCCCCGGCCCGCCAACAGCGGTCCTGTGCCCTATGTGGAAAACCTTCTAGCTGGCTGCAGCTGCGGTTGCCGGTGCTGCTGCAGGGGCAGCCTGGGCGGCTGGTGCAGCTGGTGCGGCCGAAACAGTGCTGCCCTTGGCATCGCGGGAATCAGTCCGGTAGAACCCGGAGCCCTTGAAGACGACGCCGACGCTGTTGAACTTCTTCCGTAGCGCGCCCTTGCACTCGGGGCACTCCGTCAAGGAGCTGTCAGAAAAGGACTGGACGATGTCAAAGGCATGGTCGCAGTCTTTGCAGGCGTATGCGTATGTGGGCACTGAGTTCCTCCTTCAGGACAAAGTTCAGGTCCTGTACACCACCGGCGGAGAAATTCCGCCTTAGCAGTCGCAGGGCCTGAGTGCCAATTCTATCATCGGTCGCTGTGGGGTGTACCAGCGGATGTGCCGGACCTCACTTGCCGGGCCGGGGGCGGTCAGTCGGGCTCTGGTCCGTCCTGGAGTTGGACCACACCCAACGGGGTCAGGACCTGTCGCACCGGGCGATCAAACGCCTCGGCGGGAATGGAGCCTGACGGCAACAAGTCGTCGTCGTACACCACCGCGATGGTGGGCGGCCGCTGGCCGGCAGCATCGAGGCCTTGGAGAAGTCTGTCGTAGTAGCCGCCGCCCTGGCCAATGCGGTTTCCGTCCCGATCCACCGCTGTTGCGGGCATGAAGATCCCGGCAGCTTTGGCAATCACATTGCTTTCCAAGCGTTCACCCTCCGGTTCGTCTATAGGCGCATAAGCGGACCTTACAAAGGCCGTGGCAGGTGTCCAGTACACCCAACTCAATAGCCGGCCAGGTTCGCAAACAGGCAACAGCACTTGATGCCCGGCTTGGTGCAGGGAGTGGATGAGGGGGAGGGTGGGCGGCTCGAAGGCCACGCCGAGGTACACAGCGAAGGTTGCGGCGCCGCCAAGGGAGGCCTCCGCTGCCCAGGCTGTCCCGTGCCGCGCAAGGGACTCGCCCGCAGTTGCTATCTGCTCCGGGGTGAGGGTCCGCCTGTGCAGCCGCCGACTGCTGCGGATGTCTTCCTTGGATGCCATCTGTGTCCGATCTGAGGTTCTTCCTGCTCGCTTGGGAGCAGGGGGCTATCCGTTCCCAAGACGAAATGTGCGTCCCGGCGCGGCGAGGGGTTTAGCCGTTGATGTGTTCCTTCCGTTACATTAGTCCGGTGACTCTAGAAAACAACGCTGTCCGTAAGGCCGTCATCCCCGCAGCGGGCCTTGGCACCCGGTTCCTTCCCGCCACCAAGGCGATGCCGAAGGAAATGCTGCCCGTGGTGGACAAGCCCGCCATCCAGTATGTCGTCGAAGAAGCGGTCAAGGTGGGCCTGCACGACGTCCTGATGATCACGGGGCGCAGCAAGCGCGCACTGGAAGACCATTTTGACCGTGTACCGGCTCTGGAAGCCACTTTGGCTGAAAAGGGCGACACCGCCAAGCTTGAGGCCATTCAATCCGCCACGAACCTCGGCGACATCCACTATGTCCGCCAAGGCGACCCGAACGGCCTCGGCCACGCAGTCCTTCGTGCAAAGCAGCATGTTGGCTACGAGCCCTTTGCCGTGCTGCTGGGCGATGATTTGATCGATGCCCGAGAGGACCTGCTGAGCGAAATGATCGCGGTTCAGCAGAAGACCGGCGGTTCCGTGGTTGCCCTCATTGAGGTGGAGCCTTCCAAGATCAGCGCTTATGGTTGCGCTGATGTTGAGGACAACGGCGAGGACGGCTACGTGCGCATCAAGCAGCTCGTCGAAAAGCCTTCGCCGGAAGAGGCGCCGTCCAACCTTGCCGTGATCGGGCGCTACGTCCTCCACCCGGCTGTATTTGATGTCCTGGAGAAGACTGCGCCCGGACGCGGTGGAGAGATCCAGCTGACAGACGCCCTCGAGGTGCTGGCAGCTGGCGAGGGCGAAGGCTATGGCGTCTATGGTGTTGTCTTCCGCGGCCGTCGCTACGACACCGGTGACAAGCTCAGCTACCTTAAGGCCTGCATCGAGCTTGCCTGCGAACGTGAAGACCTGGGTCCCGAGCTTCGCGAGTGGCTGCCCAACTTCACAGCCGCTCTTCCCAAATAAACAAACTCATGATGTACGGCTCTGCGATCTGGCCGGTGACGCTGGAAAGCGGAGACATGCTGCTTCGGCCTATCCGTTACCGCGACAAGCGGGAATGGTCCGAAGTTCGTTCGCGGAACAGCGAGTGGCTCGCGCCGTGGGAGGCGTCCAACCCGGCACCGGGTGGGCGCCTCCCCAGCTACCGCCAAATGGTGGCTTCCTTGAATGAACAAGCCCGTCAGTCCACCGCTCTGCCGTTCCTCATTGTTGAGCGGGCAGACGGCTTTCGTGAGCCGAGAATCGTCGGACAACTGACGGTTTCATCCATCGTTTGGGGCTCAGCCATGATGGCAACCCTCGGATATTGGGTTGATAAGGACCGTGCAGGGCACGGCATTGCTCCAACGGCGGTTGCAATGGCCACCGACCACTGTTTCAAGGTGCTGGGACTGCACCGTATGGAAATCAACATCCGGCCCGAGAACGCAGCGAGTCTGAGGGTAGTGGAGAAGCTTGGATTCCGAGACGAGGGCTATAGGGAGCGCTACCTGCACATCAACGGCGAATGGGCTGATCACCGCTCTTTTGCGCTGACCTCCGAGGAAGTTCCAGAGGGACTTCTGCGACGGTGGCTCAGGGGATAAATGGGCAGGTCATCGGCCTTTTTGCCCGTATCTCCAATCATTTGCGGACTCGCCGACGACACACCGGCCGCAATGCCGCCGCACCCGTCGATTTGCTTCTACCGTTTTGAATGTGGACTTCCCTCTCAGCAGCTCAGTGATACTTGTGGTCACTGTCGCGCTGTGGATGGTCTGGGTGGCGCCGTACGTTCTCAGGAACAGGCGGCAGCAAGTCCAAACGGCCGGTGTTCCAGCAGAGGCTATTGATGACGAACCAGACGAAACGCAGGCAGGGGTGGTACTGACTTTGGCACCTCAGCAGGAGAAACCGATGGAGACCATGCACAGCAAAGCACCGGCGTCGCCCCAGGAATCCCACGCGCCCGAGCCCTACCTCGGGAAAGTACCCACCATTCCGTTCACCATTCGCTATGCCCGGCTAACGCTGGCATTGGCAGGCCTTGCCCTATTGGTGACAGCTGCAGTTTCCGGGGTCCTAAGAATTCTTGGAATTGGTTCCGTTTGGTTGCCGCTTGTATCGCTCATCGGTGCGGTGCTCGCCGTCGTAACGTTGCGGAAGCTGGCCCTGCGGGACCTTCGCGAACGCCGGGCACGCCGTGCTGCTCAGGCCTCACCCATCCCGACACCTGCGCGATACCTGCCGAAGGAACCGGCTGTGGAGTCGAAGGAAACCTCGGTTTTCGACGCCGAAGCCACTAGCCGTGAGGCTGCTCGCCTATCCGCGGTGGAACTGCGGCAGGCAGCGCTTGCCGTTGCTATTGCCGCGGGAGACAAATCCGCTGATGATGCCAAGGATTCAAAGGGTGCCACTTGGGAGCCCGTCGAGGTCCCGAAGCCTACGTACGTGGCTGCTGCCAAAGCGCCGCGTCCAGTTCCAGAGCCCTTGGATCTCCCCGAGGCACCAAAGCCGGTAGGCAAGCCTGTTCTGAAGCAAAATGTTGAACAAGCTGAGGTTGCAGCCGCTGTAATTGCATCCGCAAAGGGCCACAGTGCTCTGAGTAACCTGGACGATGTCCTGCAGCGGCGCCGCGCCTAACCACGATGGCTACGCTGTGCGTTGCGGGTGGCACGGGCCAGGTAGGTCGTGAGGTTGTCCGACTCGCCGTTTCTGCGGGGCACCAGGTTTCGGTCCTGAGCCGCAATGTGCCGCCTGTGGGCTCAGCGAATCACCACGACGGCGCCACGTACTTTGCCGGCGACGTCACCTCCGGCGATGGCTTGGCAGCTGCGGTGGCGGGTTCCAACGTCGTCATTGATTGCCTTGAAGGGCAGTTCGGTAAAGCCCAAAAGCAGTTCGCCGACGGCGGTGGCAGGCTTCTTGCTGCAGCGCATCTGGCTGGTGTCCGGAAGGCTGTGGCGCTGTCCATCATCAACTGTGATTTGAGTTCCTTTTCCTACTACGCCTCCAAAGCGGCCAAGGAGCGGAAATACGCGGAGTCGCCATTGAAGACGGTGGTGGTCCGGGCAACGCAGTTCCACGGTTTGGTGGCAAAGATTTTCGCGGCCGGTGCAAAGGTTGGGCTTATTCCCACGTTTAAAGCCGTTAGGTTCCAGTCGATCGCCCCGGTAGATGTTGCGGCGGCGTTGCTGGAAGCAGCTGTGGGTGAATCGAGGGGCAAGCCGCATATGGAGCAGCATGTTGTGGTGACCATTGCGGGACCGGAAACCCTGACCATGCGGAAGATGGCGGAGACTTGGAAATCGGTATTGGGCGGTCGGGGCAAGATCATTGAGCTGCCTTTGCCCGGGCCGATGGGAGACTTTCTTCGCGCCGGCCACAACCTGACCTCGGATCAGCCCTATGGCAGGGAGACATTCGTGTCGTGGTTGGAAAAGCACAGGGAAAGTTTGTAGCCTAAGGAACACTGGCCGGGCAGTTGCGCTTGGTTTAGGGGCTATAGCTCAGTTGGTAGAGCGCTTCGTTCGCATCGAAGAGGTCAGGAGTTCGAATCTCCTTAGCTCCACACAAATGCGTCCCTCAATTGTTCACATCGCCGAAATGCGTCCCATCCAATCCCATCACGGGCAATTCAGCGTGCCGCTGAGGGGCTGACCGACCCAGGCGTTGGTGGAGTTGGGAACCTTGTAGTAGCCCCGGATTTGGTACGTCCATGTACCTGACAAGTTGCCAATGCTCTGGATCCCTGAGCTGTAAGAACGTCCGGAGCTCTTGCTCATATCGCCGGTGAATTGCACGACGCCGTCCGGGTCGATGACCTTGAGCTCGTGATAGTTAGCGAAGGGAACAGCCGGGAAGCTGCCGACACTGATTTTGGCTTGGGCGAACCAGAGGAAGGAATCGCAACTCTTGGTGACGGCCACGGTGTTGGCTGCCGGTGCTGGTATGCGCGCGGCAGTAAGCGCCATTGCACTAACATCGGTGTCATTGAATCGCGCCTGCGCGGGTGAAACCTGGATACCCATCAAGAGGAATACCGCGGCCAGGAGAATGGCCGGTACTTGCCAGATGATGCCCTTGCCCTGCATGTGAATAGTCCCGTTCCCGTAGCGTGGTTTTTGTTCTGCTTCCAAGTGTGCCCAAGCGGTCTCAGGAATGACCTCGGTGAACACTCAAGGTCTGCTCAAGAATGAAAGAATTTACGTTGCAGATTGGATCAGTAAATGGACCGGAGACCGGCCTGAAGGGCAAACAGGCCGGCCCCCGGGGCCTATCGGATCACCCTCGTGGGGCGTCAGGTGATGTTTATTTGGTGGTTTCGGTGCGTTGGGTGCCGGTGAAGGCGATGGTGGAGGTGGCGCCTTGGAAGTCGTTGTTCGCGGTGGTGGGGAACGCGGTGGTGACTTTGAGGTTGTCGGTTTTGGCCGAGGTCAGGGAGGTGAGGGTGTACAGGTCGGAGTTGCCGGTGTTGGCCGGGCCGGGGGCTCCGAGGATTTTGCCGGAGGTGGTCTTGAGGCTGATGGCCATCTGAGTATGGTCCTTTCGGGAGGCCACCGTGGGTCCGGCCGGCCGTTCATTTCCAGCCTCTCTGGCTGACAAGAACTACTGTGCCGGGCCCGGATCAAGAACAAATCCTGTGTTCGGTCAACAATTCCTCAGGAAAACCTCAAGACTCCGGCGGTGGGGCGCGTGCAAGTAGGCTGTAGCTGTGAGTCAACCGCAGGACGAGGGGCCCTTTTATCACGGGACGAAGGCCGATCTTAAGGAGGGTGATCTCCTGAGACCAGGCTTCAGGTCGAACTACAGGCCTGAGGTGGTGATGAACCATATCTACTTCACCGCTCTCCGGGACGGTGCGGGGCTGGCTGCCGAGCTCGCGGCTGGTGACGGGGAGCCGCGCGTCTATGCCGTTGAACCCACCGGAGCGTTCGAGGACGACCCGAACGTGACCGACAAGAAATTTCCGGGCAATCCCACCCGGTCCTTCCGCAGCAGCGCCCCGCTCAGTGTCATTGGTGAAGTGACCGACTGGACTCGCCTGGCTCCCCAAGCTCTGCAGGAGTGGCGAGAGCGACTGGCGGCCATCGCTGCGGACGACCGCAGTGAAATCATCAATTGACGGCTTTGCTCGAATCCAGCGCTCAAGGTAGGTAGTGACCGCCCGGGGGAGCAGAAAAAGACGAGTACCAACTACTCGTGTGCCTGCTTGATGGCTCGTCTTTACTGGACCCAGCGGATCCCCGCAACGGTCAGTGACCCCCCTCGTTGGCCGGGGCTGCCCAAGGATCCGCGGCAGGGGCCGGACGGCATCACCCAGAAGTGCTGTCCGGCCCTGCGCAAAGAGACCTGCCATTGTTTTCAGGGACCCGGCATGTATATCGTTAACTATCGTTCAGTATCGTTCGCGACATACCGAGGTGAGCCTGATGCACAATTCATTCCCTGCAAACGGATTTATGGGAAACAACTTGGACGGCATGTGGCAGGCCGTGGAGGAGTTCCGGTCCCGTTTCGAGAAGCGCTCAGGCACCCGGGCTGGACGGGGCGAGTTGAGGACAGCCATCCTTGCCCTCCTCGCTGAGCGGCCAATGCACGGCTATCAGATCATCCGTGAAATCGAAGAGCGGAGCGGTGGAAGCTGGAAGCCGAGCGCCGGCTCCGTCTACCCGACCCTCCAGTTGCTGGCAGACGAGGGTTTTGTCAGCACTGAGGAATCAAATGGCCGCAAAATCTACTCCCTCACTGAAGCTGGCCGCGAGGACGTTGCAAGTGCCGAAACAGCAGCGCCTTGGGAGTCCGCTGGCAACGCTCCCGGGTTCGGCGCACTGCCCAAGGCAGGGGTTGAGCTTGCTCAGGCAGCGGCCCAGGTGGGGCGCACTGGAACGCCGAAGCAGGTGCAGGAAGCTGTGACGGTGCTGGAAGACGCACGCCGTCGGCTGTACTCGATCCTCGCCCAGGACTGAAGGGGTGACGTCGGTTCGACGCGACCGGACGGATCCCTTGGCCGGTGAAGCCCGGGCCCGGTATCGTCGAATCTTACGGTTTGCCGCTTGGCATCTGCTGGTCACCTGGTGGTTTGAGCTGTTCCTGCCTCGAGTCGGGCTGCGCCGACTGACTGAACGCAACCGGGCGCAAAGGATGCGGCGCTTCGCCCAACGCTTCCATGGTCTTGCGGTGGAGCTTGGCGGCTTGATGATCAAGGTGGGCCAGTTCATGTCGTCCAGGCTCGATGTACTCCCGCCGGAGATAACTGCCGAATTGGAGGGCCTTCAGGACGAGGTGCCGCCGGTTCCCTTCCCGGCCATCCGCGCGCTTGCTGAGGCTGAACTGGGTGCGCCTTTGGAGGCAGTGTTCGCTTCGATCGAGGAAACGCCGATCGCAGCCGCGTCACTCGGGCAGGCCCACCGGGCGAAGTTGCTCCCCGGCAACGCCGAAGACACTGGCCTCAGCAGCGTGGTTTTCAAAGTGCAGAGACCCGGCATCGATACCATCGTGGACGTCGACCTCGCTGCCCTGAGGAGAGTGGGTGGCTGGCTTAGCCGCATCCGTATCGTCTCAAACCGTGCTGATGTGCCCGCCCTCATCAAAGAGTTCGCACAGACCAGTCTGGAGGAAATCGACTACCTCAATGAGGCCGCAAATTCAGAGCGGTTTGCTGCTGACTTCGTCAACGACGCCCGGGTAACGGTGCCGGGAGTGGTCTGGGAACGGACCACTCGCCGCGTGCTCACCTTGGAAGATGTCACAGCCATCAAGATTACGGATGCGGTGTCGCTGCGCATGGCGGGGATTGATCCTGCCTCCGTTGCCCCTATTTTCGCTTCAGTGATGTTTGACCAGTTGTTCACTAACGGTTTCTTTCACGCCGATCCGCACCCCGGCAACATCTTTGTCACACCGTATTCCGGTTCAGCTGAACATCCATGGAAACTGACATTCATCGATTTCGGGATGATGGGCGAGGTTCCTGCCAGGACCAGGAGTGGACTGCGTAAACTCCTGATCGCGGCTGCCGCCCGGGATGGAAAGGGCCTCGTGGCCGCTATCAGCGACGTAGGCGTCTTGATGCCCTCGGCGGATACTGCCGAGCTGGAGCGGGCCATGACGCAGCTGTTCGCGCGCTTTGGCGGTATGGGCTTCGCTGAACTTCGCGATGTGGATCCGCGGGAGTTCCGTGACTTTGGTGCGGAGTTCGGCAACGTGATCAGGTCACTTCCGTTTCAGTTGCCGGAGAATTTCCTGCTCATCATCCGCGCAATGTCGCTGACCTCGGGTGTGTGCAGTTCGCTGGACACCCGCTTCAACTTGTGGGATTCGGTGGAACCGTATGCGGCACAATTGCTGCGTGATGAGCGCGGCAATCTCGTCAACGACGTCGCTGCACAGGTGTTCGACGCCGCCGCGGTCGCCTTGCGCCTGCCGAAGCGGCTCGATGCGCTGGTCAGCAAACTGGAAGACGGATCGCTGCAGGTATCCAACCGGCGCCTGGAACGACAAATGGCACGCATGATCGGCTTGGTAAATCGAGCAGTGGGTACGCTGATCTTCGGGGCGATGCTGGTGGCTGGATCAGTGATTCGGGCAGACGACTGGGTGCTCGGCAACGTGCTCATGATCGGGTCGGTGGTTCCATTGCTCTACGGCTTGTGGTCAGGCCGGGGTCACCTGTGAGCCAACTTCGTCGTCGTAGAATGACCCTGTGACTGAGACCCCAGCCCCAAGTCCCGAGGCCTCCGGCAAAATGTCCGGCCCCATCCTGGTGGGGGTGATGCCCGGGCAACACGCCATTGTGGTGGAGCAGGCGGCACAGGTGGCCGCCAATGCAGGTCTTCCGCTGGTCTGCGCATATGCGGATGTCACGGTGTATCCCGTGGATGGAACAACGGGAGGGCCGGCTGCCCCGATCGATCCGGATGGCGTTGCTGTAGCCCAGGGGTTTCCACAATCACTGAAGGCGACCATTGCCCACCAACTGGCCGGCGTGGACGTCGAGTGGTCCATCGTGCCGCTCGCGGGGGAGCCTGCGCGTGCTTTGGCGCGTGAGGCCGGGGATATCGGAGCCTCCATGATCGTGGTGGGTACGCGGGAGCGTAAACTGACGGCCGCACTCAAGGAGCTAACGGCGGGTTCCGTGGCCCGGCATCTGTTCCACCGCCAAGATTTGCCAGTGCTCGTTGTCCCCGTGAACCCCAGGGTCCCGGACGACGATGACGACGACTGAGGCAACAAAACCACTCCACTTCCAGTGGGGCTTTATCGGCATAGTGGCAGCCGGCGGGGTGTTCGGAGCGCTCGCCAGGTACGGGCTTGGACTGGTGATACCGGCGCCAAATGCTTGGCCGCTTCCCATCCTGGTCATCAATCTTTCCGGCGCGTTGGCACTGGGCGCATTACTTGAAGGACTCTCCCGCAGAGGGCCCGACGTCGGTGGCCGCCGGGTTTTGCGGCTTGCCTTGGGGACGGGGTTCCTGGGCGCTTACACCACCTACAGCACCCTCGCTTTGGACGCGGTTCACTTATTTGCGGTGGGTGGGGCACCTGGAGCTGCCGGATATCTGGCAGCCAGCCTGCTCGGTGGAGCCGCAGCCACTACTGCGGGAATATGGTTGGGCGCCTGGCATCATCGGCGTACAACAAGACGTAAATCGTGACGGTCCTACTTCTTGCGCTTGCGGGCGGAGTAGGCGCAGCGGCCAGGTTTGTTGTGGACGGTTTGCTCAGGCAACGCCTCAAGACGGCACTCCCGTGGGGAACTATCCTGATCAATGTCTCAGGTTCCTTGGTGCTCGGGCTCCTTGCCGGATTGCTGCTGCGGGGCCAAGCATCTGAGTCCCTGTTCTTAATCGTGGGAACAGGCTTCCTGGGTGGATACACCACGTTCAGTACTGCAAGCCTGGAGACCATCCGGCTGATCCAAAGTGGCAGGACGGGCCTGGCGCTCATCAACGGCGTGGGATCCATGGCGGCAAGCGTTCTTGCTGCAGCGGCGGGAGTGGGGATCGGCCTGTTGCTGACTTGAGCATTTATATGGCTTCAGGCGTGGTGAACCTCACCCACGAAAGTGTCATGGCCCGGCTGTAGGATCGAGCCATGGCTAAGAAGACTTTCAATGAGCTGTTGTCCGCCCAGGTCGCCAATGAGTTTGCGGCCTCCCAGCAATACATCGCAGTAGCTGTGTATTTTGATGGTGAAGACTTGCCTCAGCTGGCCCGTCACTTCTATCGTCAGTCCCTCGAAGAGCGTAACCACGCCATGATGATGGTCCAGTACATGCTGGACCGCAACGTTCACGTGGAGATCCCGGGTATCGCCCCGGTGCGCAATAACTTTAGCAACGCCAAAGAGCCCATTGCCCTCGCCCTGGAGCAGGAGAAGGAAGTCACCCGGAGCATTGAGGAGATGTTCCGCGTTGCCCGCGCAGAGGGCGATGCTTTGGGTGAGCAGTTCATGCTGTGGTTCCTTAAGGAACAGGTGGAGGAAGTTGCCTCAATGACCACGTTGCTGAACATCACTGAACGTGCAGAGAACCTCTTCGACATCGAGAACTACGTCGCCCGCGAAACGGTAGGCGACGGCGGACACGACTCAAGCGCACCAGCGGCCGCCGGCGGGGTCATCTAGTCACAACCAGCCTTTGCGTTTGAAGATGACATACATGAGCAGTGCGGCGCCGAACATGAGTCCAACAGCCAGAGGATAGCCGAAGTCCCAATGCAGCTCGGGCATATGGTCGAAGTTCATTCCGTAGACGCCGGCTACGAAGGATGGAGCGAAGAGGATGGCCGCCCAGGAGGAGATCTTCTTGACCTGCTCGTTTTGGGCGGCGCTGGCCTCGTTCTGGCGGTTGGCGGTCAGCGTTCCGTCAAGGGTGAGGGCGTTCTGGAGGAGATCCCGGAACGAGTTGGCCCTGGAGATCACGCGTTGGACGTGGTCCTCGACATCACGGAGGGAACGTTGGAGCTCAATGTCCACTCCGTACTTTTCGAAGCCCTTCTCCAGAAGCACCATCATGTCCGGAAGGGGATGAATGGCGCGCTGGAACTGAATCACTTCGCGGGCGAGCTCATAAATACGGCGTGAAACGGCGCTGTCACCGCTGAAGAGCTGGTCTTCAATCTCGTCGATGTCATTTTCCAGGCCCGCGACCACCGGAGCGTAGTCGTCCACCACTTGGTCCAGGAGGGCGTACAGGACCGCCTCCGGGCCGTGGCGGAGGAGGTCCGGGCGCCCCTCAAGCCGCTTGCGCACACGGGCCACGCCACCGGTTTCGGCATGCCGGATGGTCACCACAAAGTTCGGTCCCGTGAAGACGTGGAGCTCGCCGAACTCCACCGTTTCGGTTTCGTCCAGGTAGCGGGCCGGCCGCAGTACTGTGAACAGGTTGTGGTCGTAGCGCTCAAGTTTGGGTCGCTGGTGCGCCGAGACGGCGTCTTCCACCGCGAGTTCGTGAAGCCCGAACTCCTGGGCGACGGCGGCCATCTCCTCTTGGGTGGGTCGGTACAGGCCAATCCAAGCCATGCCGCCATGTTCCGCCAACGTCTCAAAGGTCTGTTCGAGGGTGCGCGGGGTGGCACTGCGGACGCCGTCTACATATACGGCGTTGTCGATGATGGTCACTGTTTGAACGCTACTGCATGGCTCCGATGATGGCGCCCGCGAGGGTCATCGCCACGATGTCGTGACCGGAGTCGATAGCGGTTACAGCCGCCGGGCGGCCTGCGAAGCCGTTATGAATGACGTGCCCGCCCGCGCGGAACACCACGGCGAGGATCAGCGCGAAAATCCCGCCGGCAAGGAAGGTGTTGAGGTCCAGCGCGCTGATGAGGATAGCGAGGAGGATGCTGGTCACAGCCGCCGCCGCCATCATGGGAACCCAAATGCCTGCGCCGCCTTCGATGTTCTTGAGGTCCTCTTCAGTCTTGCCGATTGCCTGCATCCACTTCCGACCAAGTACAGCCGGCATGTACCAGACGAATCCGATCACCATGCTCGAAACGAAGGCCAGAAGTACGGCGAGCCAGTTGATTTGGGAGATGTGTGAGAGCCAATCCATGCCTAAAAGCCTAGTGCGTTCAGGCCTCTGAGCTTGCGCTCCGGCCTTCTTGCTTTGACCGTGTTGGTGCCGCAGCCATTCTCCCGATGAGTGGCTCAGTGCGGTAGGGGATATGGGTGTGCAGGGCAAGTACTGTTTCGGTCCTGATGACTCCTTTGGTGCGAAGCACTGACCGCAAAGCTGACTGCAGGTTGTGTGTATCCGTTGCCACTACCCGGCACCACAGATCGCCGCGGCCGGAGATTTCATGGACCTCCAACACTTGGGGGATCAGGCGCAAGGCGCCGATGACGCCGTCGAGTTCCCGGTGGGTGACTTCAATCGTGACGAAGGCGACGACGTCGTACCCCACCTTTTCGAGGTCGACCTCCCGCCCAGCGGCCTGCAGCACGCCGGAACGGAGAAGGCGCTTGATCCTGCTTTGGGCCGTATTGCGAGCTATGCCCAATTCATCGCTTAACTCGGCGATCTGGATGCGCGGATCCTTGATCAGTTCCAAGAGGATCTTCAGGTCCAGGGGGTCAAGGGTGTTCAAATGGTCACTCCAGCTCATTTTGTTCGGACTACTTTGAGTGTTTTGCTCAATTCTTACATTTTGATAGTCCGCAAAGATCAGTGCTACTGCATTCTATTGCCATCACTACATAGCTGGCTGTTCGGTTCCCGCAAGGAACCGAACAGCCCGGCCACCGAGTCCGAAGGCATGGAAAATGACTGTCTTGAGCGAACTCCGCATGCGTCCGGCTACCGTCGAACGCTGGGGATGGGATGCCTCCACCACTGCCAGGTTGGTCCTGGCGGGGGTCGTAATTTTTACACTGCTGGTCGGCGCCAACCTTGCCACGCCTTTGTACCCCTTGCTGCAAGCCAGGATCGGCATGTCTTCGCTCGGCGTGACGGTTGCGTTCTCCAGCTACGTCCTCGCACTCGTAGCGGTTCTCATGGTGGCGGGCCATTGGTCGGACCACATCGGGCGGAGGGCAGCGCTGGTGCTCGCTGTCGTCGTCGGTTTGGTGGGAGGTGTCATCTTCGCGAATGCAGACGCTCTCCTCACGTTGTCCCTGGGGCGGGCGCTGCAAGGCGTGGCGGTTGGACTAGCCACGGGAGCCAGTTCAGCTGCATTGCGCGAACTGCTGCCCCAGCGGCCCGACTGGGCGTCCCGCTTTACGCTGCTTTCCTCTGCTGGCGGCGTGGCGGCGGGTCCTGCAATCGGTGGTGTCTTGTCGCTCCTGCCGGACCCCACACGCACTCCGTATTATGTGCACTCCGCGGTATTGGCGGCTGCCCTCATTCCTTTGTGGCTGCTGAAAGCCAGGCCAGCCATCGCGCCGGCGGAGGGAGTAAAGCCACTCAAGGTCCTTGCCCCTCGGAAGCCGTCCATCTCCCACCATGCCCGCGGAGCGTTCTGGATGGCTGCGGCCACCGGGTTCCTGAGTTTCGCAGTGTTCGGCTTCTGCCTGTCCCTGGCGCCCGGGTATTTCGCCAGCGTTGTCCACGCCGATTCCAGGCCGCTGATCGGACTGCTGGCCGGCGTCACGTTGGGTGCTTCAGCCCTGAGCCAACTGCTGGGTGCGCGGGGCCGCTTCGTTGTCCCCGTGGCACTTGCCGTGCTGGGGGTCTCGGTTGTTCTGGTGGGAGCCGCCGCAGCATGGTCCAGCCCTTGGTTGCTGGTGGCTGCCAGCATCACCGCGGGAGTGGGACAAGGCATCGCTTTCCGGCAGGTGTTCAATGAGGTTGCCGGGATAGTGGAAGCCGCCCGACACGCCCAAGTCATCAGCACCGTCTACGTCATCACGTACCTGGGGAGCGCTGTCCCGGTGATAGGGCTGGGACTGGCTGTCTCGGTGTTCGGCCTGCAGCCCGCCGTCGTGGGTTTCACTGCTTTGTGCGGATTGGCTGCTTTGTCGCTTGCGGCCGTGTCCCTTCGAAGCGCCTTGCGTTCCTGACCAGCTGCGTTGTCATTGACCCGCTGCTGAGATGCTCCGCTTATTCGGGCAACGGTCCCCGGTTGCCGGGAATGTGCTGGAACACCATGGTGGTTTCCGTGTGACCCACCACGGGATCGGTAGCGAGGTTGTCCAGGAGCCAGTTGCGGAGGTCGTCCGTGTTTGCGACGGCGATGTGCAGCAGGTAGTCCACTGAACCTGTGGTGTGGAAAGTGGAAATGACGGCCGGGAGCTTGGGGACACGCGCCGTGAAGCGGTCGATTTGGTCACGGTCATGGGCGCGGAGGCGGACGGCAATGAGGGCCTGAACTGAACGGCCGATCGCCGGCAGGCTCAAGACCGCTTCAAATCCCTCAATGATTCCGCGTTCGGAGAGCGCCCTGGTGCGCATCAAGGCAGTGGAGGGGGCGATTCCTACAAGTTCAGCCAGCTGCTTGTTGGAGATCCGGGCGTCGTCCACCAACGCCGCGAGGATTCGTTCATCGATCGCGTCGAGCGGCTCTGCGCTGCCCGTACTTGACCGAACATTCTTCGTGGGGTTGCTCACGGATCCTCCTGAAATTGCCTTCTGTCCATCCTAATCCGTGAAATCTTCAGCTGACTATGATTTGGCGGGGCGTCGGCGGGCCCGCCGTCGATCCAGTCGTTGGAGAGGCTCACTGAGCAGCATCGCCAGCAGCGGCCAGTTTCCTACCCCGGGAATGATCAGGGCCAGAACAAGCGCCAACAGGAAAAGCCCGGAAACGATGCCGCTCGCTCGGATGCCTGACACCACATCAGCGTTATCCATGGTGTGGAGATCCGGGTGGGACCGCAAATAGGCGCGGGCCAAAAGGAGCATGAGGCTGGTGGCGAAGAGGGTTCCAATGTAGACGAGGGGCTGCGCCCAGTCAGACTCCATCTGGGTGGACAGTGATGTGGCCACGGGCATCACCACAATGGTGAACATCCATGCCACGGTCAGCCACAACAAGCCCGAGTCCACGCGCTTGACGCTGCGGAACAGCTTGTGGTGGTGTACCCAGAAAACTGCAATCAGGATGAAGCTTAGGACAAAGCCGAGCAGAGCGTACTGTTCTTCTGCCAACCACTCAGCCGTAGTGCCGTCGTGGTCTGCCAGTTCACCCACACTCTCCATGAGCGGCAGGATCAACAACGTTAAAGCAATCGCCACCACGGCATCCGTAAACGCCTGCAAACGCTCCGGCGACGACAGCTCCCGGCTTTTCGTGACCTGTGTCATGCCTCCGATTGTAGGGGCAGCCCGGCTGAAATCAGCGGGAACTTAGCCGTGGGCGGTGCACTATCACGGTGACTACCGCCGTCGTGCATGACAGTGCGATGACGCTCAACGCCAAAGCCGGCCACCCAAACGCCTGAAAGGCAAGGCCGCCGGCCCAACCAATGACGCTGGAACCGAGGTAGTAGGACAGGTTGTACAGGGACGCGGCTTGCGCCCGGCCTGTGGTTGCGATAGCTCCCGTCCACCCTGAACCAACGCTATGGGCGGCGAAGAAGCCGCCAGTGAAGATCACCAGTCCGGCAAGGGTAGCTGCGAGGTTTTCCGCCAACGTCATGGCCAAACCTGCCGACATGATGGCGATCCCTGCCAGCAGGACGTTCCGCCGGCCGAACCTGGTGGTCAACCCCGCGGCCCATCGTGAGCTGACGGTCCCGGATAAGTACGCCAGGAAAATGAGGCTGACCACGGTGGCAGGGAGTCCAAAAGGTTCGGCATGCAGTCGGAATCCGAGGTAGTTGTAAACGGCAACAAAGCCACCCATAAGCAGAAAAGCCTGTAAGTACAGCGATAGCAGTCTGGGATTGCTCGAGTGCCGGCCGAGGGTTCGGAGGGCTCCGCGAAATCCCAAGGGCGGGGCCGGGCTGAACCGGCGTTGCTTCGGAACAAGAACCAGGAACAAGACGGCTGAAACTGTGGCCAGTAGGGAAACAGCCAGAGCCGCGGTGCGCCACCCCCAAAGTTCTCCAACTGGTCCGGCGACCAAACGCCCGGCCAAGCCACCCAAGGTTGTTCCGGCAACGTAGGTTCCAGCGGCGAGGGCGGTATGGATCTTGGTAACTTCCTCATTGAGGTAGGCGATGGCGATGGCCGGGATTCCGCCCAGGGCCATGCCTTCCAAGGTTCGGAGCCCCAACAGCACGGGGACCGTGGGTGCCAGGGGCACCAGCAACCCTAAGAGCGTGGCGACGGCGATGCCGATGGCCATGGCGCGGACCCGGCCAATCCTGTCGGCCACAAAGGACCACGGCAGCACAGTGACTGCCAAGCCCACAGTGGCGAGGGAAATGCTCAAGGCCGCTTCGGCCGCCGTGATCCGGAGGTCCGCGGCCATGAGTGGAAGTACGGCCTGCGTGGAGTACAACTGCGCGAAGGTCGCAACCCCGGCAAGCGCCAAAGCGGCCAGGACGCGACTATAACCGCGGGATCCTTTGGCGTGTCCCTCCCAGGAGTCGGTGCTGGGCTTGAAGGTTGCTTTGCTCACCGAGCCAGATTAGGGCTGGGTGGACACCATGTTCCAATGCATAGGTCACTTAGGATTGATGCAATAGCGCATGAATTGATCCTGCCAATAATGGAGCTTTATGGAACCCGATCACCAACAGCTCGTTCAACTACTCCCTCTGCTGCCTGTCTTGGCGGAACTTGGCCGGACGGAACACATGACTGAAACAGCCGAGATCCTCGGCGTTCCACAGTCGACAGTGAGCAGGGCCGTTGCACGGGCCAGCGCCATCGTGGGGATGGACCTGCTGATCCGCGAGGGTCGTGGCATTCGCCTGACACCGGCCGCGCGGACGCTGCTGCCCTACATCGAAGCAGCGCTGGAGGACTTCCAAGCCGGGCTGGACAGGGTGCGGCACGAATCTGACGTTGTGAGGGGCAGGATCGGGGTTTCGTTCCAACACACCTTCGGTGAAGCCACCCTTCCCTTGCTCATCAGCGCCTTCCGCGCACACCACCCGCACACTGTGTTCGAACTCTGGCAGGGTCCACGCGACGATTGCCTGAGGCAGCTGGCTAACGGGGACATGGATTTCGCGTTGACGGCACCCATCGCGCCGGAGGGGCGGGGTATTCGTGCTCTGCCTTTGTACCGTGAGCCATTGCGCGCGGTGCTGCACTACCGGCACCCTCTGGCTGGAAGATCCAGCCTTCCCCTCTCCGAACTCCGGCACGAACCGTACATCACCCTCCCGGAGGGAGTGGGTCTTCGGGCATTGGGCGAAGCGCTGCTGCGCGAAGCAGGATTCCGGCCGAGGATCGCTTTTGAAGTCCAAGAGTCCACCTCTGCCCGTGGGTTGGTCTCGGCCGGGCTCGGTTTTAGCATCCTGCCACCAGCGGGACCCGGCTCAGGAACCGGCCAATTTCTTCCTGAGGCCGAACTTGGGCTCGTTGAAGTGGCTATCGAATCGGACCTGGCGTTCCGGCAGATCGGCATCGCCTGGCGGGAACGGAGCTTCGAACCGGACGCCGTCAGGCTGTTCCGGGAACTAGTGGTCACCGAGGGTGGTGACTTGCTCGCCGAACTGGTCAGAGCCCGTTCAGGAACTCCCTGACCACGTCCTTCGCAGATCCTTTCCTGGCCTGCTGCCAGCCGGTCCCTGCCCACAGGTTAAGGCGGTGGGGATCTCCGGCGGCGGATGATGCAGCCCGGACGGGACTGGTGAGGTGGTGGATCGCCGGATAACCCTCCGGCGCGTCCTGATGGTCGCGGACGAAATCATTGACCAGCGAACGTGCCCAGCGCCCCGTGAATGCCCGTGTTATTGCCGTCTCCGCGAAGGCGGGGTCACCAAAGGCGTCCTTGTGCGGCTTCCGTGCGCCGCTCTCGTCAGTGCGAACCAACGCGGTGCCCACCTGCGCGGCAACGGCGCCCGCTGCCAGCACTTCGCGCAGCGTGGCGTTGTCCATGATGGCCCCGGCAGCGATGAGTGGAAGTCCGACGGCGGCACGCACCTGGGCCACCAGCTCCGCCGTCGTACGGGCTGCTTGTCCCCGCCGGCCAGGCAGGAAGGCTGCCGAGTGTCCGCCCGCGGAGCTGTGCTGCACTGCGATGGCGTCGGGGCCCTCCTCCGCAGCCGCAAGAGCTTCCTCAACACTGGTAACACTGGAAATGACCCGACTGCCTGCTTTTTGCAGGGCCTGGACCACAGGCTTTCCCGGGAGGCCAAAAGCGAAGCTCACAAACTCCACGGGGTCGGCCACCAGGGCATCGATCTTGTCCTGCCAGGCGTCGTCGTCGTCGAGCCGGAGGGGAGGTAGCGTCACGCCGTAACGAGCAGCCTCGGGTTCCAGTTCGGCCCGGTAGGCCTCAAGGTGTGCCCGTGCTTCAGGACCCGGCGGGAGCTGGCTTTGGTCCGGTACGAACACGTTCATGCCAAACGGAACATTGAGTTCCCGCGTTTCAGCGATTTCGGCGGTCATGGCTTCAGGGCTCTTGTAGCCGGCAGCAACGAAACCCAGTCCACCACCCTCATGAACTGCTTTCACCAACGCCGGCGTGGAAGTTCCCCCGGCCATGGGAGCTGCAACAAACGGTGTACCAAACAGGGTTTCAGGCATGTGCGGTTTCTCCTCAAGACGCTCCAAGCTAGTCTTTCACGGTGAACAATCCTGACACTGCCCAGCATTCCCACGCCGCCCCGGAAGCCGTGAACGGCACCGTGATCGGGCTCGACATCGGCGGCACGAAAACCCGCGGCGTGCGGTTCGAAGACGGATCGCCGGTCAGGGATGAGAGTGCAGGCAGCTCCAATGTCCAAAACGTTAGCCGTGAGGTCGCCGCGGCGAACCTTGCTGAGTTGTTCGGGAAAATCGGTGGCGGCCACATTGACCAGGTGTACGCCGGTGCAGGGGGGATTGATACCGATGAAGACGCCCAGGCGCTCGTTGACCTCATCGCACCCCACGCACCAGGTGCGCGCATCACAGTGGTTCACGATTCACGCCTGCTGCTGGCGGCCGGGGGAGCGAGCAAAGGCGTCGCGGTAATTGCCGGGACCGGCTCGGCCGCGTGGGGAAAGAACGACGCCGGAGAAGAAGCCCGGGCGGGTGGCTGGGGCTATCTCCTAGGGGACGAAGGAAGCGGCTACTGGCTGGGGCGAGAGGCCGTCCGGCATAGCCTGCGCCGGATGAACCAGGGCTTGGAGCCTGATCGACTTAGCCGTGCACTGATGGATTCCGTCGGTGTGGAGGAACCCGGCAAGCTGATCGCACTGTTCCACTCCCCGGACACTGGCCGCCGCTACTGGGCGCAGCAGGCCCGGTTGGTAGTGGAAGCTGCCGACGCCGGTGACGAAACAAGCCAGGCACTCGTGGAGCAAGCAGGCCGCGACTTGGCTGAACTCGCCGAACAGGCCGTCCGCCAACTGGGCTTGGACGGTCCGGTGATCCTCGGCAGCGGACTTGGCATGAACGTCCGGCGGCTCCAAGAAGCGTTCAAAGCCAAGCTGGCCGAAAGTGGTATCACTGATGTGCGCATTCTTCAACAGGATCCCGTGTTCGGCGTCCCGCGCCTCGTAGCGGAGCAGCGGGCCTAACCGTATAGAACCTAGCCGCGGGTTCGTGGCCGCAGCTTGACGCCCGGCAGCGGCGGGGCCGGAATGCGGCCAGCCTCCGGTCCTGCATCAGGACCATGCCCGGGGACAAAGCCGAAACGTGAGCTGGCGGCAGCTTCGTCGTCGAGCAATCCTTCGGCTTCCCACTCCTCACGGGCCTTTTCCACTTCCTCATGCGTCCTGCCCACGAAGTTCCACCACATGAGCAGGTCTTCGCCGAACGGTTCGCCGCCGAGGAGCATGAATCGGGTGTCCGGTTGCGCTTGGACGGCAAGGCTGGACCTGCCGGCCCCCAAGTAGGCCAGAGGACCAGCCTCGATGTCCTGGCCGTCGATCACGACCTGGCCATCCAGGACCAGTACGGCGTGCTCAAAATCAGGCCGCAACGGCAATTCAAAGGACCCGCTGCCCGTGATATCGGCACCAACAATCGGGCTGAACATCGTGGCGGGGGAGCGCTGCCCAGCGAATTCGCCCACCATTACGGTGGCCGTAAATCCTTCGCCCACGGCCACCGGCAGGTCCTTGACCTGGTCAAATGACGGCGCACGGTGCCGGTGTTCCTCCGGAAGGGCAACCCACAGCTGGAGTCCTCGGGACATCGGAATTTCTTCCACCAGCGGACTGGAGCCCGTTTCGGTAGTGGCCCGAAGGACGGAGAACTCGGAATGGGAGATGCCATGGCCAGCCGTCATGATGTTCAGCTCGCCGGGCCGGACCACTACATCGCTACCCACACTGTCGCGATGCCGCACGGCGCCTTCCAGGGGCCACGTGACAGTCTGAAGTCCGCAATGGGGATGGGGAAGTACGCTCATGGCCACCCGGTCCGGCCCGAAACTGTCCAGGAAACACCAGGCACCCACAGTTGGCAGTCCCCGCTGGGGCAGCGTCCTCATGACGTTCATGGCGCGCACGCCACCCAAGGGAACCTCACGCTCGGGCCACAGTTGAACGCAAGGCCCTTGCCCCTCCGGCGCCGCAGGGCAGACTTCCTGTGCGGGGGAAGTATCAAGATTGGTCATGCGATCATCACCTGTGCATAAATGTTGGATATTGAGCTAATCTGTTCCATGTGAACAACGCGCTCCTGAGCTACCACGACGCCGTCCTTTACCGTTCGGGTGAACCGTATCGCATCCTCGCCGGAGCCATCCACTACTTCCGTGTTCACCCGGATCTGTGGCAGAACCGGCTGCGTCGTCTTAAGGCGATGGGCGCTAACACGGTGGACACGTATGTTGCCTGGAACTTCCACCAGCCTAAGCGCGAGGAGGCGCCGGACTTCAGTGGCTGGCGGGACTTGGGACGCTTCCTTGACCTCGCGGCCGAGGAAGGGTTGGACGTCATTGTCCGCCCTGGACCGTACATCTGCGCAGAGTGGGACAACGGCGGCTTCCCGGCCTGGCTGACCGGTATTCCCGGCATCGGCCTGCGCTGCATGGACCCGGAATTCACGGGTGCCATCGAGGAATGGTTCGATCAGCTCCTCCCGATCATCGCCTCACGGCAGGCGTCAGCGGGCGGTCCTGTGGTGGCCGTTCAGATTGAAAACGAATACGGCAGCTACGGCGACGACCACGAGTACATCCGCTGGAACCGCCGCGTGCTGGAGGATCGCGGCATCACTGAGCTCCTGTTCACGGCCGACGGCGGCACGGACTATTTCCTCGACGGCGGTTCCATCGAGGGAACCTGGGCGACCGCAACGCTGGGAAGCCGGGGCGACGAAGCAGTGGCTACGTGGCAGCGACGCCGGCCTGGTGAGCCGTTCTTCAACGTTGAGTTCTGGGGCGGCTGGTTCGATCACTGGGGCGAACACCATCACCACCGGGATGCTGAGGACGCCGCGTTGGAAGCACGCAAGATGCTCGATCTCGGTGGCTCAATCTGCGCTTATATGGCCCACGGCGGGACTAACTTCGGCCTCACTTCCGGCAGCAATCACAATGGCACCATGCTGCAGCCGACGGTTACCAGCTATGACTCAGACGCGCCCATCGCCGAGAACGGCGCCCTGACGCCCAAGTTCCATGCCTTCCGCAAGGAATTCTTCCGGGCACAGGGAATTGAGGACCTACCCGAACTCCCTGCGGAGTTGTTGGCTGAGGCACCGGCACTTCCGGCGCAGTCCTTTCCTTTGACCGCAGGGCAGGACCTGCTCGAGCTTGTACGGGATGCCGGCAAGCCTGTCAGCAGCGTTAGGCCACTGAGCTTCGAGCAGCTGGGACTCGACGCCGGAATGGTGCTCTACGCTGCCGAAGCCATCCTTCCTGGCCGTCCGGACGCTCCCTCGGAGAGCCGGCTGAAAATCACTGGCCTGAATGACCGTGCCTACGTGTGGGTGGATGGCACGTTTGCAGGTGTCTTGGACGACGTCAACGGTTCCGAGGGATTGCCCGTCAGTGGCACCGGCCACCCTGCCAAGCTTGAGATTCTGGTCGAGAACCTCGGCCGCATCAACTACGGACCCCTGACGGGCCATGGGAAGGGAATTCTAGACGGCGTCCTCGTCAACCAGCGCTACACCTTTCACTGGACGCAGACACCTATTGCCCTCGCAAACTGGACGCAGGAAGACCTCGAGGGGTTGGCAGGCGTTGACTTCGAGGTTGGGCAACCGGCCGACACTTACCTTGCCTTGCCCGACTCAGGGAAAGGCTTCGTCTGGCTCAATGGCTTCCTCCTGGGCAGGTACTGGGAGAAAGGTCCCCAGGTGACGCTCTACGCACCCGCTCCTCTGCTTAAAACAGGCCGAAACAGCATCAAGGTGCTGGAACTGGGGAAACCAGGGACCGTCGTCGAACTTCGCGAAGCGCCTGACTTGGGTCCCGTAGAAGCGGGTCCGATCGCGGCGGCCGAGCTTCCGTAGGGTCCGGACTTTTATGCTGATTCCATGACGCTGCAGTTTGATACCCGCCCAGCCGCTTACGCCGTGATTGTCCAAGAGGGCAAGATCCTGCTGGCGTATTGGAAGCAGGACGGCAAGGAAGGGTGGACGCTACCGGGCGGAGGCTTGGATCTGGCAGAGCATCCGGTGGACGGCTGCCGGCGTGAAGTCTACGAGGAAACCGGATACGAAGCCCGAATCGATCGCATGCTGGGTATCGACGTCGGCCACTGGCCTGCTGATATCCGTCCCGACGGTTCGGTCAAGGATTTTCAGGCCCTCAGGCTGGTCTACGAGGCAACGGTGGTGGGCGGAGAACTCACCCACGAAGTGGATGGGAGCACCACCCACGCCGCATGGATACCTTTGAAGGACATCAGGAGGCTTAACCGGGTGTCGCTGGTGGACACGGCGCTGCGCCTGCATCGGGAGCGCCCGGCCGATGGAAAGCTGAGCCAAGCCACGGGCAGCTGAGCTACAAAACCTAGCCAAGAGGCCCGATGTTGGCTACGCTGAACATCGTTGCCGGCTGACCAGCTGCCGGCCCGGATGCCGAGGAGGTGGATTTGATGATTGCCACGATCTTGCGCGCCCCGCTCTCAGTTGCGGTGCGCAGTCATCAGCCCATCATTCCCGCCCCGGCAACAGCCTGCCAAAACTAGGCGGCCGGGCCTCCTCAGAGGCATTTCATTGAACACTTACGCTTCTTCAAGCGACCCTTCTTTTACTTCCACCAAGCAGGTCCCTGCTCGCCAATCTCACGCCACTCACCAATCCAACGGACCAGTGGAGTATGGCTTCACTGATAAGGTCGCGGAGCTTTTCTGCGCCCACGGCAGCCCGGAGAACCAGGAAGCAGCCACCCCCGGCCGCGTAGTGCGTCTGGACAGGAACCGGGTGCTCGTAGCATCAGCCGAAGGTCTCCTGCATTTGCCCTATCCCAAGCACGGGCTTGTTCCGGCCACCGGGGACTGGGTTTGGCTCGGCCACAACAACGCCGGCGAACCTGCCGTCGTCGAGGTCCTTCCCCGATATTCGGCGTTGAGTCGTAAGCGGGCCTTTGAAGCCTCGTCGGAGGAACAAATCCTGGGCAGCAACATCGACATTGTTGCGGTGGTTGTCCCCGTGGACCGTCCGCTGACCCATAATCGACTTGAACGGACGTTGGTGGCTGCCTGGGATTCCGGTGCCACGCCGCTTGTGGTTATCACCAAGGCGGACCTCGCCCACCTCGCGGACGACGTCGTGGGGGAAGTCATCCTTCAGGCCGCGGGCGTTGACGTCGTTACCACCTCCGCGGAGCAAGGCGATGGCCTCGACGAATTGATGCAGCGCATTCCTGAAGGCGCCACCTTGGTTCTCCTGGGTCCTTCCGGTGCCGGGAAATCGACGCTTATCAACGCCCTCGCGGGGCGTGAGCTCCAGCAGACAGGAGAGGTCCGGGCAGGCGACGGCAAGGGCAAACACACCACCACCTCGCGGGAGTTGGTACCTCTGGCGGGCGGCTCCGTGCTGATGGATACGCCGGGAGTCCGCGGGTTCGGGCTCTTCGACGCCGACGAGGGCATGGACGAGATGTTCGGCGACCTGGAGGAGCTCTTCTCACGCTGCCGCTTCACGGACTGCGTCCACCAAGCTGAACCAGGATGCGCTGTCCAGGAGGCGCTCGCGGAGGAAACCCTTGATCCCAGGCGCTGGGCCAGCTACCTGAAGCTGCAACGGGAACTGGCAGCCTTGGCCAGGAAGCATGACGCGGCTGCCCGCCGCGCCTACCAACGCGAATGGCACCAAAGGGTGATGTCAGCGGATCGCGGCCAGCGTGCAGCGGAACGATACAAGCACGATCAAGCCGAGGAACGGACCGGCAAGGGAGGCAAACGACGTAAACGTTGAACATTGCCGATTCATTACGGAACTCGTGGCGGCGCTGACATCGTCGGTGGTGCTGGCTACGCTGGGTGAAGATTGCTTTGCAGCCAAGTAATAAGAGTGCATATGATCATCTGGCTCTACCGATGTTCTCCACCACAGATAGGTAAGCCCGGGTATGGCTGAAGCCATGATTGAGTTCAAGAGCGTCACCAAGCAATACCAGGGCGGGCAACCCGCGGTGGATGCCCTCACTATGTCCATCGACAAGGGCGCCATCACCGTGTTCGTTGGTCCCTCGGGCTGCGGAAAAACCACTTCCCTGCGCATGATCAACCGGATGGTGGAGCCCACCAGCGGAACCATCACCGTTGCTGGTGAGGATGTCTCCCAGGTTCCTGCGGCCAAGCTCCGCCGTTCCATGGGCTACGTCATGCAGTCATCGGGCCTTCTTCCGCACCGTTCCGTATTGGACAACATCGCCACCGTTCCACGGCTCAACGGCGTACCTAAGGCGGCTGCGCGGAAACGCGCGGAGGAACTGCTCGACGTCGTCGGGCTGGCTTCCGTCCTGGGCAAGCGATACCCGTCACAGCTCTCGGGTGGTCAGCAGCAGCGCGTCGGAGTTGCCCGGGCGCTCGCTGCTGATCCACCGGTTCTGCTGATGGACGAACCTTTTAGCGCAGTGGATCCTGTGGTCCGTGACGAACTGCAGCAGGAACTTCTGCGTCTGCAGCGGGAACTGGCCAAGACCATTGTGTTTGTCACGCACGACATCGATGAAGCCACTGTTCTTGGCGACAAAGTGGCTGTTTTCGCCGTTGGGGGCAAACTGGCGCAGTACGCGGCCCCGGAAGAGATTCTTCGGGCGCCTGCGAATGACTTCGTAGCCTCCTTCGTAGGACGCGACCGTGGCTTCCGACACCTTGCTTTCAACGCCGCAGACGCCGTGACCTTGCACCCTGTCACCATGGTGAGTCCCTCCGACGGCCACCACGCGGGCCGCCAATCGGGGGAGTGGGCGCTGGTTGTCGACGACGATTCCCGGCCAATGGGGTGGTCTTCACCTCGGGATGGTGCCGGGTTGATTCCGGGAGGTTCGCTCTTCCGCAAGGGAGATACGCTGCGCCGCGCGCTGGATGCAGCGTTGTCGTCGCCGTCGGGCCTCGGCGTTGCGGTTGACGACGACGGCCGGGTGGCCGGAGTCCTGAAGGCGCCGGAAGTCCTGGCACTTATCGAAGAAGTCCGGCACCACAGGGAGGACGCCACCTGATGGAGTGGTTCCTTGCCAACAGTGGCATGGTCCTGGGGTTGGCCGGTCAGCACATGGTGCTCGCGATCATTCCCATGATCCTTGGCCTGCTGATTTCGGTCCCCTTGGCCCAGCTGGCCAGGCGCAACAGCACGCTCAGGTCAGTGGTGGCAACAGCAACCTCATTGCTGTACACCATTCCCTCACTGGCCCTCTTCATCATTCTTCCCACCATCCTCGGCACGCGGATCCTGGATCCGCTGAACGTGGTGGTGGCACTGACCATCTACGCCGTGGCATTGCTGGTCCGTGCCGCGATGGACGCCTTCGACTCCGTGGATGATGACCTCCGAAACGCTGCCGTTGCCATGGGTTTCAAGCCCCTGGCCCGCTTCTTCCAGGTGGACCTTCCGTTGTCTTTGCCTGTGCTGTTCGCAGGACTTCGAGTGGTGTCAGTCAGCAATATCTCATTGGTGAGCGTGGCGGCCCTGCTTGGTGTGGGCAACCTTGGGGTTCTGTTCACTGACGGCCTCCAACGCACGTTCATTACGGAAGTTGTGGTGGGCATCATCGCGATTCTGGTGCTGGCCCTGCTGATGGACGCAGTTCTGGTGGTCTTGGAACGGCTCTTGACGCCATGGACCCGCGCGGCACGTGGAAGTTCGTCGCGTCCGGACGCCAACGCCCTGCTCACCGAGCCCAAAACCGGACCCGCGAAGCCGCACGCTAGCCTCCGCCCCGACCCGGGAGCGTCCGCATGAACATCTTTGCTGAAACCATTGCCTGGCTGACAAACTTCAGGAACTGGACCGGCAGCGGTGGAATCCCCACCCGCTTGCTGGAGCACCTGCAGTACAGCGCACTGGTGCTACTTATCGCCGCCGCCATTGCAGTGCCAATCGGTCTCTACATCGGGCACACCGGGCGCGGCCGCGTTGTCGCAGTGGCTGTCGCCGGAGCATTGCGTGCCCTCCCGACGCTCGGTTTGCTGGTCCTTTTCGCGTTGCTCGCCGGCAGTGGCTTGATGCCTCCAGTGTGGGCGCTGGTCATCCTCACAGTGCCGCCGCTTCTGGCCGGGACCTATGCCGGCATTTCCAGTGTTGATGCCACGGTGGTGGACGCTGCCCGGGCCATGGGCATGAGCGAACTTCAGATCCTGTTCCGCGTGGAACTGCCCAACGGACTGCAGGTGATGTTCGGCGGTATCCGGACCGCGGTTCTGCAGGTCATCGCAACAGTCTCTGTGGTTGCCTACCTGCCGTTGGGTGGGCTTGGCCGATACTTGTTCGACGGCCTCGTCCTGCAGGATTTCCCAAGAATGCTCGGAGGCTCCCTGCTCATCGCCGGGTTGGCCATCGCAGTGGACCTGATCCTGGCCGGCGTGCAGAGGCTTGTCGTCTCGCCCGGCCTGACCCTCGACTCAAGCGGTCGCCAGAAGGCAGCCGACGATCTCACAGCCGCGGTTCCTGCCGGGGCTGCCGTTCAAGGAGGTACACCATGAAAAACCCCGTCCCCATGACCCTTACGCGCCGTGGTCTTGGCGGCCTCGCCGCTGGACTGGGTGTGGCCCTCGCCTTGAGCGCATGCGGCGGCAGCCCCTTGGCCACGCCCTCCACCGCGGCACCCGGCGGTTCCACCGAGGGAGGCTCACTGGTGGTTGGTTCCGCAGACTTCCCGGAGAGCCAGGTCATCGCAGAGATTTATGTTGGCGCCCTCAACGCGGCTGGTCTCACTGCCACATCCAAGCCGAACATAGGCTCGCGCGAGATCTACTTCAAGGCCGTCCAGGACGGCTCCGTGGACCTCGTTCCGGATTACTCCGGCAACCTTCTCTCCTACGTGGACACGGAGGCTACTGAGGTATCTGCCGAGGACGTCTACAAGGCGCTCCCTGGCAAGCTTCCGGAAGGCCTCGCGGTCCTGGAGCCGGCCAAGGCCGAGTCCAAGGACGCCATGGTGGTCACCAAGGCCACGGCGGAGAAATACCAGCTGAAGTCCATCGAGGACCTGGCCAAGGTCTGCAAGGACTTCACCATGGCTGCACCGGCCACGTTCGAGACCCGTGCCTACGGCTTCCCGGGACTAAAGGCCAACTATGGTTGCGAGCTCAAGGGCCTGCAGCCCTTCAACGACGGCGGTGGCAACCTGACCCTCCAGGCTCTCCTGGAGGACAAGGTTCAGGTGGCGGACATCTACACCACCACGCCGTCCATCGCAGATAACGACCTCGTCGTCCTGGAAGATCCGAAGAACAACTTCAAGGCACAGCAGGTCCTGCCGTTGGTCAAGGAAGCCAAGATGACGGACAAGGCCAAGGAAGCGCTCAACAACGTTTCCAAGATCCTTACCACCGACGACCTGATCAACCTGAACCGCGCAGTAAGCGGCGACCAGAAGCAGTCGCCCAAGGATGCCGCAGCCGCATGGCTGAAGGACAAAGGCATCGTCAAGTAACACCTGAACAAAACCGCGTACGACGGCGGTGACGGACCCGGGCGGGACCGTCACCGCCGTCGTCGTATGTGTGAGTCAAGTCTCAGCTGAACTCCATCACCCGTGTGGCATATTTGAGGGATGGCGAATTTCAAACAGTCCACCAAGCTTCATAATGTCCTCTACGACATCCGTGGACCGATCCTTCAGGCCGCCCAGCAAATGGAAGCGGAGGGTCACCGGATCCTCAAACTGAACATCGGAAACCCGGCCCCTTTTGGCTTTGAAGCGCCTGACGCCATCTTGGTGGACATGATCCGCCACCTGCCCAACGCCCAGGGCTACAGCGATTCCCGTGGCATCTTCTCGGCCAGGACCGCCGTCTCGCAGTATTACCAAACGCGCGGCATCCAGAACATCCACGTCGACGACATCTACCTCGGCAACGGTGTCAGTGAGCTCATCACCATGTCCCTCATGGCGCTCTTGGACGACGGTGATGAAGTGCTGATTCCCACGCCGGACTACCCGCTGTGGACGGCTTCCGTGGCACTTGCCGGCGGCCGCCCCGTGCACTACCTCTGCGACGAAGAGTCCGGATGGCAGCCCGATCTTGAGGACTTGAAATCCAAGATCACGCCGCGGACCAAGGGCATTGTGGTGATCAACCCCAACAACCCCACCGGCGCCGTCTACCCGGAGGAGACCCTCAAGAAGATAGTCGCGTTGGCAGAGAAGCATGGACTGGTTCTCTTCGCTGACGAAATCTACGAGAAGATCCTCTACGAAGACGCAGTTCACGTTAACCTCGCCGGGCTTACCGGTGATGACGTCCTGTGCCTGACGTTCAGTGGCCTGTCCAAGGCCTACCGCGTCTGCGGCTACCGCGCGGGTTGGATGGCGATCTCCGGGCCCAAGAAGGACGCCGCCGATTACCTCGAGGGCATCAACCTCCTGGCGAACATGCGCTTGTGCGCCAACGTACCTGCACAGCACGCCATCCAAACCGCGCTCGGCGGCTACCAGAGCATCAACGATCTCATCCTTCCCGGCGGCAGGCTCCTGGAGCAGCGCAACAAGGCGTACGACCTCCTGAACGCCATCCCCGGTGTCAGCACCCAGCAGGCCAGGGGCGCCCTGTATCTGTTCCCGAAGTTGGACCCAGAGGTGTACCACATCAGGGATGATGAGAAGTTTGTCCTGGACCTGTTGAAAGAACAGAAAATCTTGGTCTCCCATGGGCGCGCGTTCAACTGGGTTCGTCCGGATCACTTCCGAATGGTCACCTTGCCCAACGTCAAGGACATCGAAGAAGCCATTGGTCGCATGGCGGACTTCCTGTCGAGGTACCCGGGCAACTAGCCTGAGGTCCATAGCCGCGCCACGGGGGCGCGGCCGGGCAGAAAGGCATGCCAATGGCTGCAGTTGAGTTCGCCAAAAGTCCGGCCGAAGTACTGAGGGTGGGGTCGGGGTTTTCGTTGGCAGGCGTAGACCCTGAATCCACCCCCGGCTATACGGGCGTCAAAGCTGACGGCCAGGCGCTGCTGGCCGCCCAGGACGCGCGCCTTGCGGAACTGCAGGAGAAACTCTTTGCAGAAGGGAAATTCGGTAGCCCCAAGCGGCTCCTGCTCATTCTTCAAGCCATGGATACTGCGGGCAAAGGCGGCATTGTCAGCCACGTTGTAGGAGCCATGGACCCGCAAGGCGTGCAGCTGACCGCTTTCAAGGCGCCGACGGACGAAGAAAAATCGCACGACTTCCTCTGGCGGATCGAAAAACAAGCCCCTGCCGCCGGAATGGTGGGTGTTTTTGATCGTTCACAGTACGAGGACGTCCTGATCCACCGCGTCCATGGCTGGGCTGACGCTGGCGAACTGGAGCGCCGGTACGCAGCGATCAACGACTTCGAGTCACGTCTCCACGAGCAGGGAACCACCATCGTCAAAGTCATGCTCAACATTAGCAAGGACGAGCAGAAAAAGCGTCTTATCGCCCGCTTGGACGATCCCGGTAAGCACTGGAAATACAGTCGCGGCGACCTCGCGGAACGTGCGTACTGGGATGACTACATGGACGCGTACAGCACTGCGTTCGAGAAAACGTCAACCGACATCGCACCTTGGCACGTGGTGCCCGCCAACAAGAAGTGGTACGCCCGCATCGCCGTCCAGCAACTGCTGTTGGATGCCCTGGGTGGTATGCAGCTGGAGTGGCCCAAAGCCGACTTTGATGTCGCCGCTGAGCGCGCCCTCGTGGTGGAGTCCTAAGCCGCCTCCATCAGGGATATCAGTCGGAGCCGGCGGCAGCACCGCCGTCGCTGCTTGCATCACGGGCCGTGGCCAGACGCTTGCGTGCGCCCTCAAGCCAGTCCTCGCAGCGTTTGGCCAGTGCCTCGCCACGCTCCCAGAGCGCCAGTGATTCTTCCAGGCTGGCACCGCCGGCCTCCAAGCGCCCTACTACGGCCACGAGTTGTTCGCGGGCTTCCTCGTAGCTCAAGCTGTCCAGGGTATCCGGTGCCGTTGGATTGTTCTCAGTCATGATGTCCTTTGATGTGGTGGTGGCGGTGGTTTCAGCAGTCTTAGTGTTCGACGAGTTGTCCTTGGCCGGCTGAGACAGCTCTGAAACGGCCCTCAGCTACGCGGATACTCAGCGGCGTCCGGTCTGGTGCTTCCTCTGGGCTGCTCACCACGTGGTGCCCCACCTGGTCCTCGCCGAGGAGCTGCACAACGGCATAACCGCGGTCCAGTGTTTTTTGGGGTGAGAGGGCACGGACCTGTGCACGCAAGTGGTGGACTTGGTCCAACGCCCTGAGGACCGCGGTGCTGACCGCTGAATGGGTCCTGCGCTGCAAGCGGTGGATGTCTTCGGAGCGGGCGTCCACCATTGAAGCAGGAGTGGCCAATACGGGCCGCGATCTCAGCGCATGAAGTCGATCCGTCTCCCGGTCCACCATGCGGCTGATACTTCGGCGGAGATGGTCCCGGGCTTGCCGAACCATGGCCAGTTCTTCGGCCACGTCCGGAACTATGCGCTTGGCCGCGTCAGTGGGCGTTGACGCACGTAAGTCCGCCACATCGTCCAGAATCGGACGGTCGGCTTCATGGCCGATCGCACTAACAATCGGAGTGGTCGCTGCCGAGACGGCTCGAATGAGGTCTTCATTGCTGAAAGGCAGGAGATCTTCCAGCGCGCCGCCACCGCGGGCGAGGACAATGACATCCACGTGGGGGTCGGCATCCAGTTTCTTTAGGGCCGCGATGATCTGCGAAACGGCGGTGTTGCCTTGGACAGCCACTTCGCGAACGTCAAACTCAACTGCGGGCCAACGCAACGCTGCATTGCGAAGGACGTCCTTCTTGGCATCGGAATCCCGACCGGTGATCAGGCCAATGCGGTGGGGGAGAAGCGGGAGCTTGCGCTTCCGGGAATCTGCGAACAGGCCCTCTGCGGCCAATGCTTGGCGCAGCCGCTCAATCCTTGCCAGCAGGTCACCGAGCCCTACCGGACGAATGTCCTTAACCGACATATTCAGGCGCCCGGTCTTGACCCAGAAGTCCGCCTTGACCAAGGCAACCACCCGGGAACCCCGTTCCAGGGGTATCTTCTGGCGGTCAAGCACCGTTGACCAGACCGATGCCGGTAGTGAAATTTCTGCGTCAACATCACGCAGTGTCAGAAAAGCATTACCACCCCGGCGGTTCAGTTCAATGACCTGACCCTCGATCCACGCGGCCGGAGCCCGCTCTATGTGTGCTTTGAGCTTTCGGGACAGCAACTGGAGGGGCCAGGGATTGTCCGGGCTGGTTTCGGCGGCAGTCCCCGGCAGTGTGGATTCCGGTGTCGCTTCAGCGGACATGGGGAGTCCATGCCTTGTTCGGTCGCCGTGTTTGTTCCTGCATGGTCATAGTCCTCGCTCAGGGGTGCGGCTGTGGTTGCCAACCGGCCTTCCAACTCTATCCATAGCTTGGGCGACGCCTCCGACATTTTTTCTGCCATGTGGACAGACCTAGGATGGTGCCATAGCCCCCGAGCCTGAGGATGACCTTGCGTACTTTTGTTTCAGCATTGGGAGTGATCCTCGCCGTACTCCTCACCGCCGTGGCCGTTCCAATGGCGTGGGTTGACCAGAACATCGTCAAAGAAGAGGGCTTTGTCCGCATAGCAGGTGAACTAGGCAACGATCCGGAATTCCAAGACCGCCTGGCCGCGGCCGCTGTTGGAACCTTCGAGTCCTCCGTGGATCTTCCAGGACCTATCCAGTCCTTGGCGGCCGACGCGCTCCGCAGCGCTGCATCGGGCATGCAATCGTGGAGCGACTACCCTCAAGCGTGGGAAGAGACAGTACGCAACAGTCACAGGTTGAACTTCGGCGCAGCGAACCAACCTGAGGAGGCCGCCACCACCACTGCCCTGGTCCTTGATATCAGCCCTTTGGTTCGGCTCATTCGTGATCATTTCGCCGAGGCCACCAGGATTCGGATTGATGTTCCAGCGGAAAGTCTGGTGTCTTTGGGGGAGCCCTCCCACCGCCAACTGGTGGAGCGGGTGGCGGCATTCGCGCCCCTGTGGTGGGTAGCCGCACTCGGTGCCCTGATATCCGTGCTCCTGGCGCTTGTCGCCGCACGCCGGCGGTCCTTGGTGCTGGTCTTCCTCGGACTGGGCGGCTTGGCACTCGCTGCTCTCTGGACGGCCGGGGCGGACCTTGCCGGCGGAGCGGTTGGCAAGCTGTCCAGCGCCAATGGTGTGGCTGAGCTGTTCAAACAGGAGTTCCTCACAGCAGCCAGGACGGGCTTCGGGGAGTGGATCCTCATGGCAGCGGTGGCGTCCGGTGGAGTCTTTGTGGTCGGCGTCATAGCTTCCGTTGTGTCAGGGCGACGAGGGTCACGTTCGGCCAGCAGCTAAAGTCCTGCCCGATAGCAGGGAGGCAAAGTCCGGCCCGGTAGCATGGAGGAATGACCAGCACAGCAGTTTCCATTCCTATGCCCACGGTGCCCCGTAGACGCCGTTCCCCGGAAGAGGTTCAGGCAGCGGCGCCCGTCACGGGCCCCAAGAAGGTTCTGTTGGCGGCTCCCCGCGGTTATTGCGCCGGCGTGGACCGGGCTGTCATTGCTGTGGAGAAGGCCCTGGAGCACTACGGCCCTCCCGTTTATGTGCGCAAGCAGATCGTTCACAACGTGCACGTGGTCAGTTCCCTCGAGGAACAAGGAGCCATCTTCGTCGAGGAGACCGACGAGGTTCCCGAAGGTGCCCTGGTCATCTTCTCGGCACACGGTGTCTCTCCTGCAGTGGTCCAATCAGCCGAGGACCGCGGACTGCGCACCATCGACGCGACGTGCCCACTGGTGACTAAAGTCCACAAGGAAGCTGTGCGCTTCGCCAAGGAAGACTACGACATCCTGCTCATCGGCCATGAAGGCCATGAGGAAGTCGAAGGAACCGCCGGTGAGGCCCCGGAGCATATCCAGATCATCAACGGACCGCACGAGGTAGACAAGGTCACCGTGCGGGATCCGGAGAAGACCATCTGGCTTTCGCAGACCACTCTCAGTGTGGACGAAACCATGGAGACGGTTCGCCTCCTTAAGGACCGGTTCCCCACGCTGCAGGATCCGCCCAGCGATGACATTTGCTACGCCACCACAAACCGTCAGGTGGCCATTAAGAAGATCGCACCGCAGGCTGACCTCGTTATCGTTGTGGGTTCGGCCAACTCGTCCAATTCTGTGCGATTGGTTGAGGTAGCCCTCGAATATGGTGCTAAGAGCTCGTACCGAGTGGACTTCGCCAATGAAGTGGATGAGTCCTGGTTCGAGGGCGTTGCCACCGTGGGTGTGACCTCCGGCGCTTCTGTACCTGAAGTATTGGTCAAGGATGTTCTGCGGCTTCTGGCCGACTACGGTTACGGCGAGGTCCAGGAAGTGGTGACGGCAGAGGAAGACCTGCTTTTCTCGCTTCCCAAGGAACTGCGGGCCACTTTGAAGAAGGCCGGCGACGTGACACGTGCCCTTGGCGGCCGTGGAACCCGAGAGACCTCCTAGCCCTGACTCCTACAGACTGGCCCGCCGTGGTCGCCATCCCAAGGAAGGCGACCACGGCGGGCCAGTTCGTTAAGAGAGCACTTACGCCTAAGCAGCTGACTCTTGATCGTCGCTGTCCTCGTGGTCGCTGGAGGAGTCCTGATGCCCGAAGGTGTCGACGGCCAGCAGTTCCGGGGCTGCCAGAGTGCGGGGAACAGCCTCCACGGACATAGGCGCGGCAAGACCAGCATCGTCCATAGTGTTGAGCTTGCGCGCGGTCGGGAGTACCCGAGCCTCCAGCGTTCCCACCATGGCGTTGTAGCGATCCACGGATGTCTTCAATGAGCTTCCCAGCTTGCCGACGTTCTCGCCAAGTGTGCCCATGCGCTCGTACAGTTGCTTGGCGAGCTCGAACAGCTCGTGGGCGCTGTCCGTTAGGACGTCCTGTCGCCAGGTGAAGGCAACCGACTTGAGGACCGCCAGCAAAGTCCCGGGCGACGCCAGAACCACGTTCCTGGACAAGGCATGTTCAAGCAAGGCCGGATCGGCTTCGAGGGCTGACGCCAGAATGGACTCGGCGGGAAGGAAGCAGATCACCAGCTCCGGGGAGTTCCCCGGGATATCCCAGTACTTCTTGGCCGCCAGGGCATCGATGTGGGCCTTGAGCGCCTTTGCATGCTGTGCCAGCAGTGTCTTGGAGTCATGGCCGATGGCGGGTCCCACCGACTCGCCAAACGAGCCATCTCCGTGGAGTTGTTCCTGCGCGGCAAGGTAGGAAGCCAGCGGTACTTTGGCATCCACTACCAGTTGCTTACCCCCGGGAAGCTGGACCACCAGGTCCGGCCGCAGGGTGTTGTCGCTACGTCCGGAATGAACCTGCTCATGAAAATCCACGTGCCGGAGCATTCCCGAAGCCTCCACCACCCTGCGGAGCTGAACCTCGCCCCACTGGCCGCGGGCGCTGTTGGAACGGAGCGCTGAGGCCAGAGCATGGGTTGACCGCAAGAGCTGCTCGTCGGACGAACGCGCATCCTGAAGTTGCTGGGCGAGTTGCCCGTACTGCTCCACCCTGTCCCGTTCGAGGAGCGAAACCTGTTGCTGGACCGCCGTCAGCTTTTCGGCCACGGGAGCTAGCGCACGCAGGACGCTGCCATCAGAATTTCTTGCTGCGTTCAGCTCACGGTTCTGTGTAAACAAAAGCCGGCGTTCGGCATCGGCCGCTGCCAGCTGTGCCGTCACCTCCGAAAGCCGTGACGAAACGGCGTCGAAGTCTTCTTCCAAGCCGGCGCCCCGGCGTCGGAAGACAACATAGCCGGCCGCGAGGCCAACCGCAGCGCCAATCAGCAGCATGAGCAGGGCCAATACCAATCCAAATCCATCCATGTGGCAACCCTGTCACAGGGGTACGACAGTTTTAGCGAGGCTGCAGCTGCAGGCACGGATTGGGGGAGGGAACAACCGCGGACGTGGTTCCAACGGGTAGAATCAATGCTCGTGGCTCTTACTATTGGCATCGTCGGACTGCCCAACGTCGGCAAATCAACTCTTTTCAACGCACTGACCCGTAATCAGGTGCTCGCTGCGAACTATCCGTTCGCAACGATTGAACCGAACGTCGGAGTGGTCAACCTGCCCGATCCCCGCCTGGCGAAGCTGGCAGAGATCTTCGGTTCGCAGAAGTTGCTTCCCGCTCCCGTGTCCTTCGTGGACATCGCCGGCATCGTGAAGGGTGCCTCGGAGGGCGAAGGCCTGGGCAACAAGTTCCTTGCCAACATCCGCGAGGCAGAGGCCATTGCGCAGGTCGTTCGTGTGTTTGACGATCCCGATGTGATTCACGTCGACGGCAAGGTCGATCCGCGCTCCGACATGGAGACCATCAACACCGAGCTGATCCTGGCAGACCTTCAGACCATCGAAAACGCGATCCCGCGTATCGAAAAAGAAGTCAAGATCAAGAAGCGCGAAGCAGCCGAACTGGCCGCAATCAAAGCAGCGCAGGCAGTTCTGGAACGCGGCGATACCATCTTCTCCTCCATCAAGAGTGACAAGCTGGAGATGGGGCACCTCAAGGAGCTCGGACTTCTCACTGCCAAGCCCTTCATCTACGTCTTCAACGCCGATGAAGGCATCCTGGGTGACCAGGAAAAGCAGGACGAGTTGCGTGCCCTGGTTGCTCCCGCAGATGCCGTATTCCTCGACGCCAAGCTCGAAGCCGACCTCGTTGAGCTGGATGAGGAAGAAGCCCGCGAGATGCTGGAAATGAACGGCCAGAGCGAGTCCGGCCTTGATCAGCTGGCGCGCGTTGGTTTCCACACGCTTGGCCTGCAGACCTACCTCACGGCCGGCCCCAAGGAAACCCGCGCCTGGACCATTCGCCAGGGCGATACCGCACCGCAGGCGGCCGGTGTGATCCACTCTGACTTCCAGCGCGGCTTCATCAAGGCCGAGGTTGTCTCCTTCGATGACCTCATCGACGCCGGTTCCATGGCCGAGGCAAAGTCCCGTGGCAAGGTCCGCATCGAAGGCAAAGAGTACGTGATGGCCGACGGCGACGTGGTGGAGTTCCGCTTCAACGTCTAGAGAAATCAGGCCCACTCCACTTTTGTCTGGTTTCAAGCGGAGCGCCGGTAAGTTCATGTCGTGAATTATCCACATAGCGCAAATTGGCTGTCCTGCAGTGCTTGAGCCTCGGCAACACTTGGTGAATGGGAATCAGATATTACGCATATGCATTCGACGGCGACGTTACTGACCAAGTGCTTTCCGACCCAAGGAGCGTGGTGTCGGCCGATCCGCTTGCTGACGCCTGGGGCCTCGAACCTGGCGTCAGGATCAGTCGTACTACCTTCGAGCAAGCTGTATGTGAGCGCGACATGCTTTACCTGGACAAAGCGTGGCGGCATTTGCAGGTTCTCACTGCGCCATTGAGGGCCGGCATAACGGCGCGACCGGCTTTTCGTATGTTTGAAGGCAGCATCACGATGCATGACGAAGGCTGGGATCCGTGGGTGCGCGCCCTGACACCATCCGAGGTTTTGGCGATCGCCCAAGACTTGGACGAGGTCTCTGACGGGGAAGTGGGGCTGAGGTTGCCGGTTTCGTCGCATGTCGATCGGGACCGTGAGGTCGACTATGCCGTTGGCTATCTTCGGCGGGCGCGAACCTTCGCCAAGAATCTGGCTGACGATGGGCGCGGCATGGTCTATCTGATCGGGTAGCGATGACCTGGGCGGCGCTTGCCATGGTCGCGGAGTCCGAGGTTCTTGCCAGTTTCGAGTCAAGGAACGAAACTACGACCACAGGGATAAGTTGGGACGTTCAGGGGTGTCGCTACCGTTTGTCTTTCGTTCCGAGGTTGACGCGTCACTGACGCTCGTCCACTTACGTGCAGTGTTGCCGGCAGTCACTGGCCGCGCTGACTTGCCTATGGGTTGCTGGCTAATGCACGAAATGACCAGTCAGCGCTCGGATAGAACGGATTTGTCTTGATTGTGAGGACTCGCTTCAGCTTGAGAGGCTCGCGCATTCCGTATATAGGGAATGCCAAGATGCATCGATTTGTTATCAGCTTTGGCGCTAGGCTTTTGGACTCCTGTGCCAAGATGGTATTAGGAACTGCGCGGGAGGAGTGTAACGACGTGCACGAAAAATCTCAGCAAACCGCCGAACTACCTGCTGCCCAGATTGCACAGTGGTTCGTTGTTCAGGCACAGGGGGACCCAGAGCAGGACCTAAGTAACCTGAAGTTGCAGAAGCTTGTCTACCTCGCCCAGAGTCGTTTCATGCATGAAACGGGCTGCTCGTTGATAAGGGAAGCCATCCAGGCATGGGACCACGGGCCGGTTGTGCAGCCGCTTTATCGTCAGTACAGCGCCTTTGGAAACAAGTCCATACGCGTAGCTGAGCCCCGTGCTCCACGCGAGCTAGGTCCTGAGGTCCTGGCAACACTGGAGTGCGTTTGGAACTACTTCGGGGGCTACACGGCTTCTAAGCTTCGCAACATTACACATGCAGTGGGTCCTTGGCCGCAGCATTTCCGAGAGGGTGAGAGAAACATCGTGCTGCCTAACGATGAGATCGCCGACTCTTGGACTGAATTCGAACGTTTCGCCGAGCCTGGGATAGTTGCAAAGACTGACGATTACAAAAGCGCATTGACGAGATACGCATCCATCTTCAAAGCAACCCCAAGAGAACCGATTGTGGAAGATGCCGAGACGGTGCGCCGTGAGCTTCGGGGGACGGAGCATCTTCGGAGATCAGCGGCGGAAGCCTGCCGTTGACAGCAGCATTCCCAACGCCTATTCGTCGCGGTTACGTTTACTGGGTTCCCGACGAGCAAGTTGCACTACCACCGGAAAACCACCGAACGTCCCATTCTCGACGCCCCGTCATCGTTCTTACAGGGGACCACAAGAACGACGATGGGCATTGGCCGGTAGTAACCGTATGTCCGGTGTCATCTGGGGCACAGAACAGCGAGTACGACATTAGGATTCCTGCAAATACAGGAGGACTGCCTTCCAAGGGCTGGGCACGTGTCTGCCTTGTCCAACCGATGGACAAGCACTTCATTGGTGAGAGGATAGGCCAGCTCGACGCGAAGCTTGTTGATCAAATAATGGCGAATTACTTGGGCTACCTAGGCGCCTACTGAGGCCCGCGTAGCAGATTCCCGGAGGGTTGGCGAAGTCGGCATTTTGAGTTTCCTAGCGAAGCTTGACCGCGCAGGTTGAATAAAGCCTCCCCACGATATGAGCGACCCGGAGAGAACAGGAGCCGCTCATATTGGTCCTTTAGGTGACTATTACCTCCGCTCCATTGCTGCCGTTGCAGCCCGAAAGCTTCGGGCAGTCTTGAAGCCTACGAGTAGTCGGACCTAACATCGGCGGGGAAGCTGAAGCTTGAGTCAGAGATGACGAGGCTATGAACCGCAACACCTGCACAGCCACCCAGTAGACCGGACGTAGGGACCGAGCCAAACGCGCTCCGGCCAGAGGTTAGCCCGCATGGAGTCCGCCGGGGGTCCGCAGGGATAGCGATTTGGAGAGGATCAGCCAACGCCGAAGAGTCCTAGAAATCCATGATTGCGGCGGCCGCAGCAGCCCACTGATATGTCCGGTGCGTACCGCTTCTACGTGTAGAGCACACAAATTTCGAAGGGCCCAGGTTCAACAGAACCGGGGCCCCTTTTTGTGCCCAAATCGGTCCTGTCCTGCTGTCAGACAGCGAATATTACCACCGAGTAGCGTTTGACTTGAAATCCGCGCCGGTATAGGCATCTGGAGGTTGCGGAACGGTTACAGTTTGGCCAGCTTGTCCCAACATCTGGACACAATGTGGGTAGGCTTACACACACATGTAGGCAACGTCACAGTAGGAAACTGTGCCTTTGCCTGGGGGAGATCACGAATTTTCCCTGCTCAACTCCACGACACATAGGAGGCGGAATGCGTTTCTCGCGCACTTCCAAAGCTCTAGGCGTAGCGGCGATCATCGCCCTCGCAGCGACCGGTTGCGGGGGCGGTGGCGGCAGCGATACAAACAACTCGGCCGCAACTGACCCGAACAAGGTCATTTCCGCATACAGCAACGAACCGCAAAACCCGCTGCTCCCCGCCAACACCAACGAGGTGTATGGCGGCCGCGTAGTCGAGTTGCTGTTCGAAGGCCTTCGTGCTTACGACGCCAGCGGCAAGCCCGTCAACGCACTGGCGGAGTCCATCGAAACCGAGGACTCCCAGAACTGGACCATCAAGGTCAAGTCAGGCGCCAAGTTCACCAACGGCGAGGCCATCACGGCCAAAACGTTCGTTGACTCCTGGAACTTCGCTGCCCTGAGCACCAACCTCCAGAACAACGGCTACTTCTTCGATTCCATCGAAGGCTATGCCGATGTCAGCGCCGTCAATGAAACCACGGCCGCTGATGGCAAGAAGACGTCCACTCCGGCTCCGACCGCTCAGACGATGTCAGGCCTTGCCGCAACAGATGACCAGACCATCACGGTCAAGCTGGTCCAGCCCGAGGCTGACTGGTCGCTTCGCCTGGGATACTCCGCCTTCTACCCGCTTCCTTCCGAGGCCCTTGCGGACCCGAAGAAGTTCGGCGAGAACCCCGTAGGCAACGGTCCGTACAAGTTCGAGAAGGAAGGCGCCTGGGTCCATGACCAGCAGATTTCCCTCGTCAAGAACGCTGACTACAGCGGGCCGCGTGCTGCCAAGAACGGTGGCGTGACCTTCAAGTTCTACACGGATCCGGGCCCGGCATACACGGATCTTCAGGGCGACAACCTTGACGTCACGGACGTTCTGCCGTCCAATGCGCTGAAGACCTACACCACAGACTTCCAGGACCGTAACTCCACGAAGCCCGTTGCCAACAACTCCACTCTGAACATCCCGGGCTACAACCCGAACTTCCAGGGTGAAGCCGGCAAGCTGCGCCGTCAGGCACTGTCCCACGCCATCAACCGCGACGAGATCACCAAGGTAATCTTCAACGGAACCCGCACTCCGGCAACCGAATTCACCGCGCCTGTGCTGGATGGGTACACCGATTCCATCCCGGGCAACGATGTCTTGAAGTTCGATGCGACCAAGGCAAAGGAACTCTGGGCAGAAGCCGAGAAGCTTCAGCCGTACGACGCCTCAAAGCCGCTCCAGATTGCTTCCAACACTGACGGTGGAAACAAGGAATGGATCGACGCCGTTGCCAACGGTTTCAAGAACAACCTCGGCATCGAGTCGGAAATCCAGCCTTTCGCCAAGTTTGCTGAAGTTCTGGACCTGCGCAAGTCGCAGTCCATTCCCGGCCTGACGCGTGCCGGCTGGCAGGGCGACTACCCGTCCCTCTACAACTTCCTTGGACCGGTTTGGGGAACCAACGCCTCGTCCAACTACGAGAAGTACTCCAACCCGGAGTTCGACAAGCTGCTCAAGGAAGGTCTTGGATCCAAGACTCCGGAAGAGGCTAACGCCAAGTTCAACCAGGCACAGGAAATCCTGTTCGAGGATCTCCCAGGCCTTCCCCTGTGGTACTTGAACCGTCCGATCGTGTGGAGCAACAACGTCGTCTCAGCTGACACCGGCTGGAATGGCGGAATCCTCTACTACAACATCGAGGCCAAGTAGTCCTCAGGATCTGAACTTGCCATGCGGCAGGGGGTCCGGCCAATGCGCCGGGCCCCCTTGCTTGCCCGGCAGGAAGGCACAAATGACACAGCAACGCCCGACCAACGGAGAGGGGTGACCCGTGGTTCGCTACATTTTGCGAAGGCTCCTTCAGGTGATCCCCGTCTTCCTTGGGACCACACTCCTTGTGTATTACATGGTCTTCGCCCTCCCTGGCGATCCAATCGCCGCCCTTTTCGGGGAACGGCAGCCACCGCAGAGCGTTATTGACACACTTCGCGCGCAGTACAACCTGGATCAGCCGTTCTGGGTTCAGTACGGTATCTTCCTGAAGAACATCTTCACCTTCAACCTCGGTGTCGACTTCACCCAGCAGCCCATCGCAGACTCCTTGGCACGGGCATTCCCCGTGACTGCGATGCTTGCCATTGAGGCACTCATTATTCAAGCTGTCTTTGGTATTGCCTTTGGTGTCTTCGCCGGTCTTCGCAGGGGCAAGCTGTTTGATTCCACGGTTCTGATCGTCTCGCTCGTAGTCATCGCCGTACCCACATTCGTGCTGGGCTTCGTCTTCCAGTTGGTGTTCGGTGTCCAGTTAGGCTGGGCCAAACCCACGGTGGGTGCCAACGCAGACTGGGGCAACTTGCTTCTGCCGGCCTTCGTCCTTGGCCTGGTTTCGTTCGCCTATGTCCTTCGTCTAACCCGTGCAACCGTCAGCGAGAACATGAACGCCGACTATGTCCGCACGGCAACGGCCAAAGGGCTTTCGCGTCCCCGGGTCATCATGGCCCACATTCTGAGGAACTCGTTGATTCCGGTGGTTACCTACCTCGGCGCCAACCTTGGCGGGCTTATGGGTGGCGCGATCGTCACCGAGGGCATATTCAACATCCCGGGTGTAGGTAATAAACTCTTCCAGGCCATACAACGCAGCGAGGGTCCCACCATCGTTGCGATCGTCAGCGTCCTGGTTCTGGTTTTCGTCATCACCAACCTTCTGGTTGACCTCCTGTACGCCTGGCTTGACCCGAGGATCCGCTATGACCAGTAACTCCGAACACTTCGTGGCCCCGGTCGACGAGACCCCGCTGCAGGCCACTGATTCCGTCAAGACTGATCAAGCCCCTGTGAGCCTATGGGCCGATGCTTGGCGCAAGCTGCGTCGTCGCCCGATGTTCATTGTTTCCGCTTTTCTCATCCTGCTCCTGACCACCATCGCTTTGTTCCCTGGCCTCTTTACCAGCGTTGCCCCCAACAATGATTGCCAGTTGGCTAATTCGGAGGGAGCGCCCACGGCGGGTCATCCACTTGGTTTCACTTTGCAGGGCTGCGATGTCTATTCCAGGGTCATCCACGGTACACAGGCTTCGCTTTCCGTAGGTGTCCTTTCTGTGATCTGCGTTGTGATCATCGGTGTTACCTTCGGCGCGTTGGCCGGGTACTACGGCGGGTGGCTGGATGCGGTCCTGGCTCGCGTTGGTGACATCTTCTTTGCCCTGCCGATCATTCTTGGCGCACTGGTAGTCACTCAGCTTCCCTTCTTCAGGGAAAACCGTGGCGTCTGGACAGTGGTCATCACCATATCTCTCTTGGCTTGGCCCCAGATGGCGCGTATTACCAGAGGTGCAGTCATTGAGGTTCGAAACTCGGACTTCGTTACTGCAGCCCGTTCCTTGGGTGTCTCCAAGTTTGGGGCGTTGCTGAAGCACGCGCTGCCGAACGCCTTGGCACCGATTATCGTGCTGGCCACCTTGGAGCTCGGTGTCTTCATCGTCCTGGAAGCGACGTTGTCGTTCCTGGGTGTTGGATTGCCCACCAGCGTGATGTCGTGGGGCAACGACATCTCCGCGGCTAACGCGTCCATCCGTACCACCCCGGGAATCCTGCTTTACCCGGCAGCAGCCCTGTCCATCACCGTCCTGAGCTTCATCATGCTTGGCGACGCCGTCCGCGATGCTCTTGATCCCAAGAGCCGTCAGCGCTAAGGAGGCGAACATGACTTCTGCCGACATCAGAATTGACGAAGCCACGGCACCCGTAAAGCCAATCCTTGAAATCAGGGATTTGGCCATCACCTTCAAGACCGGCTCAGGTGAGGTCAAGGCCGTGAAGAACGCGCACTTGACCATCATGCCGGGTGAAACGGTGGCCATTGTGGGGGAGTCGGGTTCAGGAAAGTCGACGACGGCGCTGGCCGCCATCGGCTTGTTGCCCAACAACGGACGCGTCTCAGGCGGGCAGATCCTGCTCGACGGGGAAGACATCTCCCATGCTCCTGAAAAGCGCATGATCGAGCTTCGTGGCAGCCACATTGGTATGGTCCCCCAGGACCCGATGTCCAACCTCAACCCTGTATGGAAGATTGGCTATCAGGTCAGGGAAACGCTGAAGGCCAACGGTCGTCCGGACGGCCCCAAGGACGTTGCCCGTGTCCTGGCGGAAGCCGGGCTTCCCGACGCAGAGCGTCGCGCCAAGCAGTATCCTCACGAATTCTCCGGCGGTATGCGCCAGCGTGCGCTGATCGCCATCGGCCTGAGCTGCCAGCCCAAGCTGCTCATTGCTGACGAACCCACGTCGGCGCTGGATGTCACGGTTCAACGCAGGATCCTGGATCACTTGGACACCATGACAACTGAGCTCGGCACTTCAGTGCTGCTCATCACACACGACCTCGGCTTGGCAGCCGAACGTGCTGACAAAGTGGTGGTCATGTACCAAGGCAATGTTGTTGAGGCGGGTCCTTCCTTGGAGCTCCTCCGCAATCCGCAGCACCCGTACACCCGCCGCTTGGTGGAGTCGGCGCCGTCCCTTGCATCACGCCGAATTCAGGTGGCTAAGGAGCAGGGGGTCGCTTCCGGTGACCTCCTGGCGCCGGTTGCCGCAGACGAGAGCCGTGTTCAGGACGACGTCCTCCAGATCAAGAACCTCCGCAAGGTCTACAAGTTGCGCCAGGGTCTGGGCAAGTCCTCGGACTTCGCTGCTGTTGATGACGTCAGTTTCAACGTCAAACGGGGAACCACCACAGCCATTGTGGGGGAGTCCGGATCTGGCAAGTCCACGGTCGCCAAAATGGTCCTCCAGTTGGAAAAGCCTACTGAGGGACAGATCATCTTCGACGATGTGGACACCGCGGGGCTTAAGGGCAAGGAACTCTTTAAGTTCCGTCGCCGGGTGCAACCGATCTTCCAGGACCCCTACGGTTCCTTGGATCCGATGTACAACATCTTCAGGACCATTGAAGAGCCGCTTCGTGTGCACAAGATCGGCAGCGCGGCCAGCCGGGAAAAGAAGGTCCGGGAACTGTTGGACCAGGTGGCCCTGCCACAGTCCATGATGCAGCGGTACCCGAACGAGCTTTCGGGTGGCCAGCGGCAGCGCATTGCCATTGCGCGGGCTTTGGCCTTGGATCCGGAAGTCATCATCTGCGATGAAGCGGTCTCAGCATTGGACGTCCTTGTCCAAGCTCAGGTGCTGAACCTGCTGGCTGACCTTCAGGACAATCTTGGTTTGACGTACCTGTTCATCACCCACGACCTCGCGGTGGTCCGGCAGATCGCGGACCACGTCTGCGTGATGGAAAAGGGCAAACTCGTGGAGACGGGCAGCACGGATGATGTCTTCGACAACCCGCGCGAGGCCTACACCCAAGCACTCCTGGATGCCATTCCGGGCGGTTCGCTCCTGTTGCCACCCGCGGTGGCCTGACCGACGTCGAGCGTTTGATGGTTGGTTAGCAGAAGAGCCGGTGGTTCCCTGGGAAGGGAACCACCGGCTCTTGCCGTTAAACCTCGTGTTGCGGGGCCTGCTGTGCGCGTCATAGCGCTCACGAGGCGCGCAGAGCGGGCCCCGCAACGCGCGCTCTAGTGGACGAGGCGCGCAGAGCGGGCCCCGCAACGCGCGCTCTAGTGCGCAGGGACAGCTTCAGGTGTAGATGCCGGTGTGGAGGCAGCTCTGTCCGGGCGCGCCGTAAGGCCAAGCGCAGTGAATTCGCGAGCCAATGCAGCGCCTAACTTTGCATGTCCGGCCGGCTTCAGGTGCACGCCGTCCTGGAGATCCCCGATTGCGTTGTAGCGGGTGAGCCAGTCGCCCGCGCTGACGAACGGTATGCCGTGCTTGGCGGCGATGCGTCCCAGAAGGGCGTCGATTTCAGTACGGCGTCCGCCTCCGTTGCTCACGCCCCTGGCAAGGGTTCCAATCATGGCCAAGGTGGTGCCCGGGTAGCGTTTCTTCAGGGCGGCGAGAAGCCGCTCGGCGTTGCTGGTGATCTGGGCGTCCGTGGCGCGTTGGGTGGCATCGTTGCCGCCACCCTGGACCACGATCAACGGTGGATCACCGAAGGGCAGTACCCAGTCGCCGCGCTGCAACGCGTCCATGTAATTGCCGGTCTTTCCGTTGGTGGCCACGTAACCCGTGCCACCCATGCCCACTACGTGCAATTTATAGCCCATGGCTGCGATGCCCTGCTGCGGCCAGGAATCCTTCGGCATTGACTGGGAATCGCCAATGAGTACCGCGGTGTGGCGCACGTCCGCGAGAACCAGTTCGCTGCGATTGTTTGCGGGGTTCTTGTATAGCGAGCCCACGGGCAAGTTGAGCGAACTGGGGGCAGGTGCAATCCTGAGCGGTTTGTCGGCGGCGGCTGTTTGCGCAGGCCCGGGCGTGGTTGATCCAGAGGGGGCGGTCGTTGGTGCTGGGCTTGGTCCGCAGCCTACCGACAGAACGCTTATGGCGATCAATGGTGCGAGCATACGGAACACGGCCGGAGCTTGTCGCATCATTGTTCTCCACGTGGCACTGGTTCTGCAGCCCATCTTGGTGCACAGGGCAGGGAAAATCCAGCATCCAGACTTGCCTTTATGCAACATCACAACAGTGTGAGCAGCACCACATCCCAGCCCTGAATGGCTTGCTTTTTAGGCTCAGAAATGCAACTGCGTTTAGACTGGATGCAGGTGCCCTGTGTCCCGGGGTCTTTTCGCTGTGTGTTCCGATCAAGTCGATCAGGTATGCGCGCGGATACAAACAGCTGACTTCACCACTGAATCGAGTCATTAACGCATGTCTGAAACCATCACCAACACTGCGTCGCGGAGCGATCTGCGCAACGTCGCGATCGTCGCACACGTTGACCACGGTAAGACCACCTTGGTCGACGCCATGCTCAAGCAGACCAACTCCTTCGCTTCCCATGGTGAGGTTGAGGACCGTGTCATGGACTCCGGTGACCTGGAGCGCGAAAAGGGCATCACCATCCTCGCGAAGAACACCACGGTTGCGTACAACGGCCCGTCGTCCAACGGCGAGACCATCACCATTAACGTCATCGACACCCCTGGCCACGCCGACTTCGGTGGCGAGGTAGAGCGCGGTCTTTCCATGGTTGACGGTGTCGTCCTGCTGGTCGACTCCTCCGAGGGCCCCCTGCCCCAGACCCGCTTCGTGCTCCGCAAGGCCCTTGCCGCGCACCTTCCGGTCATTCTCCTGGTCAACAAGACCGACCGTCCCGATGCCCGCATCGACGAGGTTGTCCACGAGTCCATGGACCTGCTCCTGGGCCTCGCTTCAGACCTCGCTGACGAAGTTCCGGACCTGGACCTGGACAAGGTCCTCGAAGTTCCCGTCGTCTACGCAGCCGCCAAGGTTGGCCGCGCATCCCTGGACCAGCCGGACAACGGCTCTGCCCCGGAGAACGAAGACCTCGAGCCTCTCTTCAAGACCATCATCGAGCACATCCCCGCTCCGACGTACAACCCGGACGGCGTGCTGCAGGCACACGTGACCAACCTGGACGCATCGCCGTTCCTTGGCCGCCTCGCCCTGCTCCGCATCTACAACGGCACGCTCCGTAAGGGCCAGACCGTTGCCTGGGCACGTGCAAACGGTGAACTCAAGAACGTCAAGATCACCGAACTGCTCGCCACCAAGGCCCTGACCCGTGTGCCTACCGAGTCCGCTGGCCCGGGTGAAATCGTTGCTGTCGCCGGCATCGAGGAAATCACCATCGGTGAAACCCTCACGGACGCCGAGAACCCGCAGCCGTTGCCGCTGATCACCGTGGACGATCCCGCGATATCCATGACCATCGGTATCAACACCTCGCCGCTGGCCGGCAAGGTCAAGGGTGCCAAGGTCACTGCCCGCCAGGTGAAGGATCGCCTGGACAAGGAACTGATCGGCAACGTCTCCATCAAGGTGCTCCCCACCGAGCGTCCCGATGCCTGGGAAGTCCAGGGCCGTGGCGAGCTCGCGCTGGCCATCCTGGTTGAGCAGATGCGTCGCGAAGGCTTCGAGCTGACCGTGGGCAAGCCGCAGGTTGTCACCAAGACCATCGACGGCAAGCTGCACGAGCCGATGGAACACATGACCATCGATGTGCCCGAGGAATACCTCGGCGCCGTCACGCAGCTCATGGCTGCCCGCAAGGGCCGCATGACCAACATGGCCAACCACGGCACCGGCTGGTGCCGCATGGAATTCATCGTCCCTGCGCGTGGCCTGATTGGTTTCCGTACCCGGTTCCTGACGGACACTCGTGGCGCCGGCATCGCTGCCTCCATTTCTGAAGGTTACGAGCCGTGGGCCGGACCGATCGAATACCGTACCAACGGTTCGATGATTGCCGACCGCGCAGGCGTTGTTACGCCATTCGCCATGATTAACCTGCAGGAGCGCGGTTCCTTCTTCGTGAAGCCCACCTCCGAGGTTTACGAAGGCATGATTGTTGGCGAGAACTCCCGCGCCGATGACATGGACGTCAACATCACCAAGGAAAAGAAGCTCACCAACATGCGTGCCGCTTCCTCAGACACCTTCGAAAACTTGACGCCGCCGCGCGATCTCACTCTCGAAGAGTCCCTCGAATTCGCCCGCGAAGACGAGTGCGTCGAGGTAACCCCGGATGCCATCCGTATCCGTAAGGTCATCCTGGACTCCAACGAGCGCGCCAAGGCCAACCGCGCCCGCGCCAAGTCCTAGTCAGTACTGGTCTGAACCAGTTCGGAACAGCTGAATGAAGAGAGGAGCCGCCGGTTCGGTCCGTGGAATTGCCACGGCCGTACTGGCGGCTCTTTTCGTTGCCCTGGCCGGCACCGTACTGCACCGGCAGACTCTGCTCTGGTCCGGCGTCGAGCTTCCGTCGGGCGTGGCCGCCGCCTTGCTGTTGCTTGCGTCCGTGCAGTTGTGGCTCGCTGCATGGTCCCGCTCGGTGATTCCGACGGCGGTGGCTGGCGTGGTGACTTATGCCGCCGTCGGCGTCCTGTCTTCAGCCGGCTCCGCCAAGCAGTTGATTCTTGGCGACCCCGTGGGAAACGTGTGGGTCTTCGGCATCGGCGTAGTGACGTTAATCATGCTTGTGGTTGTTAATCGGCAGGTCGTCAGTCGGCTGCGACGCGAACGGACTGCCGACGCGGCGGCGGCGGTGGAACCTCTTTCGCCGCGATAACCATTGCCAACGGAATCTCGACGTCGGCTGTACGGGTGCGGACGGTACAGGAACCCTCAGTGGTTCCCACCAGATAGCCCAAAGCGTCCGTTAATCCGTCCTCTATCCTGTACCTGACCACCACCCGGATGCCTGGTTCTGCTGCGAGGAGGAATTGTCGGGGCGGCAAGTTCGGGGGAGTCACCGTTTCATACTAAGACGCGGGCTAGGTTGGCGTCAGCGCACTGTTGGATAATAGGCTCGGAAGTTGAGTGCCCGGCATGATGCCGGCCGTATTACCCCGGCCATCGCCGGGACAAACCGTGGAGAGGTCTGGGACGTGACGTACGTAATCGCGCAGCCGTGTGTAGATGTCAAGGACAAGGCATGTATTGAAGAATGCCCTGTCGACTGCATTTACGAAGGTGAGCGTTCCCTCTACATCCACCCCGATGAATGCGTCGACTGTGGAGCCTGCGAACCCGTGTGCCCGGTTGAGGCCATTTACTACGAGGATGACACCCCGGAAGAATGGGCCGACTACTACAAGGCCAATGTGGAGTTCTTCGACGACCTCGGTTCCCCGGGCGGTGCCGCCAAGATCGGTAACACGGGTAAGGACCACCCGTACATTGCTGCACTGCCCCCACAGAACCAAGACCACTAGGCGGTAGTTTCTTTGATTTCAGCGGCGCCCGCTTTCGGCCTGAACCTGCCTGACTATCCGTGGGAGGCCATGGCGCCGTATGTCGCCACGGCCGCCAAGCACCCTGGCGGGGCAGTGAATCTCTCCATCGGAACGCCGGTGGACCCTACTCCCGGGTTGATCCGCGAGGCTCTGGCCAACGCTGCCGACGCCCACGGCTATCCCACGGTTCACGGTACGCAGGCCTTGCGGCAAGCAATTGTGGCCTGGTTCGCCAAGCGTCGTGGCGTCCCGGGACTGGACCCCAAAGACGTCATGCCGACCGTGGGCTCCAAGGAGCTCGTGGCGTGGTTGCCGTTCCTGCTGGGTTTGAGCGCGGGCGACGTCGTTGTGCGGCCCACAGTTGCCTACCCGACCTACGACATCGGCGCCTCATTGGCAGGTGCCACGGCCGTTGCCGCTGACGATCTGGACGAACTCGATCCCGACACTCGCGCGAAGGTCCGATTGGTCTGGATCAACTCACCGGGCAATCCCACAGGCAGCGTCCGTGACATCGAGTCGCTCCAACGGATAGTCGGCCAGGCCCGTGAGCTCGGAGCAGTGGTGGCCTCTGACGAGTGCTACGCAGAGCTGGGCTGGGGCGAATGGGATGCCCAGCGTGGTGGCGAAGCTGTCCCCAGCATTCTGGACCCCCGGGTTACCGGTGGTTCCACTGATGGCTTGCTATGCGTCTACTCGCTCAGCAAGCAGTCCAACCTTGCCGGGTACCGTGCCGCGTTCGTAGCCGGAGATTCGGCGATCATGGCCAATCTGGTCAACAGCCGCAAACATGCGGGCATGATCGTTCCCTACCCTGTGCAGGAAGCCATGCGCGTCGCTTTGGGCGATGCCGGCCATGTCCTGGCCCAGAAGGACCTTTACCGCGGACGCCGCGAGAGGATCGTGCCGGCGCTGGAGAAGTTTGGACTGAAAATCCACGAATCCAAGGCCGGCCTGTACCTCTGGTCCACCGCCGGCGAAGCCACGTGGGACACGGTAGCCCGCTTCGCAGAACTTGGCATCGTTGTAGGCCCGGGCGTTTTCTATGGAGATGCCGGAAATGGCTTTATCCGAGTGGCGCTCACCGGCAGCGACGAGCGAATTGACGCCGCTGTTGAACGGCTTGGCACGGCCTCATAACAATGCTGTGACTTGCACCACTAATAGCGTCATTCCGCCAGTAACCGGACGGTACGGATTAGTTCCGTAGGGTTACTGGCGGTAGCTTTTTAACTGACTATCAATGGTGGCCTTCTCTAAGAAAGCACTTCGGCCGTTGGAGCCCTGCAACAGTAGGGCCGAAGGCGGCGACACCAGAAGGTTGTTGGACAAGCGTTCGATAGAGGCCCTGAGGCCTCATGAAGGGGACTCCATGACTGAGACCACCAGCGCGACACTGCGCCATGCCGGCGGCGAACTCGAACTGCCGCGCATCAAGGTTGTAGAAGGAAACGAAGGTTATGACGTTTCCAAGCTGCTGAAGCAGACGGGCGCCGTCGCCTACGACCCCGGCTTCATGAACACAGCGGCCACCACCTCGGCCATCACTTACATCGACGGCGACGCAGGTGTACTGCGTTACCGCGGTTACCCCATTGAGCAGCTCGCGCAGCACTCGAGCTTCCTCGAAGTTTCCTACCTGCTGATCTACGGCAACCTCCCCACTCCCACGGAGCTGGAAGAGTTCGATCAGCGCATCCGCCGCCACACGCTCCTACACGAAGAGCTCAAGGGCTTCTTCGGTGGGTTCCCGCGTGACGCCCACCCCATGCCGGTGCTTTCTTCGGCTGTTTCGGCGCTGTCCACGTTCTACCAGGACTCGCTGGATCCCTTCAACGCGGAGCACGTTGAAGTTTCCACCATCCGCCTCATGGCCAAGCTCCCGGTTATCGCTGCCTACGCGCACAAGAAGTCAATCGGCCAGCCGATGCTTTACCCGGACAACTCCATGAACCTGGTGGAGAACTTCCTGCGCCTTAGTTTCGGCCTCCCCGCCGAGCAGTACGAAATGGATCCCGTGGTCGTGAAGGCCCTGGACCTTTTGCTCATCCTGCACGCGGACCACGAGCAGAACTGTTCCACGTCCACCGTGCGACTGGTGGGCTCGTCCAATGCGAACCTCTTCGCGTCGGTGTCCGCCGGCATCAACGCCCTCTTCGGCCCCGCCCACGGCGGCGCCAACGAGGCCGTGCTGAAGATGCTCCGCCAGATCCAAGCCGACGGCATCAAGCCCGAGGACTACATGGAGAAGGTCAAGAACAAGGAAGACGGCGTCCGCCTCATGGGCTTCGGACACCGCGTCTACAAGAACTACGATCCCCGTGCCAAGATCATCAAGGCAACGGCACACGAAGTTCTGGGCAAGCTCGGCGGCAACGACGAACTGCTGGACATTGCCATGCGCCTTGAAGAGAAGGCACTGGCTGACGACTACTTCATCCAGCGCAAGCTGTACCCGAACGTCGACTTCTACACCGGCCTCATCTACAAGGCCATGGGCTTCCCGGAGAAGATGTTCACCGTCCTGTTCGCCATTGGACGCCTCCCGGGCTGGATTGCCCAGTGGCGCGAAATGATCAACGATCCCCAGACCAAGATCGGCCGCCCGCGGCAGCTCTACACAGGGGAGCCGGAGCGCAACTACCCGGCCAACTGATACGGCAACAGCGTCAATAACGACGGCGGGCCCCCCCCCCGCGGGGGGGGGGGGGGGCGCCGGCGG